>NZ_NPIA01000023.1 GCF_002262935.1 Lottiidibacillus patelloidae | reverse complement strand
GCGATATTGTATTTCTTTTACGCCAGATAAATTATCTGTCGCTGTTAACTTAAATGTTGCTTCTGTTGTGTACCAGTCGTTATTTCCTTTTGTTCCTGTTACTTCGATACTTACTTCAGGATTTACCTGGTCAATATTCCCAATAATAATTGTACCTACTGCTTCATTTCCTGCTTGATCTTTGACGTAGACAGAGTACGTTTCATTTTCGTCCGCAGTAAATGTTGTCCCTTGTAGCTCTGTTCCTTGGGATGCGAAATCAGAAAGTGACAACTCACCTTTCGCCCATTTTGTTAACGTAATCGCACTTCCAGTACCGTTACTTGAGACAATGATTTCCACTAACCCATTTGTTGGATTTGTTGGGGTTTGTGTTAAAGACACCGTTGGTAAGTCTGAATCTATATTCACGGTTTCTATTTTGCTTTCTTCTATGTTCCCTGCATTGTCTACTGTACGATACATTACTTCGTGCTGACCGTTCTGTAGTGTGAATGGTGCGTCGTATGGTGTCCATGTAGTTCCGCCATCTAGGCTATATTCCGTCGCGGCTACACCTGAACCTATTTCTGTAACTGTTAATTCTACTGTCACATCTTCATTGTACCAATCGTTTTCATTTGCTACTTTATTCAGTGTCATAGTTGTTTCTGGTTTTGTTGTATCTACTGAAATATTTTCTTCTTTTACTTCACTTATGTTACCTGCATGATCTTCTGCGCGGTATTGTACTTTATTCATACTATCAGTAGTTAATGACACTGGACTATCGTAAACAGTCCATTCACCATCATTGATGCGATATTGTATTTCTTTTACGCCAGATAAATTATCTGTCGCTGTTAACTTAAATGTTGCTTCTGTTGTGTACCAGTCGTTATTTCCTTTTGTTCCTGTTACTTCGATACTTACTTCAGGATTTACCTGGTCAATATTCCCAATAATAATTGTACCTACTGCTTCATTTCCTGCTTGATCTTTGACGTAGACAGAGTACGTTTCATTTTCGTCCGCAGTAAATGTTGTCCCTTGTAGCTCTGTTCCTTGGGATGCGAAATCAGAAAGTGACAACTCACCTTTCGCCCAT
>NZ_NPIA01000022.1 GCF_002262935.1 Lottiidibacillus patelloidae | reverse complement strand
CTCGACTTGCATGTATTAGGCACGCCGCCAGCGTTCGTCCTGAGCCAGGATCAAACTCTCCATAATAGTTTGTTTGATTGCTCATTTTCCATCTTTTTTAAAGGTTGATGGAACCTTTTATCTAGAGTATAAACTCTAGGAATTACGATTGACTCGCTTGGCGTTTCGTTTAGTTTTCAAAGAACAATTTGTTAGCGTCGCGTTTGTTAGCGACAAGAAATATAATAACATGTTTTCTTAATATAATGCAATACCTTTTTGAAAAGTTTTTTAAAATTACTTTTTAACAAGGAAAAGCTTGTCTTTACGACTTTTTTATTCTAACACCTTCTAACGGTTCCGTAAACTAGAAATAGTTTTTCTTATATATATATCATGATACTACCCTAGAATTGCTAGCATTGAGCTTAAATTTTAACCTACCTTATCTTCTGATATACAATCTCCATATTCACTCCATTTAGCCGTTAATCAACTATATCTAAGGGGCGATTTTTATTACTTTAATAGCAACTTCTTATATAAATTGTTTTTTGTTAACTTTTTTGTAAACCTAAAATAACAAATAAGTTGACATAAATTTTATACTTTTGTAATATTTTTGTTGTACATAAAAAGTTACACATTCATAGGGGGAAAAGATAAGATGAGAAACTTACGAACAATTGATATTACACTTTCTGCAATGTTTGTAGCGTTAATGGCGATTGGTGCTAATATTGCAGCATACGTTTCATTCTTTAATGTACCAATCTCAATGCAACCGTTCTTCGCTATTTTAGCTGGCATTTTACTTGGAAGCCGTTTAGGCGCAATTTCTATGACTGTTTACGCATTAGTGGGATTAGCTGGAGCTCCTATATTCGCAAAATTTGACCATGGAATCGGTGCATTTGTCGGAGCTGGTGGTATATCTGGTGGATTTATTTTATCTTTCATTGCAACTGCCTTTATTGCTGGGTTAATTGTTGAGAAAAGCAAAAACAGAAACCTACTTACTTACTTAGTAGCATCATTTGCTGGTTTAGCTGTTCTTTATGTAATTGGGGTAACTTATTTTTACTTCGGATGGAATGCTTGGATGGCAGGAAAAGTAGAATTAGCTGACGGAAGTGGTTTCTATGGAGGAATTACTTATATAACTGCTTGGAAATTCATGACACTATTTATTATTAAAGATGCTATTTTCACAGTGATCGGTGCATTAATGGCACCACGACTATACAATGCACTGAAAAATACGAGCGCATTTCAAAAATTACACAACAACAAAGCTGCATAAAACATCGTTTATAGATAAAAAGACTCTCAAAAAGGTACTGCACCCCAGAAGTTAGAGTTAAAATTCTAACATCTGGGGTGTTTTTGTATGGCAAAATATAGTGAAAAGTTTAAATTAAGAGTCGTAAGAGAG
>NZ_NPIA01000021.1 GCF_002262935.1 Lottiidibacillus patelloidae | reverse complement strand
TGGTGGTGACCCCTAAAAGTTAGAGTTTATATTATGCAGCTGATTGGCTGGTTAAAGTGCGGTATTGTATTGGACTTAAACCAGCCAATTTTACTTTTATGCGATCATTATTGTAGTAATGAATGTACTTCTCAATCTTCCTTTTTAAATCTTCATAAGCTATTA
This sequence comes from Lottiidibacillus patelloidae, assembly GCF_002262935.1. Lineage (NCBI taxonomy): Bacteria > Bacillati > Bacillota > Bacilli > Caryophanales > Bacillaceae > Lottiidibacillus > Lottiidibacillus patelloidae. The sequence continues at coordinate 1,311 of NZ_NPIA01000021.1, read as the reverse complement.
ATTCTTCCCCGTAATACATCTCTTGCTTTAGAATCCCAAAGAAATTCTCCATTACCGCATTATCTGCACAGTTTCCTTTTCTAGACATGCTTTGGAAGATCTTATTTTTGCTTAATGTTTTTACCCAGTTGTTATGTTGATAATGCCAGCCTTGATCAGAATGAATCGTTGTTCGATATTCTGCTTCATCTTTAATGATTTCCAATGCCTGATTTAGTGGCTCCATAACAAAGTCCAGTGTTGGGCGCTTAGATATACCGAATGAGATAATTTCGCCATTATGCAAGTCCATAATAGGGCTTAAGTATAGCTTCTGGTCTTCCATACATTTAAACTCAGTCACGTCTGTTACTAGCTTTTGGAGTCGGACAGTTGTGCTAAACCTACGGTTTAGACGATTTCTAGCCACTTTACCAACTGTTCCTTTATATGACTTATAACGAGATTTACGTGTGAACTTTTCACACTTCAACCCCATTTCGCCCATTATTCTTTGAACTTTTTTATGGTTAATTTCATGACCTTGCGCTCTTAATGCTAAATGAATTCGACGATACCCATATTTTCCTTCATGCTTTTCAAAAAGTTCATTAATTCTTTCTTTCCATACTTTATCTGGATCTTCTTTCTGTAGTTGCTTCATATGGTAATGGTATGTTGCCTCTGGAATACCTACTTTTTCTAAAAACAATTTTAATTTGAACCCTTCTTCTTTGAGTGCGAAAGCCAACGCTGCTTGTGCTTTTCGAGGAAGGCATTCGGATTCTCTTGAAAAGCTTTTAACTTTTTTAAATAGGAATTCTCTAAACGTAGAAGTTCATTTTCCCGTTCTAATTGTTCTTCACGAGATAACTCTTTTTCTTGTTTGCGCTTTTTTTCTTTATGATTTTTAGACATAGAAGGTCGTCCTTTCTTTTTTCCCATTAGGCCTTCTATACCTTCCTTCATAAAGGTTCTGTACCAGTTCGCAATTAATGAAGGATTGTTCATCTTATAGATAATCGCAGTATCTTGATAAGAAGCACCTGTCTGTTTCATAAAGTTTAATACATCTAGCTTTAATTGGACAGGATAAACTTGTTTAGATTGTTTTCTGCGTAGACCACTTTCTCCGAATTCTTTATAAACTCGAACCCACCTTTTGATTTGACCTACAGCAGTAATACCATACTTTTTTGCTAATAACCTATAGCCTAGAGTACCGTCTAGGTACTCTCTTACGACTCTTAATTTAAACTTTTCACTATATTTTGCCATACAAAAACACCCCAGATGTTAGAATTTTAACTCTAACTTCTGGGGTGCAGTACC
>NZ_NPIA01000020.1 GCF_002262935.1 Lottiidibacillus patelloidae | reverse complement strand
AAGTAAGATCCCTTAGAGATGATGAGGTTGATAGGTCTGGTGTGGAAGCGTGGTAACACGTGAAGCTGACAGATACTAATCGATCGAGGACTTAACCAAAATATAAAAAGCGAGGCGACTGTATAGTTTCGACAAGCGCTGGAACTCATGAATGAGAAGTCCAAAAGACTTCGACTGATGGAGTGAAGCGACCTCGAGAAACTAGGAGCCGCAGCTGGACTATTAAATGTATGTGATTGTCGTTATCTAGTTTTGAAGGAACGATGTTCCTGAAAATTATAGTTGCATTAATAAAATGTACATGCTATAATACTTCTTGTCTTTAAAAAAATATGTCTGGTAATGATGGCGAAGAGGCCACACCCGTTCCCATACCGAACACGGAAGTTAAGCTCTTCAGCGCCGATGGTAGTTGGGGGCTGTCCCCCTGTGAGAGTAGGACGTTGCCAGGCATTAATAATGGAGGATTAGCTCAGCTGGGAGAGCACCTGCCTTACAAGCAGGGGGTCGGCGGTTCGATCCCGTCATCCTCCACCATTATTATGCCGGTGTAGCTCAGTTGGTAGAGCAACTGACTTGTAATCAGTAGGTCGGGGGTTCAAGTCCTCTTGCCGGCACCACTATTTTTGAGAGCCATTAGCTCAGTTGGTAGAGCATCTGACTTTTAATCAGAGGGTCGAAGGTTCGAGTCCTTCATGGCTCACCATTTTTAATAATTATATATGCGGGTGTGGCGGAATTGGCAGACGCGCTAGACTTAGGATCTAGTGCCGTATGGCGTGGGGGTTCAAGTCCCTCCACCCGCACCATATATAATGAACAAAGTGATTGAAAAGCAACTAAATAATGTAACAAAGTCCTAATTAAGCGGAAGTAGTTCAGTGGTAGAACACCACCTTGCCAAGGTGGGGGTCGCGAGTTCGAACCTCGTCTTCCGCTCCAAGATTTACTTTTGCCGGGGTGGTGGAATTGGCAGACACACAGGACTTAAAATCCTGCGGTAGGTGACTACCGTGCCGGTTCAAGTCCGGCCCTCGGCACCATTTTTTAAAACATTACAATATGATGATGCGCCCGTAGCTCAATTGGATAGAGCGTTTGACTACGGATCAAAAGGTTAGGGGTTCGACTCCTCTCGGGCGCGCCATATTATATCGGGAAGTGGCTCAGCTTGGTAGAGCACCTGGTTTGGGACCAGGGGGTCGCAGGTTCAAATCCTGTCTTCCCGACCATTAAATCTAATAATTATTTGGGGCCTTAGCTCAGCTGGGAGAGCGCCTGCCTTGCACGCAGGAGGTCAGCGGTTCGATCCCGCTAGGCTCCACCAAAGATGTTCTTTGAAAACTAAACGAAACGCCAAGCGAGTCAATCGTAATTCCTAGAGTTTATACTCTAGATAAAAGGTTCCATCAACCTTTAAAAAAAGATGGAAAATGAGCAATCAAACAAACTATTATGGAGAGTTTGATCCTGGCTCAGGACGAACGCTGGCGGCGTGCCTAATACATGCAAGTCGAG
>NZ_NPIA01000018.1 GCF_002262935.1 Lottiidibacillus patelloidae | reverse complement strand
ATGGGCGAAAGGTGAGTTGTCACTTTCTGATTTCGCATCCCAAGGAACAGAGCTACAAGGGACAACATTTACTGCGGACGAAAATGAAACGTACTCTGTTTACGTAAAAGATGAAGCAGGAAACGAAACAATACAAACAATCACAATCGATAATATTGATCAAAAAGCACCGATTATTACACTCACACCATCGATAACAGATCTTACGAACAAAGATATTATTGTTTCAGTGGATGTAGATGGTACAGTGAGCGAAGTTAAAACAATTAAACTTCTAAAAGGTAAGAAAAATATCTTAGATTTTGAAAATGCTGGAGAAGTAATTACAGATTCATTTACGGTAAGTAACAATGGTAATTACACAGTTTACGCAGTGGATGAAGTAGGAAATGAAACAGTTACAACAATAAGTATTAAAAACATTATTACTATTAAAGAAAAAGAAAGTGATGAACAGGACGCAGAAGCTGATATCTTAACAGACAAAGCAGGCAACGTTACTGTGAAGATTAACTCACAAACGTTCCATGTAATAATGGAAGAAATTATGCAAGAAATGATTACTGGTAGTGCTTCTATACAAATAGAAGGGACAACAATTAGTTTACTAGTTTCTGCAGAGAACTTTAAGAATGAATCGCTAGAAATTATAGCTGAAAAAATTGAAGGTATTAAAAATGCGCTAAGTGCTTATTCGTTTACAATTCTTCAAGAAAGTGGAGAAGTATCACAGTTTTCAAGTCCAGTAACATTAACGTTTACAATTGATGAGGCGGACATGGAAGGGTTAGATACGGATAAACTAAAAGTATACTACTTAAACGAAGAGACGAATGTTTGGGAACTTATCGGAGGCAGTTTTGAAGGTGACAAAGTGACTGTAGAAGTAGATCACTTTAGTACGTACGCTGTCTTTAGTAAAGACCCGAATAAGACAGAATTACCAAACACAGCAACATCAAACTACAATTACATCATAGCTGGAGTGCTTATCTTACTAGCTGGATTTATAGTAGTAATTGCAAGACGTCGCAGAGCTTAACAACAGCAAATATATTATGAAGAAGGATGGCCATTTGGCCATCCTTTTTTGTTCTTTTCTTAAACTGAGAGTTGTTTAAATTATTTTTAATTAATTCTAAAAAAAGGAATCATACGCCTTTTGTAGTATTATATATATAATAAGTACTATTCGAGAAGAAAAATTGTGAAGAAATAGATTGGGGATCATTGCCTATGCAAAAGAAGTTTTTCAATAAAAAGAATATTAGTCTATTTTTAGTAGCTGTATTTGCGATTGTTCTAATCTTCTCTGCTATCTCTCCTATCTCTATCAGAGCCATCACAGACGAAACAACAATTATAACAGACTTCGATTATAGTCAGTCTTCTTTTAGCACCGATACTACAAGTAAAGAAATACCAACCGCAGCAACACCAAATTATAATTACTTAGTAACAGGAATAATCATTATTATTTTAGGAGTTGCCTTTTTTATGGCATCAAGAAAAAGATAAAGGTAAAAATGGACCCATGAAATGGTGGTGACCCCTAAAAGTTAGAGTTTATATTATGCAGCTGATTGGCTGGTTAAAGTGCGGTATTGTATTGGACTTAAACCAGCCAATTTTACTTTTA
>NZ_NPIA01000017.1 GCF_002262935.1 Lottiidibacillus patelloidae | reverse complement strand
AATCGTTCTTTGAAAACTAGATAACGACATCACATCAATAAAAGTAAGAAAGCCAGAATGGCAGTACGCAAGTACAACATTCTGTGCGCCATAGGTTAAGTTAGAAAGGGCGCACGGTGGATGCCTTGGCACTAGGAGCCGATGAAGGACGGGACTAACACCGATATGCTTCGGGGAGCTGTAAGTAAGCTTTGATCCGGAGATTTCCGAATGGGGAAACCCACTACTCGTAATGGAGTAGTATCTTTACCTGAATACATAGGGTACTGAAGGCAACCTGGGGAACTGAAACATCTAAGTACCCAGAGGAAGAGAAAGCAAATGCGATTTCCTGAGTAGCGGCGAGCGAAACGGAATCAGCCCAAACCAAGAAGCTTGCTTCTTGGGGTTGTAGGACACTCTATACGGAGTTACAAAGGAACGAGGTAGACGAATTGACCTGGAAAGGTCAGCCAGAGAGGGTAACAGCCCTGTAGTCAAAACTTCGTTCTCTCCAGAGTGGATCCTGAGTACGGCGGGACACGTGAAATCCCGTCGGAATCCGGGAGGACCATCTCCCAAGGCTAAATACTCCCTAGTGACCGATAGTGAACCAGTACCGTGAGGGAAAGGTGAAAAGCACCCCGGAAGGGGAGTGAAAGAGATCCTGAAACCGTGTGCCTACAAGTAGTTGGAGCCCGTTAATGGGTGACAGCGTGCCTTTTGTAGAATGAACCGGCGAGTTACGATCCCGTGCAAGGTTAAGCTGATGAGGCGGAGCCGCAGCGAAAGCGAGTCTGAATAGGGCGAAAGAGTACGTGGTCGTAGACCCGAAACCAGGTGATCTACCCATGTCCAGGGTGAAGTTCAGGTAACACTGAATGGAGGCCCGAACCCACGCACGTTGAAAAGTGCGGGGATGAGGTGTGGGTAGCGGTGAAATGCCAATCGAACCTGGAAATAGCTGGTTCTCTCCGAAATAGCTTTAGGGCTAGCCTCGAGTTAAGAGTCTTGGAGGTAGAGCACTGATTGGACTAGGGGCCCCCAACGGGTTACCGAATTCAGTCAAACTCCGAATGCCAAAGACTTATGCTCGGGAGTCAGACTGCGAGTGATAAGATCCGTAGTCAAGAGGGAAACAGCCCAGACCGCCAGCTAAGGTCCCAAAGTATACGTTAAGTGGAAAAGGATGTGGAGTTGCCCAGACAACCAGGATGTTGGCTTAGAAGCAGCCACCATTTAAAGAGTGCGTAATAGCTCACTGGTCGAGTGACTCTGCGCCGAAAATGTACCGGGGCTAAACGTATCACCGAAGCTGCGGATTGACACCGTTTGGTGTCAGTGGTAGGAGAGCGTTCTAAGTGCAGTGAAGTTAGACCGAAAGGACTAGTGGAGCGCTTAGAAGTGAGAATGCCGGTATGAGTAGCGAAAGACAAGTGAGAATCTTGTCCGTCGAAAACCCAAGGTTTCCTGAGGAAGGCTCGTCCGCTCAGGGTTAGTCGGGACCTAAGCCGAGGCCGAAAGGCGTAGGCGATGGATAACAGGTTGATATTCCTGTACCACCTCTTTACCGTTTGAGTAATGGGATGACGCAGAAAGGTAGGGTAAGCGCGCTGATGGATATGCGCGTCCAAGCAGTTAGGCTGATGAGTAGGCAAATCCGCTCATCGTGAAGGCTGAGCTGTGATGGCGAGGGAAATTTAGTACCGAAGTTCCTGATCCTACACTGCCAAGAAAAGTCTCTAGCGAGGTAAAAGGTGCCCGTACCGCAAACCGACACAGGTGGGTGAGGAGAGAATCCTAAGACGATCGGGAGAACTCTCGTTAAGGAACTCGGCAAAATGACCCCGTAACTTCGGGAGAAGGGGTGCTTTCTAGGGTGTTAAAGCCCAGGAGAGCCGCAGTGAAAAGATCCAAGCGACTGTTTAGCAAAAACACAGGTCTCTGCAAAGCCGCAAGGCGAAGTATAGGGGCTGACACCTGCCCGGTGCTGGAAGGTTAAGAGGAGGGGTTATCCTTTGGGAGAAGCTCTGAATCGAAGCCCCAGTAAACGGCGGCCGTAACTATAACGGTCCTAAGGTAGCGAAATTCCTTGTCGGGTAAGTTCCGACCCGCACGAAAGGTGTAACGACTTGGATACTGTCTCAACGAGAGACCCGGTGAAATTATATTACCTGTGAAGATGCAGGTTACCCGCGACAGGACGGAAAGACCCCGTGGAGCTTTACTGTAGCCTGATATTGAATTTTGGTACAGCTTGTACAGGATAGGTAGGAGCCTAGGAAACCGGACCGCCAGGTTCGGTGGAGGCATCGGTGGGATACTACCCTGGCTGTATTGAAATTCTAACCTAGGTCCGTGATCCGGATCGGAGACAGTGTCAGGTGGGCAGTTTGACTGGGGCGGTCGCCTCCTAAAGAGTAACGGAGGCGCCCAAAGGTTCCCTCAGAATGGTTGGAAATCATTCGTAGAGTGTAAAGGCAGAAGGGAGCTTGACTGCGAGACCTACAAGTCGAGCAGGGACGAAAGTCGGGCTTAGTGATCCGGTGGTTCCGCATGGAAGGGCCATCGCTCAACGGATAAAAGCTACCCCGGGGATAACAGGCTTATCTCCCCCAAGAGTCCACATCGACGGGGAGGTTTGGCACCTCGATGTCGGCTCATCGCATCCTGGGGCTGTAGTCGGTCCCAAGGGTTGGGCTGTTCGCCCATTAAAGCGGTACGCGAGCTGGGTTCAGAACGTCGTGAGACAGTTCGGTCCCTATCCGTCGTGGGCGTAGGAAATTTGAGAGGAGCTGTCCTTAGTACGAGAGGACCGGGATGGACACACCGCTGGTGTACCAGTTGTTCCGCCAGGAGCATCGCTGGGTAGCTATGTGTGGAAGGGATAAGTGCTGAAAGCATCTAAGCATGAAGCCCCCCTCGAGATGAGATTTCCCTTTGCGTAAGCAAGTAAGATCCCTTAGAGATGATGAGGTTGATAGGTCTGGTGTGGAAGCGTGGTAACACGTGAAGCTGACAGATACTAATCGATCGAGGACTTAACCAA
>NZ_NPIA01000016.1 GCF_002262935.1 Lottiidibacillus patelloidae | reverse complement strand
GCTTCAGCAATCAACGTCTAGAAAACTTCACACTCTTCATTTCGATAAGTCTACATCGAATAGCTTCACTATTCGTGTATCCTTTATCTTAATCAGAGTGCTCCAGTTTTTACGTCGTTAACCGATTGCTTCAGCTTTTCTTATTTGATCTAGCTACGGCTCACAACGACTAGTAATCTTCACACTTCTTATTTACGATAAGTCAACATCGAAGAGCTAAGCCCTTCGTGTTTCCTTTATCTCAAACAAAGTGTTCCAGCTTATACGTCGCTGATCGTTCGCCTCGCCTTTCAATAAAAAAGCACCCCTATAGGAGTGCTTCGCTCATTAACGTACTGGTACTTTGCGATTCATTTTTGTTGCAACTTTTTCAATTACATTTTCAATAGAAGATTCATCAGCAATTAAATCATACTCATTGATGTTAATTCGTAAGACCGGACAGAATGTAAAAGCATTGATCCAATCTTCATATCTTTTATGCATTTCTTGCCAATACTCAATTGGTGTTTGCTGTTCCATTGGACGACCTCTTAGCTTAATTCTATCTAAGATATCTTCAAGTGATCCTTCTAAATAAATTAGAACATCAGGATGAGGGAAGTAAGGTGTCATAACCATCGCCTCAAATAAACTACGATATGTTTCATAATCAACATTAGTCATTGTGCCTTTGTCATAATGCATCTTCGCAAAGATACCTGTATCTTCATAGATAGAGCGATCTTGAATAAAACCGCCACCATATTCAAAGATTCTTTTTTGTTCCTTAAAGCGTTCTGCTAAAAAGTAAATTTGCAAGTGGAAACTCCAGCGACTAAAATCGGAGTAAAATTTATCTAAATAAGGATTAGAATCAACTTTCTCGAGCGACGTACGAAATTGAAGAGCATTAGCTAATGCATTCGTAATTGTAGATTTACCTACACCGACAGTTCCTGCCACAGTGATAACTGCATTTTTAGGGATATTATACTTCTCTCTTAAGTTCATATTGTCATCGCTCCTTTTAATGTGTTTTCAACGTCATTTAAAATAACTTTTAAGTCCTCTTCGTTCATGACAAAATCTATGTTATCACCGCTATAAGATAATACAGGTATTTCTGGATGCATAGCTTTGAATTGTTCCATGAACAGTTCATAATCATTTATTAATCTTTGTAAATATTGAGGGTCAATATTTTTTTCAATATCTCTACCACGTAATGCAATACGTTTCATAATCGTATCTAAACTTGCATTCAAATAAACGATGACGTTTGGTTGTGGCATATCTTCCGTTAAAATATGATAAATTTGTTGGTATTTATCATATTGGCTTAATTGCAATGTTCTTTCAGCAAAAATTCTATTTTTAAATATATGATAATCAGCAACTACTGCTTGTCCACGTTGTAAGTAATTTTTATTAATATCTTCTAATTGTTTAAAACGATTACATAGGAAGAACATTTCTGTTTGAAAGCTCCATTCTTCAATGTTGTCATAAAACTTTCCGAGAAATGGGTTTTCTTCAACGATTTCTTTTAATAGAGAAAATTGAAAATGATCAGCAATCGCTTTTGAAAGTGATGTTTTTCCAATCCCTATAGGTCCTTCAACTGCAATAAAAGGTGTGTTTTTCATAATGCTCCCCCTAGTAAGTTACTACCTATACATACTATAAGTAATGTTATCACAATATATAGTGGTTGAATAGAGAAAATAAAGCATCTTAATAATATGTATTGGAATAATTTAACTGTTTCTCTTTGAGGGGAAAAAGAGAAACTAAGTAATGTAGAAAAAAGGAAAAGGAGTGAAATAGCTATGAAAAAATTAGGGTTAACTTTTCTTGCTGGGGTTTTATCTTTAGGAATCTTAGCTGGTTGTAATGGTGAAGAAGAGAATGACCAAGGTGAGCAAGAAAATATGGAAGAACAAAATAATATGGAAGATGAAGATGGTGATGAGCAAGAAGGAGAGCAACATCTGCAAAACAATGACAATGATGGCGAAGAAGAAATGAATAGTGGAGAAGATGATGCTCCAGCAGAAGAACAAACAGATGGTGAGAACCAATAATACTTAAAATATGCCAGCGCTAAAACCCGCTGGTTTATTTTTTTGTTTGATTTCTTTATTATAAGTTGTATGCATAAGATGTTGGAGGAAAACGATGGATAATGATCAGTTATTTATGCGTATGGCTATAGATGAAGCAATTGCTGCTGGTAAAAAGGGAGAAGTACCAATAGGTGCGGTTATTGTTAAAGATGGAGAAGTCATTGCAAAAGGGTCAAATTTAAGAGAAACAAAGCAAAACGCACTTGCTCATGCTGAAATAATTGCAATTAATAAGGCGTGTGAAGAGGTTGGGTTTTGGCGCTTAACGGAATGTACCCTTTATGTAACGTTAGAACCATGCCAAATGTGCGCAGGGGCAATTATACAATCCCGTATAGATAGAGTAGTATTTGGGGCAAGTGATCCGAAAGCAGGGTGTGCAGGATCTTTGTATAATCTATTGCAAGATAATCGTTTTAATCATTATGTAGATATAGAAAGCGGAGTTTTAGAGCATGATTGTAGCCATCTATTAAAAGACTTCTTTAAGGAATTGAGATTAAAAAAGAAAGAGTCAAAAAGTCCGAATGACAATATATAGAAAAATTACTTATATTCCCAAATGGAACCTGTTGATTTTTTTCAAAAAAGAAGATATACTTGGTTATGCGTTCAAGTAACGCAGCTAAATAAGGTATCAAATTTGCCGTGCTAGGCGGGGAGGTAGCGGTGCCCTGTACTCGCAATCCGCTGTAGCGAGGCTGAACTCCTTTCCTAGGTTTTGCAGACGTAAGGTCTGCCTTAAGTAAGTGGTGTTGACATCTGGGTCCTGCGCAACGGGAACCTACGAATCCTGTCAGGTCCGGAAGGAAGCAGCAGTAAGTAGGACCTCTCGTGTGCCGCGGGGTTGCCTGGATCGAGCTAACTGCTTAAGTAACGCTTATGTTTGCATTATCGAAGAAAGGTGCACGGCAGTTACTTTATTAATAACTCACTCTTATAGAGTGAGTTTTTTCTTTTTTTGAAAAGAAAAATAACAAAGAGTATAATAGAGTAGAATTGATTCGGTAGGGGGATTTGGGAATGAGTTATCAAGCACTATATCGTGTATGGAGACCACAATCATTTGAAGATGTTGTAGGTCAAGAACATATAACAAAAACGTTGCAAAACGCATTGTTAAAAAATAAAGTGTCCCACGCCTACCTATTTAGTGGACCGCGCGGAACTGGGAAAACGAGTGCGGCAAAAATAATTGCAAAGGCTGTTAACTGTAAACAAGCACCTACAGCAGAACCATGTAATGAATGTGAAGCTTGTATAGGAATAACAAATGGATCTATATCTGATGTAATAGAAATTGATGCGGCATCAAACAATGGTGTTGATGAAATTCGCGATATTCGTGATAATGTGAAATTTGCGCCAAGTGTCGTTACCTATAAAGTTTACATCGTCGATGAAGTACATATGCTATCAACAAGTGCTTTTAATGCGTTACTTAAGACGTTAGAGGAACCGCCTGCACATGTCATTTTTATATTGGCGACAACAGAACCACATAAGATTCCTTTAACAATCATTTCTAGGTGCCAACGATTCGATTTTAAGAGAATCACTTCAGATGCAATTGTAGGAAGAATGAAGAAAATAACTAACGCGCAACAAATTAATGTAGAAGACAGTGCTTTGAAAATCATAGCAAGGAAAGCTGATGGTGGTATGCGTGATGCCTTAAGTCTCCTTGACCAAGCTGTCTCCTATAGTGAAGACGTTATCAGTGATGAAGCGGCATTAGCTGTAACGGGAGCGGTTTCACAAACAATACTTGAAAATATTACAAAGTCGCTTTTAGAGAATAACGCTGCAGAGGCATTAACGAACGTTGATGAAATGCTTAGTGAAGGAAAAGATCCAGTACGTTTTATAGAAGATTTAATTTACTATTTCCGTGATATTTTATTATATAAAACTGCACCAAGCTTCCAAGATGGCCTCGAAAGAGCAAATGTGGATGAAGCTTTCATTTCATTATCAGAACAAATTGATGCACCGTGGCTCTATCATGCGATAGATGAATTAAATAAACACCAACAGCAAATGCGTTTTACTAATCATACTAAGATATATTTAGAGCTTGCAGTAGTAACAATCAGCAGTGGTGGTAAAGCTGACCTGAACAATTCTGGTGCTGGAATAAAGGAAGTACAAGAATTAATAAGTAAAGTTGGGGCACTAGAAAGCGAATTAGCTAAGTTAAAAGAATCACGTATCATTCAAGAAGAACCAAAACAAAAGCCGCAACCAAAAGAACGAAGAGTAAGCAGCGGAGGGAAAAAACTACAAGTTTCTAGAACGAAAATAAATGAAGTATTACGAAATGCGACAAAACAAGATTTACAGCGCATTCAATCGCAGTGGGGTGAGATATTAGAACGTATTAACTCTGAACAAGTATCTTCTCACGCTTGGGTAAAAGAAGGAAAACCAGTTTTGTGCTCAAATAATACATTTATTATTGCCTTCCCTCACACGATTCACGCTGAGATGTCAGCAAAAGAAAATGTGAAAAGTTTAACGGAAAAAGCAAGTGCTGCAGTATTAGGTCAGCATTTAGAGATGATTAGTATATTAGAAGAAGATTGGAATAAAGTTAAAGAAGAATTTATCCGATCTCAAGGAACAGATGGAGTTAAAAAAGAAGAGGAAAGCGATCCTCTAATTGAAGAAGCAACAAAGCTTGTTGGGAAAGAATTAATTGAAATTACAGAATAACATTTCGTATAATGAGAATAGACGAAACATTTAAGGATGTGATGATCGTGCGTGGTGGCATGGGAAATATGGGTAACATGATGAAAAAAATGCAAAAAATGCAAAAAGAAATGGCTAAAGCTCAAGAAGAGTTAAAAGATAAAACTGTTGAGGCTACAGCTGGTGGCGGAATGGTAACAGTTATTGCAAATGGCCATAAAGAAATTATGGAAGTTATAATTAAAGAAGATGTAGTAGATCCTGAAGATGTAGAAATGCTACAAGACTTAGTATTAGCTGCGACAAATGAAGCGCTGAAACAAGTTGATGAAATGGTAAACGCAAGCATGGGTAAATTTACTCAAGGGATGAATATGCCTGGTTTATTCTAATCACCCTCCCTCTTTTATAGAGGGATTTTTTCTTGTTGTAATTTAAAGGAGGAAGACGGTCATGCAATATCCAGAGCCGATAGCCAAACTAATAGATAGCTTTATGAAACTTCCGGGAATAGGGCCGAAAACTGCAGTCCGTCTCGCATTTTATGTTTTAAGTATGAAAGAGGATGATGTTTTAGACTTTGCTAAGGCATTAGTTAATGCAAAGCGTAATTTAACGCATTGTTCTATTTGTGGCAACATAACGGACCAAGATCCATGCTCAATTTGTATGGATAAACATAGGGATGAATCGTTAATATGTGTCGTCCAAGATCCAAAAGATGTTATAGCAATGGAAAAAATGAAAGAATTTCGCGGAAAGTACCATGTCTTACATGGAGCAATTTCACCAATGGATGGTATTGGTCCAGAAGACATTAATATTGCAGACTTAATTAAACGTTTGCAAGATGATCAAGTAAAAGAGATTATATTAGCTACCAATCCAAATATTGAGGGAGAAGCTACTGCTATGTATATATCACGCCTAGTAAAGCCGAGTGGAATTAGAATTACAAGAATAGCACATGGGCTACCGGTAGGTGGAGATTTAGAATATGCTGATGAAGTAACTCTTTCAAGAGCTTTAGAAGGGCGCAGGGAGCTTTAAGGAGGAGATTTGGTTGTTCTTTAGACGTAATAAGTTAAAGAAACAATACGATAATCAGTTAATTGAAACTGTTAGTGAGATAAAAAAAGAATATTACCAAAAGAAACGAATCTTAGAACAAAGCATAGAACCTTCTCAGAGTATCTTGATGGAATATAAAATTTTAGAAGCTAAGTATTTCTTCTATATAAAACAATTAAAAGTAAGAAAGATTAGAACAGAGAAACTTTTATAATTCTCTGTTCTTTTTTTTATTTTCTAGCATAGTAATTGTTATAGGTAGACAAGTAGTAGGGAGGGGAAGTTTTTGACACCGATAATGATTATTGCGTTTATCACAGGGGCGATTTTCTTATTTTTAAGTATAGGAACTTCATTTAAGCCATTGCATTTTATAGGACAAGGTCTGGTGAAGGTAGTAATAGGAGCTTTATTTTTATTTTTCGTAAATGTATTTGGAGTACCATTTGATATCCATATTCCAATAAATATAATTACTGCTGCGGTTTCCGGTATATTAGGGTTACCTGGAATAGGAGCATTGATTGCTATTAAATTTTTCATTATGTAAGAATCCTGTTACTGCTTCACTATATTATAGAGAAAATACAACTATATTTACTAACACCCTTACGCTCGCCAGTTGGTGAGTATTTTTATTGGATAAAAATACTAATTGATTTCATTTTTTATATGTGGTAAATTAATACCTGTCCCAAAAAAAGAGGTGGAAAAAACCTTTTAAAAAAGTTATTGACTTTAACTTTTGTGGATGGTAAGATATTTAAGTCGTTAAAAATTGTTCTTTGAAAACTAAACGAAACGCCAAGCGAGTCAATCGTAATTCCTAGAGTTAACACTCTAGAAAAAAGGTTCCATACACCTTTCAAAAAAAGATGGAAAATGAGCAATCAAACAAACTATTATGGAGAGTTTGATCCTGGCTCAGGACGAACGCTGGCGGCGTGCCTAATACATGCAAGTCGAG
>NZ_NPIA01000015.1 GCF_002262935.1 Lottiidibacillus patelloidae | reverse complement strand
TTAAGATAAAGGATACACGAATAGTGAAGCTATTCGATGTAGACTTATCGAAATGAAGAGTGTGAAGTTTTCTAGACGTTGATTGCTGAAGCTGGATCAAATAAGAAAAGCTGAAGCAATCGGTTAACGCCGTAAAAACTGGAGCACTCTGATTAAGATAAAGGATACACGAATAGTGAAGCTATTCGATGTAGACTTATCGAAATGAAGAGTGTGAAGTTTTCTAGACGTTGATTGCTGAAGCTGGATCAAATAAGAAAAGCTGAAACTTTCGGTTAGCGCCGTATGAACTGGAACACTTCAAAACGAGATAAAGGAAACTCCATGCTTTAGCATTGAAGTTGACTTATCGTAGTTGAGAAGTGTGAAGTTAACTAGGTGCTGAAAGTTGAAGCTGGATCAGTTTAGAAAAGCTGAAACTTTCGGTTAACGCCGTATGAACTGGAACGATGAAAAGTTAAAACTCCCACTCTGCCACCAACAGTACTAACGAAAAATTAGTACAAAAAAAGCCACTACAAATGTAGTGGCTTTGCGGAAACAATCTCCTTTTATGCGCTAAAAATGATTGTTTTTTTTTATATGGAGGAGGAAGAGGGATTCGAACCCCCGCGGGCTTTGACACCCCTGTCGGTTTTCAAGACCGATCCCTTCAGCCAGACTTGGGTATTCCTCCGTTTAGGCGAGTAATTATCTTACCGCCGAAACCTATAATATCAAGAATAAAAACAGATGTCAATTCTATTTTAAAATATTTATTTTTACAGTTTATTCAGAAAAATACAGAGTCAAAAAGAGAGCTAATATGCATTTAGCTCTCTTTACAGTATTATACTATTTAGAAGGTAAACTATTTAAATAATCGTCAGAAAGCTCATAAATTTGGATCATTCTTTTGTATTTATCATTGAAATCTTCTTTGCGTTCAGTTAATTGCCTTGTTACTAAATCATACGTTCTACTTTCACGCTGACTAGTAGTTGGTAAGAATAATACATCTTCATCAAAATAAGATCCGGTAGACAAGTAATATCTCATACCTATTAAGTTATTTTCATAGTTGAGTAAATCCTGACCAAATATAATATGATTTTCAAGTGAAATGCCTAATAAGTTGGTAAGTGTCGGCATAATATCTATTTGTCCACCAAGTCGATCAATTTTAGTACCCTTCGTTACCCCTGGAATATCGATAATAAATGGTATGTTAAAACGATCTACTATAGGGTATCCATAACCTAAAATTTCCCTCATTAATTTATTATCTACTTCTTGCAGTAACCTTCCGTGTAGCCCAGAATGATCGCCATATATAGCTATGACAGAATTATCCCATATACCTTCTTGCTTTAACCCTTCAATGAAATCACCTAATACTTTATCTGTATAATTCATAGATAGTATATAATTACCAACTAAAGTATCTTTATATTTTTCCGGCAAATCAATATAAACTTTATCTTCTGGCATTTCAAAAGGTGTATGACTAGTTAAAGAGAGAACATGTGCATAGAATTTCTGTTTATTTTCATCCATCTCGACAAGGGCCTCTAAAGTTTTATCGAATAAAACCTCATCTGATGGTCCAAAACCAATAACATCTTCTTCACCAAAATAAGTTATATCATAAAACTTATCAAAACCTAAACTTGGATAAAGCTCTTGGCGATTCCAATACGTAATATAATCTGCATGAAAAGTTGTAGTAAAATAATCATACTCCTTCATAACTCTAGGTAAACTTGGAAACTGCTTATCTGCATAAGCTTTTGAAGTTGCTTGTTTACCTGCAGGATATAATGATGTATTAACTAAAAACTCAGCGTCAGAAGTATTTCCCGCACCAATTTGTTGGTATACATTTGAGAAATATATACTCTCTCCAAGTAACTTATTAATATTAGGTGTTACTTCAACACCATTAATTTCTAAGTTTATTAAGAAATTTTGCATTGATTCTATTTGGATTAATATTAAATTACGATCTTTAGCTACACTAAAATATTCTAACGTATCACTTATACGTGTTGAACCTTTAAGTGCCATTACATCTTCTGTAGTAAACTGTACTGTTTTTGCCGCTTCTTTATTTTTCCCTTGATAA
Source organism: Lottiidibacillus patelloidae (assembly GCF_002262935.1). NCBI lineage: Bacteria > Bacillati > Bacillota > Bacilli > Caryophanales > Bacillaceae > Lottiidibacillus > Lottiidibacillus patelloidae. The sequence continues at coordinate 8,650 of NZ_NPIA01000015.1, read as the reverse complement.
AATTCAATTATTTGATATTGTATAAGTCCATTCTCATAAGCGAATGAGGATGAATCAATAATCTTTTCATCTTTAGCCTGTACTAAATTAATTAATATTGATGTTACAGATAAAATAAAAATAATAGCTAATACTACTTTATTAAGAGTCTTTCGTTCAGTAAACAATTTATTTTTCCATATCAATAAAGGAAGAATAATAATTAGATCTAGGAAAAACAAAAAATGTATAGGTCTAATTAAAAGCTTAATACTACCAGATACAGAACCCACTTGGTTTAATTGCGTTAAATCATGATAGGAAGGTAATGTACCAAAATAACTACTGTATAAGACAATGGAAAATAAAAAACCTGACAAAGTTATGTTTATTATTGAATAAATCCATAGTCTATTTTTATTTAAACAAAATTCAATTATAGTAATTAGAAGTATAAATGGACTTAATTCAGTTAAAAGTACTTTAATAAGGTTAAGGTCCTTATAAATAAAATATCTAAATAATAAAAATTTTATTGAAAATATTATAGTAAAAATGATGAAATAGTCAAACTTTCTTAATGATTTTTCCAATTATGTTCGTCTCCTTTTATCTTCACAACTCCTCACTAATATTATCTATTATTAATATTTTTGTAAAGATGAAGAAAGTTAATACAAATACCTACCTACGCATATTTTCCTTACTTTTAAGGGCATTTCTTATACCTTTTCCAGCAAGTGGCTCATCATTAAAACGTGGAATAACATGCATATGTGCATGCATAATATGCTGTCCGCCCGTTTCACTAACGTTCCATCCAATGTTATATCCATCAGGCTTGTATTTCACATCTAAGAACTGTTTTACTTCATGAAGAAGTTCATATGTTGCTTTCCACTCTTGTGCATTTATATTAAATACCGTTTCGCAGTGCCGTTTTGGGATAATGAGACCTGAACCAATTAACACTTCCTGCGGTTTTTGTAAAAACATACAATATTCATTTTCTAATGTAACTTTTTGCTCCTCATCTAAATCAATATGACAGAGTGGGCATTCGTTCAATTTAATCACCTTACCTTACTTACTTATGTTATTTTCATACCATTTTTCCCAGCTTGTCACTTCACTAGATAACACATGAAAAGAGAATGATTCTCTACTATTGGCAAATCCCCTACCTCCAACAACTATTTTTAATCTAGGGAATTTTTCTTTTAAAAGCCCTAGCCACTTTTCTAGCTTAGCTATATTTTTCGGAGAAGAAGACGATATTGCAATAATTTTAATATCTTTTTCCTTAATAATTTCGGGAATGTTTTCTAGTAATGTATTTGGACCTAAATAAATTACATCTGAACCTTTCTTTCTTAAAAATAAACTAAATAGCATTAACCCTATATGGTGTTCCTCACCTTCAGGGCATATAGAAAGTCCTTTAGGAGCTAACGGGTTAACTGGTAGTGTACGATAAAATTGATTAAATCGTTGTAAAATTATCTGACTACCGAAATGTTCTTGCGCAACTGAAATATTACCTTTTTCCCAATTATCACCGATCAAATGCAGTGTTGGTGCTAGTATTTTGTGAAAAACATCTTCGTAATGATACATAGAAAAAGCGATATCCATTGTTTCATTAGCTTGATGATTATTTAAATCAATAATATTAGAGTATAACTGTTCAATGTTGTTATTATAGTTATTGGAAACTACCAATTTCTCATTGGATGGTGAGGATTCAACTTTTTTATCTTTAAAAGGTTTCATACTTTCTAACATACGAACAGCTTCACTAATTTTCATATTATTGTCTTCTGTTTGTTCTTTAAGCCATTTAATTATCGCTACCTCTTCTTCAGAATACAAGCGATGCCCACCTTCAGTTCTAGTAGGATTAATAATATTATAGCGACTCTCCCATGCTCTAATCGTCACTGCCGGAATATTAAGCATTTCCGATACTCTTTTTATACTATACATTCTTTTATCCTCCCAATTGCAAGCAATGACTATTTATAATACTTCATTATTATCTCTTAAGAAATAATTATACATAATTTATACAAAACAACATAGATATATACTGTTGTAATTGCTGAAAATATTTTTGTTAGCAATTACTTGCACAAAATATAGTATATTTGTATAATAAACTTGTACACTACTTATACAAATACTATACAAATTAAAAGGAGGATTTAAAAATGAAAGGTTTAGATCTTTTAGCACTAGTATTATTAATTATTGGCGGATTAAACTGGTTATTAGTTGGATTATTTGAATGGGATTTAGTAGGTGGTTTATTTGGAGGTATGGATTCACTTATCGCAAAAATCGTCTACATTTTAGTTGGTCTCTCTGCAATTTACTGTTTGAAATTTATTTCTCTAGTAAAAAAATAAGGAGAAAAAGCCGAGCTTACCAGCTCGGCTTTCTTTCTAATTAAGTATCTTTGGTTAGGAATAGAAGTCAAATACTTTAGACCACAACTCCTACCGCTGTTAGACTCAGCCCTGTTACTGTTGTACAAGGGAGTCATATACCTACTTAATAAATACTATTCACTTATTTAATTACTTCTTTATTCCCCATATAAGGTCGAAGTACTTCAGGAATCATTACTGTGCCATCTTCCTGCTGATAGTTCTCTAAAATTGCTGCTACAGTACGACCAATTGCAAGACCAGAACCATTTAACGTATGGACAAATTCTGGTTTACCTTTTGCTTCACGACGGAAACGAATACTTGCACGACGCGCTTGGAAACTTTCAAAATTACTACAAGATGAAATTTCACGATATGTGTTATAGCTTGGTAACCAAACTTCAATATCGTATTTTTTCGCAGCTGTAAATCCTAAATCTCCCGTACACATGCTCATTACACGATACGGTAAGCCGAGAAGTTGTAATACTTTCTCTGCATGACCAGTTAATTTTTCCAATTCATCATAAGAATCTTCAGGTTTTACAAAGCGAACTAGTTCTACTTTATTAAACTGATGTTGACGTATTAGCCCTCTTGTATCACGTCCTGCTGAACCTGCTTCAGAACGGAAATTAGCACTGTAGGCTACATAACTAATAGGTAACTCATCTGCTCCTAAAATTTCATCACGATGCATGTTTGTGACAGGTACCTCTGCTGTCGGAACAAGGAAGTAATCCTCTTCACGAATTTTGAAAGCATCTTCCTCAAACTTAGGAAGTTGCCCAGTACCAGTCATACTAGTTCGATTTACTAAATATGGAGGCAAGACCTCTGTGTAGCCATGCTCTTCTTCATGTAAGTCCATCATAAAGTTAATTAATGCTCGTTCTAAACGCGCACCCATTCCTTTATAAAAAGCGAATCGGCTTCCTGTTACTTTACTTCCTCTTTCAAAGTCAACGATATCTAGTTCTGTTGCAATATCCCAATGTGGCTTTGGTTCAAAACTGTACTCTTTTATATCTCCCCAATGACGAGAAGGTACGTTATCATCTTCCGTTTCCCCAACAGGAGTACTTTCGTGCGGAATATTAGGAATAGTAAGCATAATATCATTTAACTTTTCTTCAACCTCGCGCAACTCATCATCAATTTCTTTAATTTGATCTCCAACACTTCTCATTTCAAGAATAAGATGGTCTGCATCTTGCTTTTCTCGTTTCAATTTCCCGACTTCTTGAGATACATCATTTCTTCTTTGCTTTAATACTTCTGTTTTACTAATTAAATCTCTTCTTTTTTCATCAAGTTCTAAAAATGAATCTAAACCAGATAAGTCTTCACCACGGCCTTTAAGTTTTTCTTTTACATCAATGAAGTTATCACGTAAAAATTTTAAATCTAACATCTTTCTACCTCCTATCATTTTTGAGAAAATAAAAAACTCCCGTCACCTTCTAAATATAGAAGGGACGAGAGTTAACCCGCGTTGCCACCCTAGTTGCAAAAAATATCTGCCACTTTCATCGATAACGGTCGATTGCCGAAAATGCTTACTTTAAATGTTCAGCATTTTGCTCGAGGATGGATTCACAAAACTCTTGCATCGGTTCGCACCAACCACCGACTCTCTTGGCGAAGATAATTTTGCTACTAGTTCCTGTCAACGCTTTTTTATTGTTAAATTAAGTTATTAAGTAATGTACTATATTTTATAAAAATTGGCAAGTGTCTTCTTTTATTGTTTTCACCATATCTACAAAATATTCATGCATACGATAGTCTTCCGTCAATTCTGGATGAAAAGCAGCAGCAAGGAAAGTCCCTTGTTGTACAGCAACAATATTATCATTGTATGTTGCAAGTACTTCCGTTTCCTCTCCAACACTTATTACATATGGAGCACGGATGAATACCGCATTAAAATCATTGCCTACACCTTTAACAGGTAGATCAACTTCAAAACTATCTACTTGACGACCAAACGCATTTCTCGCCACTTTCATGTCGATTAGCTTAAGATGAGCATCATCTTGGCCTTCAATATCAGATGCAAGTAAAATCATCCCAGCACAAGTTCCGAAGATAGGTTTCCCTTGCTCTGCAAAATCTTTAAGCGCATCCATGAATCCATAAAGATCCATTAAGCGTCGCATCGTAGTTGATTCACCGCCTGGTAAAACAAGACCATCTATATCATCTAACTGTTCAACCCGTTTAATAACGAATGCTTCTGCACCTGATTCTTGAAGTGCTTTCACATGTTCTCTTACTGCACCTTGTAGTCCTAGCACTCCTACTTTAACCATTACTTTAATCTCCCTTTTACCAGCCGCGCTCTTGCATACGCTGAGAAGCATCTAATGTAGAGATTTCAATACCTTTCATTGCAGTACCTAATCCCTTTGAAAGCTCAGCAATTAGCTTGTAATCTTGATAGTGAGTAGTAGCTTCTACAATTGCACGAGCAAATTTTTCTGGATTATCCGATTTAAAAATACCAGATCCAACGAATACACCATCAGCACCTAACTGCATCATTAACGCAGCATCTGCTGGAGTTGCAATTCCACCTGCAGCGAAGTTTACTACTGGTAACTTACCTTCTTTTTTAATTTGAAGTAATAATTCATATGGTGCACCTAAGTTTTTCGCTTCAGTCATAATTTCGTCTGTAGACATAGTTACAATTTTACGAATTTGAGCTTGTACAGTACGCATGTGACGAACAGCTTCTACAATGTTTCCAGTACCTGGCTCACCTTTTGTACGAAGCATTGCTGCACCTTCTGCAATACGGCGAGTAGCTTCTCCTAAATCACGGCAACCACAAACAAATGGTACAGTAAAGTCATTCTTATTTAAATGGTATACTTCATCAGCAGGAGTTAATACTTCACTTTCATCAATATAATCAACACCCATTGCTTCTAATACTCTTGCTTCAACAATATGACCAATACGTGCTTTTGCCATTACTGGAATTGAAACTGCATTTAACACTTCTTCTGTAATTGTTGGGTCTGCCATACGAGCAACCCCACCTGCTGCACGAATATCTGCAGGAACACGTTCTAAAGCCATAACTGCAACTGCCCCTGCAGCTTCAGCGATTTTTGCTTGTTCAGCATTTACAACATCCATTATAACGCCGCCTTTTTGCATTTCTGCCATGCCGCGTTTTACACGATCAGTACCGATTTGAGCCATTTTAAAATTCCTCCTAATATGTATGTTTCTAGCTTCATTTTACTCAAGAAGCATTTGTTTGACAATGAATTGAACTCTTAACAATCCATACCTATTTTACCACTATCCATTCAATATTCTGCACTATTTTAGAAAAAAAAGAAAGCACTTCAATATAAATTGAAATGCTTAAGCAAATAGGTTACTAATAGATTGTGCAATGTTCGCCCAAATATTAGAGAAAAACTCTCCAATTCCACGCAACATTAATGTAAACCAACCAGCTTTCTCTACATCAGCAGTTGTTACAACATCTACTCTTTCTAATTTTTCTCCTGCTTCGGTAATAAATCCAAAGCTTTCTTTACCTGAGTATTCAGCAGTCATATACCCTATTTTATCGCCTTTATTTATAGGTGCTGTCAGCTCATTATCTTCAGTAAAAAGCTCTTCGTTTAAGTAATAGACAGGTTTATAAAACTCTTCTTCGCCAATTTTCATAACTATCTTTAAAGCATCTGTCGATTTAATTTCAACTGTTTTTTCTTTCCCTTTGACAACATCTAGTAGTGAAGCATTTTCTATTTGATAGTCTGCTCCATACAATTCTTTTATTGTAAAGTTGCTAAATCCATAATCCATTATTTTTTTCGTATCTGTAAAACGAGACGTTCTAGTAGGAGATTTCATGACGACTGAGATTAATCGCATTCCATCTCTTACAGCAGTTCCTGTAAAACAGTTTTTCGCTAAGTCTGTCATACCTGTTTTCAGTCCATCAATACCAGCGTATTCTTGCGATAATCCTGGTAACATATAGTTCCAGTTTGGCATATGAATTGCATCTGAAGTACCTTCACGGAAAATTTTAAAAGGGATACTCGCAGTATCTAACACTTCCGGATAATCTTTTATTAAGTTATATGCAAGTAACGCTAAAGATCTAGCAGATAACATATTTTCTTCATTCGCATCTGTACCTTGAGGGTGCTGTCCTAATAAGTCTGAGTTATTTAACCCAGTACTATTTACAAACTTATAATCTGGTAAGTTCATCTCAGCAGCTTTGTCATTCATCATTTTAACAAAATTTGTTTCTGACCCTGCAATTAATTCTGTTAATGCAATTGTCGCTGCATTTGCAGAATATATAGCCATTGCTTCATAAAGTTCTTTCACAGTGTACTGTTCATCTTTACGCAATGGAACGTTAGACAATTCTCGGAACTGCGAAATTGTATATACAAATTCACTTATTGATGTAGTCTGCTCCCAAGAAATTTTACCTTGTGCTACTGCTTCTAACACTAAGTATTCTGTCATCATTTTTGTCATACTTGCAGGAGGGAGCATTAAATCGGGATATTTTTGAAATAATATTTTCCCTGTTTCTGCCTCAATTAATATTGCAGACTCTCCTTCTAAGTTTAGAAAATCATCGGCAAAGTTTGTTTTTGGAAATAATGAAAGAAATAAAGTAATAATAACTAAACTTGTAAGTAAACGTTTTGCTGTTTTCACTATAGTTTCACCTCGTCCTTTTTCTAAACGTAATTGTATCATATTTTTTTATTAAATTTATAGTTATAACTGTTGGCAATTCGTACAAACTAATAGATAGGCATTTATACTTGGAGGGATGACATTGCAATTTAATCATTTATGGAAGAGGGTCATTCCATACCAATCTGCACAATATGCTCAAAGCTATTTACAAACATGTTATAAGAAAAAGGGCATTGTTGATGCAGATGTAAAAAGCTACAACAATTCCTATCCTTTCATGTACTACTTAGAGCATGGAAAAAACTATTACCGTCTTGCATATGAGGCACCTGTATCCATACAGCCTGTATTATTGTTTTACGGTATGGTTCAACTTTTAAAAGCATGTTTGTTAACTGTAGATGTTGATTATCCAAATTCAACATCAGTGTTAGCACACGGTGTTTCAACAAGGAAAAGAAAAAAACAAAATTATGATTTTTTATTTGATGAAGTAAAGGTACAAAAAAACGGTCTCTTTACACACTTTTCGCAGCAAATGTACAATATAAGTCCGCAGGAAAATCAAAAGTATACAATGAATGACTTATTAAAGCGAATTCCAGAAGTAAATCACCTTTATTTAAAATATAATAATAAAACGCCTAGCAGATTCATTGGCAAGGACAGTGAGCAGTTTTTATATATTCCAACTTCTGTAATGGATGATTTGAATATGACTAAAAGTAGACTAAAAGACTTCCTGGAAGGACAATTAAGAAATAACTGTAAGTACTACGATGAAAAAAGCGACTACTTGCTTTTTGAAAAAAGTGAAAGTCATTTTAGTAACTTTGTTCCTCCATTATTTTATCATCTATATGATAACTCTTTTTATTTACCAAGTGAACGAGAGTTATTTTCTCCTTTTCCTGAAGTAATTGTACATTACTTAATGTTATATAATTTAAGTATGATTTGTCGTTATGAAACAGATTGGTGGAGTGAGTTATATCATACATATGCAACAAATGATTTTCCATTTATCATAGAGTTCTTACAAATAACCTCAATTAAAGTACCATATCTTCTTTTTATTTTTTTAGATGAACAAACAAAAAAAAGCTAAGACTTCAGTCTTAGCTTTTTTATATTGCCTGGCAACGTCCTACTCTCACAGGGGGACAGCCCCCAACTACCATCGGCGCTGAAGAGCTTAACTTCCGTGTTCGGTATGGGAACGGGTGTGGCCTCTTCGCCATCATTACCAGACAAGTTATTAAATTAAAGGAACATCGTTCCTTCAAAACTAGATAACGACAATCACATACATTTAATAGTCCAGCTGCGGCTCCTAGTTTCTCGAGGTCGCTTCACTCCATCAGTCGAAGTCTTTTGGACTTCTCATTCATGAGTTCCAGCGCTTGTCGAAACTATACAGTCGCCTCGCTTTTTATATTTTGGTTAAGTCCTCGATCGATTAGTATCTGTCAGCTTCACGTGTTACCACGCTTCCACACCAGACCTATCAACCTCATCATCTCTAAGGGATCTTACTT
>NZ_NPIA01000014.1 GCF_002262935.1 Lottiidibacillus patelloidae | reverse complement strand
TAAAAGTAAAATTGGCTGGTTTAAGTCCAATACAATACCGCACTTTAACCAGCCAATCAGCTGCATAATATAAACTCTAACTTTTAGGGGTCACCACCAAATTGAGAGTCTTTTTTCATGACTTATAATACCATCGCTGCAATCCATCCGAAGATAATGAGCGGAATATTATAGTGAATAAATGTCGGTACACAAGTATCCCAAATGTGGTTTTGTTGTCCGTCTGCATTTAAACCAGACGTTGGTCCTAACGTACTGTCGGAAGCAGGTGAACCAGCATCACCTAATGCTGCCGCTGTACCAATTAGGGCGATGATAGCCATCGGCGAGAAACCGACCGCAACTCCTAGAGGTACATAAATGGATGCGATAATAGGAATCGTTCCAAATGATGTTCCAATACCCATCGTAATTAACAATCCGACAAGTAACATTACGATAGCTGCGACTGCTTGATTGCCAGCAATCATATCTGCAACATTATCTACTAATCTACCAACATCCCCAGTTTCTCTTACTACTGCTGCAAAGCCAGAGGCAGCAATCATAACAAAACCGATGAAAGCCATCATTTTCATACCTATTGTTGTTAAATCATCTGCTTCTTTCCAGTTAATTGAACCACTTAAGTAAATAACAGCTAGTCCAAATAATGCACCAATAATCATTGAATCTGTTTGTAATTGCGCTACTAATGCAGCTACTACGGAAAGAACTGCGAAGCCAATGCCCTTTTTAGGAAAATCATTTCCTTCATTATTTTCTTCTACTAAATCAATCGTTTCATAATTTCTGTCCTTACGATAAGAAAAGAAGATTGCTATAAGTAAACCTACAACTAAACCAGCTGTCGGAATTAGCATTGCCAATGGTATTGACTCCCCTTGCAGGATTAGTCCACTTTCAGCCATATTCGTTTTAATAATATCTTGGAAAATTGCTCCGAAACCGACAGGTAATAAAATATATGGTGCTGTTAAACCAAATGTAATAACAGACGCAATAAGTCGACGATCTATTTTCAATTCATTAAATACTTTTAATAATGGTGGTATTAAAATTGGTATAAACGCAATGTGTACTGGAATAACATTTTGTGAAAAGATTGATATTGTTAAAATAATTAATAGTATTAAAGTTTTTGATAATGCTTTTCTTTTACTATCTTGTTTTGCTGAAACTACTTTTAAAGCTAGATTAACTAGTAAGTCTGGTAACCCCGTTTTGGAAATAGCTACTGCAAATGCTCCAAGTAATGCATAACTTAAAGCAATACTTGCACTTCCACCTAAACCTCCACTAAATACTGAGATTGTTTCTTCAAACCCTAAACCTCCAGCAAGCCCGCCTGCGATTGCCCCAATTATTAATGCGACAACAACATTGACGCGCAATAAACTTAAAATAAGCATTGCTAAAACTGCTACGATAACTGCATTCATGATGATCCCCCTATTTATACACTTCATTACTTTATTTAACTAAAGCGTTAATATGTTAAATAACTTAACATCGATAATATGGGCATGTCAACAGAAAAACAAAAAATCTACTTCCTAGTGTTGGAAGTAGATTTTTTAAATACTAGTTTTTTATTCACTTAAACGATCAACTAATGTAGCTAATGTTCTTACCATTGCACCAGTAGCACCTTTAGGTCCTAAATCTGTTGCAGCACTTGTTGTCGAAGTACCAGCAATATCAAGATGTACCCATGGCGTATCTTCAACAAATTCACCAATAAATAGTCCACCAAAGATTGCATGGCCGAGGCGACCAGGCGAGTTGTTAATATCGGCTACATCACTTTTTCGAATCTTTTCCTTAAAGTGATCGTAAGAAGGTAATAACCAAACTAATTCACCAGTTTCATATGAAGCATGAACAACTTCTTCATATAACTCTTCGTTATTTGTAATTGCACCTGTAACTTGGTCACCAAGTGCAACTAAAACTCCTCCAGTTAACGTAGCAACATCAACTAATTGATCCGCTCCTAATTGCTTTGCATACGTTATTGCATCAGCTAAAACTAAACGCCCTTCAGCATCTGTATTTAATACTTCGATTGTCTTTCCACTCATGGCAGTAATAACATCATCTGGCTTAAATGCATTACCAGATACCATATTGTCAGTTGACGGAATTACACATAAAACGTTTTTCTCAGGACGTAATTGACCGATAACTTCCATTGCACCTAAAACAGTAGCTGCTCCACCCATGTCTGTTTTCATGCCGACCATTCCATCTCTCGGCTTTAATGAGTATCCACCAGTATCATAAGTAATACCTTTTCCGACTAATCCGATTACATCTTCCCAGTCATCTTTTCCTTTATATTTAAGAACGATCATTTTCGGACGTTCGACTGAACCTTGATTAACTGCTAAGAATGCGCCCATCCCTAACTCTTCCATGTCTTCTTTTTCTAACACAGAATATTCAAAGCCATATGTATCAGCAATTTCTTTCGCTTGGTTAGCTAATTCTGTCGGTGTTAAAATATTTGCCGGCATGTTTACTAACGAACGAGCCGTATTTGTTCCTTTCGCATATGCTGTACCAACTTGCATCGCTAATTCTACTTCCTCAGAACCACTTTCTGTTAAGACAACAATTTCTGAAAGTTTTTTCTCCACTTGATTGCTCTTATTTTTATAGTCTACTACTTCATATGTAGCTAAATCTGTTCCTTCAGCTAATGCCTGTGCTGTATCATATTGGTGTCCCTCTTCAGCTAGGAAAGTATCAAAAGCCATAGCTACTTTGACAAGACGATCTTTTTGTAATGTCTTTGCTGTTTTCCCAAAAGCATCTCTTAGCTTACTGAATGTTAATTGTTCTTTTTTCCCTAACCCTACAAAATAAACTCGCTTTACAACATAATTACCTAGTGTATGTACTTTTGAAACATTTTTGTATGCAGTCTTAATTTCGCCTTCTTTAATCATTTCAGAAATAGCACCATTTAAGGCAGTATCTATTTCAGTTACGATCGGATTGTCTTTGTCATCTTCAAAAAGTCCAACGACTAGCGCTTCATTCTCTGCTGTTAATTCACTTTGATTTTTTACTGTAAACAACATATTTCTTCCCCCATACTATACATTTTTTTCAATATTTCCATTATACATGACCTACCAATTTATTTCGAGCCACTAATCTTCTAAATACAAGTAAAGCCTCGGAATACTTGGCAGACTACTCGCCTCCTCATATGGAACTCGTTCTATCTCTTTCGGAAAAATCTCCAAGCATTGCTCAATAAAAGGATAAACTTCTTCTAGATTTAAATCCCAAAACCTTGGGCGATATTGCTGCAAATAAGTATGAGCTGCTTGCATCATTGCTCTTGCACCTTTTACATTGCCATATTCATAATGGTAAATCGCAACCGTCATTTGTAATAACCCTTTTAAAAAATAGTTATCTTTATCTGTCATCCATATTTCTTCTAATAAATCATGACAAGTGTAATAGTCACCTTCGTTAAATAATATAAAAAACTCATAATATTCTTCTGGATAATAAGAACCTGACATATTTCAGCCTCCTTGAAAAGGAAAATTAACAAATAAAAAAGAATGTAGTATGTAGCGATAAATGAAAGGAATGGTTTTCATGCGTCTTATTTCAATATGCCCAAGTAATACAGAACTTGTCTACTACTTAGGCTTAACGGAGCACCTAGTTAGTGTCGATGATTTTTCCGATTGGCCTTCTAGTGTAACAAAACTTCCAAAACTAGGACCTGATTTAAATATTAATATGGATAAAGTAGAAGAATTAAAACCAGATCTAGTGCTAGCTTCTTTAAGTGTACCAGGGATGGAGAAAAATGTTGAGGAGTTAAAAAAGAGGAATATTCCACACGTCATTTTTAATCCGCAATCACTAGACGATATACGAAATGATTTATTAACATTAGGAAAGTTAACTAATAGTGATGAAAAAGCAATGGAAGTGATAAAACTTTATGACGATTTCGTCAGTTTCTATAAAAACATTTCCAGCACTATCACAAATAGAAAATCTATCTATTGGGAATGGTGGCCAAAACCACTCTTCACACCAGGAAAAATAAACTGGCTCACCGAAATAAGCGAACTTGCCGGTGGAGAAAATATATTCTCAGACCAAAACGTAGCTAGTTATCAGCCAGTTTGGGCTGAAATTCTAAAAAAAGAGCCCGATGTATTTTGCTTAGTTTGGGTTGGAATAGAAGAAAAGAACATGAAACCAGCTTTAATTAAAAAGCGGGAGCAGTCTTCAACATTGAAATGTGTGCAAAATGAAATGATTTATCCTATGGAAGAAGCGTTATTTTGCCGCCCTTCCCCTCGCCTTTTGCATGGTTTGAGGAAAGTAGCTTCTTTACTGCACCCAAATTTATACCCTCCTTATACTGATGAGGACCCATTATTACGCTAAAAAATCAAAAAAGCGTTTCAGCTATCACACTGAAACGCTACTTTTTATTGAGGAAATAACTCCTGCCGGAACACTTGCATTTCTTCATTTTCATTTAACTGTTTTAAAACCTCTTCCGTTAATGAGCCATTTCCTTTTTCAATGACATAAACGTCTAGAACTTTCTTACCCCAATTTTCATAGACTTCTTCTACAGTTTCATAATATAAATCTATTTTATACCCTTTGATTGCCGAACCAGTATCAGCAACGACACCATACCCATAACCAGGGACAAATAAAATAGTTCCTATTGGGAAGATTGAAGTATCAGCAGCGATTGTTGAATATAAATCCCGCTTCACTTTTACACCTGATCTCGTTATGCCATATTGGGGATGATCTGGTGTTTTACCTGTTGATTCAACTCCTGCTGTATAACCTGTTGCAACGACGGTAGCTACAGGATATTTACTAAAATCTATGTTGACTTTCATACTTGAAGCATTATTTACAATTTCAACTGATAGTGTCTTTTTCTCCGACTCAATGGAAGGAAGTACTTTTGGAATTAGTACAGACTGTTTTTGTTGGTGATTTGAAATAGTAATCGTTTTTCCAGACCAGTTTTTATATACTGGCTGCTCTTCCATCCAATTCACCACATCTTCTGCACTTACACCTGAAATTGAATGTAACGTAACAAATAGTGCAGTAATAAATAATAAGGTTATAAAGCTTCTTCTAATAATAGTTCTTAGCATACGCAAGATTCACCTCTCGCGTATAAATCTTCCCAATTATAAAACTATTTATACATATGTAAAAAAACTCCTCGTATAAATAGAGGAGTTTTTAGAACATTCGATAGCCACGTGTTCGTAACATTCGGATAGCGATACCAGATAAAATAGCACCTAATAAGCCCATTGATAATATAAGTGCATCTGTAAATTGAAGTGCACCCATTTTTTTGAAAAGTGAAGGGAACGCAGTTGTAGGATTAATAAAATAATCATAAAATCTAATTTCCGCTTTATCAACAATAAAAATAACGATAATAGGATATATAAGTGACATAATCCATGTCGAACGTAATAGCATATTTAAAATAAAACCAATACCAAAAAATAAAACAATAAATAATAACATTGATACAAATAACTGTGCTAAAGACATATCTTTCACCTCCGCGTCATTGTAAGTGTAAAAAAACGAGCGCGATTCGTCAATAAACTCTTTTTACCTATTTTTTAAACAACTTATACCTCGTATAGTTAAAATGATCACCAGGGTTTAAATCTTGCATGACAAATTGCTCATTATCTCCAAATGATTGTGCGTATTCTTTCACTAACAAGGAAGAGTTTATATCATTGATTAATTCTTCTCGAGTTAAAAAAGCAGCTGTTTCTATTTCTCTTTCACTTACCTTAATATCACAGCAATCTGCTTCCAAGTAAAAGAGAATTAAATTATCACTGATCTTATTTTTAATTACACCAGAGCGAACTCCTATTATATCTTTGATTTTTGCTTTTACTCCAGTTTCCTCTTTTATTTCTCTTACGACAGCTTGGTCAACTGTTTCCCCTGGATCTACAAATCCAGCTGGAAAGGACCACTTCCCTTTTAAGCCACTATACGCTTTTTTCACTACTAGCCAGCGCCCATTACATTCGACGATACCAGATACACCTAACCAGACATGTTCTCGCTTCAACATAAATCCTCCTTAAAAAAGAAAAAAGAGCAAGGAATACTCCTTACTCTTTATTACACCATAAAATTAGAAGAATTTTAACTTCCCTTTTTTAAGTACTAGCCCAATTCCACCTAATAAGAATAAGTAGCGGTTATCGATCATTTTTTTCAAGAATGAAGCAGTACCACCGAAATACTTTCGTCCAAAGACTAATCCGATTGCTTCGCCTTCTCCTAATGATGCAACTGTACCCTTAATATCAGGTTTAAATGTTTTCGTATTTTCACCGTTAATTAATGCTTTAATGTTTTTCGCAACGATTACACCTTGTTGCATCGCAATTTGTGCAGTTGGTGGATATGGGCGATCAATTTCTTCATTGATGATTAGTGCACAATCACCGACTACGAAAATATCGTCATGCCCCGGAGCACGCATGTCAGCATTAACTTTTACACGACCACGCATAGCGCCAATATCTGCCGCTTCACAAACAGGACTGCCTTGGACACCTGCAGACCATACGATTGTGCCTGACTTCACTTCTTCCATGTCTTCACCTTTAGAAAGAACTACCCCATCTTCTTGTACTTCCTTAATCGCAGTACCAATCTTAAATTCGACACCTTTACGCTCAAGTAAGTTAACTGCGTATTCTACTAGCTCTGGATCAAACCCTGGTAGTGCTCCAGGTCCTGCTTCAACACAGATAATACGAACTTTTTCACGTGGTACATCGTATTCTTTACAAAGTTCAGGTACACGGTTTGCAAGTTCACCTAGGAATTCAATTCCTGTAAATCCAGCACCACCAACGATAAACGTTAATAATTCATCACGCTTTTCTTTTGAAGCACTGTAAGTTGCAAACATATACTCAATATGAGCCTTAATTTTACGAGCAGCATTAATACTAGTAATACTGAAAGCATGTTCTTTAATGCCTGGGATACCGAAAGTTGCCGGTTCAAAACCTAGACCAACTACTAAATAATCGTATGTAAGTGTATCTCCACCCTCAAGAACAACCGTCTTATCTTCATGTTTAATTTCTTTAACTGTGTCTACGATAAAGTTAACTTTGTTCTTATTAATAACTTCATCTATTGGAATACGAGTATTGTCATGATGCAATGTCCCTGCTGCATTTTCATGTAACCAAGTAGTTTGATAATGGTAATTATGTTTATTTACAAGTGTAATTTGTGCGTCATCTCTACCCAACATTTTTTGTAAATTAACTGTAGTCATTATTCCGCCATAACCGGCACCTAAAACTAAAATCTTTGGTTTATTCAAGCTAATCACATCCACCTTCACCTTTTATTTAATGTTCACACCGAACAGAAAACGATATCTGGACAGACGCATCTATTAACATTAGTTACGAATAAATTGTCGCAAAATCGTCAAATTTATACCCGTATACAATCTTATTCGTTTTAGTACAAATTTTCAAGGAAGAAATGAAGTCCAAAAAATCTGATTCATTAGAATTTTCTTTCCCTTCTTCTTCTTTTTTGGTAAAATTTATATTATAGAATTTTCCAACTACAAAGAGGGGGATGCATCTTGAAAGAAGACAAAAAAATATATGATATTACGATTATCGGTGGTGGGCCGTGTGGCTTATTTACAGCCTTTTATGGCGGAATGAGACAGGCCAGTGTCAAAATTATTGAGAGTATGCCACAACTCGGTGGACAATTATCAGCGTTATATCCAGAAAAGTATATTTATGACGTTGCAGGTTTTCCAAAAGTACGAGCACAAGAATTAATTGATAATTTAAAAGAACAAGCCTTCCAATTTAATCCGACAACTTCTTTAGAGCAATCCGTTGAAAAAGTAGAAAAGCTAGAAGACGGTACATTTAAATTAACCACTAACTCAGAGATCCACTACTCAAAAACAATCATTATTACAGCCGGCGTCGGAGCATTCCAACCTAGAAGATTAGAAACAGAAAACGCACCACAATATGAAGGAAAAAATCTTTCATACTTTGTAAATGATTTAAATAAGTATGCAGGGAAAAGAGTTTTAGTAAGTGGTGGTGGAGATTCCGCTGTAGATTGGGCTTTAATGCTTGAACCTATCGCTGAAAAAGTAACACTCGTTCATCGTCGTGATAAATTCCGTGCACATGAGCATAGCGTTGAATTATTAATGAAATCAAAAGTTGATGTTAAAACGCCATACAACATTTGTGAACTTATTGGTGATGACGAAAAAATTAATACTGTCGTTCTTGAAGGGACAAAAGATAATGAAGGTTTTTCCATGGACGTTGATGATGTAATCGTCAATTATGGATTCGTTTCATCATTAGGTCCAATTAAGGAATGGGGCTTAGATATTAAGAAAAACTCCATCGTAGTTAATTCAAAAATGGAAACGAATATCGCAGGCATCTATGCTGCTGGTGACATTTGTACATATGAAGGAAAAGTTAAATTAATTGCTGCTGGGTTTGGGGAAGCACCTACAGCTGTTAACAATGCAAAAGCTTATATCGATCCGAAAGCTCGCGTTCAACCTCTTCATAGTACTAGCTTATTCTAAATAAAAGATGAGGCTGGGCCACAAGTGCCTGGCACCTCATTGCAAAAAGAAAAGAGAGCCGCCTAAAAATAGGTGGCTTACTTTTTGCCTGTTAGGAGATGGACTAAATGGATTTGTTTTTAATGGCTCTTATATTAGGAATCGGTTATTTTATCTTGCAGTTTGCAATTGGCGAAATATTTGATTTTGAATTTAGTTTTCATGACATTCCTATCCTCTCCCCGTTAACTCTGGCCACTTTTTTCACGGCATTTGGCGGGACTGGATTTACGATGGAAAAAGCAACAACAGCAGCTGGACATGTCATTTTTGCAACTAGTATTTCTCTAGGCCTACTGGCAGCATTGTTGATGGTCTTTTTAATTGCAATTCCGTTGAAGAAAATCCAGCAAAACTCCGTTGGCAAAGCGAAAGAGATGATTGGAAAAGAAGCAACGGTTATAATCCCGATTCCTACTAACGGCTTAGGTGAGATTACTTACAATCAAAATGGCTATCGCTATAGCTCGCCTGCTCGCGCAAGCGGAAAAATTGCGCAAAATGAAACTGTCATTATAAAAGAGATTAACGATAATATATTTGTCGTTGATAAACTAGAAAAATAGAAACAGAAAAGGGGAACATTTATGGAGCTATCTACATTTTTAATACCAGGTATTCTTTTATTAGTACTTTTTATTTTAGGAACATTTTTAGCAAAGATCTATCGAACAGTAGGTGCAGATGAAGCGATGATTATTACTGGTGCTGGCACAAAAGGCGGCATTAAAGTAGTTAAAGCAGGTGGTAGTTTCGTTTTCCCAATTATCCAACAACATGAAAACATTTCTTTGCAAGTACATACAATTTCTGTAGCAACTCCTGAAGTATATACAAAACAAGGTGTACCAATTATGGTAGACGGTGTTGCACAAATAAAAATCAATGGTGAAATTGATGATATCACGACTGCTGCCGAACAATTTTTAGGTAAGCAAGATCAAATTAACTATATTGCCAATGAAACTTTAGAAGGCCATCTCCGCGCTATATTAGGACAAATGACTGTTGAAAACATTTATCAAAACCGTGATGAATTTGCGCAAAGAGTCCAAAGCGTTGCCGCTACAGATTTAAAGAAAATGGGATTACATATAGTTTCCTTTACAATTAAAAATGTAAAAGATAAAAACGGTTATTTAGACGCATTAGGTGTACCGCAAATTGAAGTAGTAAAACGAAATGCAGCCATCGCCACTGCAGATAATGAGCGAGACACAATAATTGCACAAGCAAAAGCTCGTGAAGAAGGAAAAAAAGCGGACTATATCGCAGATACAAATGTTGCTGAAGCTGAAAAAGAAATGGAAGTTAAAAAAGCGGCATTTAAGAAAGAACAAGATCAGAAAAAAGCCGAAGCAGAACTTGCATATAAGCTTCAAGAAGCAAGAACATTACAGGAAGTTAAAGAGCAAGAGATGCAAATTGACTTAGTTGAAAGACAAAAACAAATAGAAATTGAAGAAAAAGAAATTTTGCGTCGTGAAAAACAATACGATGCTGAAGTAAAGAAAAAAGCGGATGCAGATCGTTATGCCGTTGAACAAGCAGCTGAGGCAGATAAAAACCGCAAAGTTCGTGATGCTGAGGCACTTGCTGAAAGTATCAAACTAGAAGGTCAAGCAAAAGCGGAAAAAGAAAAAGTAGAAGGTCATGCGCAAGCAGAAGTTATTCGTCAAAAAGGTCTCGCAGAAGCAGAAGCAAAAGACGCGATTGCTGAAGCAATGAAAAAATATGGCGAAGCTGCTATTGCGGAAATGTTAGTGGAAAAGTTCCCAGAAATTGCTGGTGCTATTGCACAGCCTTTATCACAAACTGAAAAGCTTGTTGTCATTGACTCTGGTAGTAACCCAGGTGGGGGCGCAAATAAAGTAACTGGTTATGTAACAGATTTACTTGGAAAACTTCCTGAAACAGTTGGTGCACTTACTGGTGTCGATTTAAATCAAATGCTTGCCAACTTAGCAGAAAACCGTAAAGAAAATAATACTCCTAAGAAATTAGATCAATAAATATATTAAACCCCTGCTATTATTCTTTAGCTGGGGTTTATTTATGTAAAAAAAAACCTTCTCATCTATATGAGAAGGATATAATTGAACTAAAATATTTTAAATTGTTAACACTCTTCTGGTGTTCCTGCATTTTCTGCTGTACGGAATGATGTTCCGCAACCACAATTTGCAATCGCATTAGGGTTTTCGATAGTAAACCCTCCACCCATCATTGATTGTTTAAAATCAATAACAACACCTTCTAATATTTTTGAGCTCTCTTGATCAACGACAACATTTATTCCATTTTGTTCAAATGTCGTATCTTCTTCTTTTACTTCCGAGTCAAATCCCATTCCGTAAGTAAGGCCACTGCACCCTCCACCTTTTACACCAACACGAAGATAAAGTTCGCCTTTGCTTTCTTCTGCTTCCTTCATCTCTTGAATGCGACTTGCTGCTGCTTCAGTAATTATTATCAAAAGAAACACTCCTTTCATCGTTCACTTTTTTATAGTATACGACGCTGAGAGAATATACTCAACTAACTCAACTTAAAGGAATTAACAACTCATTTTCTTTCTTAATAACTGATTCATACATTCATCCAACTGCTTACTACATTCAATCACAGAAGGGTGATTCATCCCTTTTTCATTTGCTGCTTGTATCATCTTAGCTCGCAACTCTTCTATTTTTTCATTTATTTGTCTTTCTATCAGTTCATCATTACTCGACATCTTTTTCACCCAGTTTTTTAGTATGCTTAACTACGTATTTTCTATTTTAACGTACTCGATATTAATATGATATGAATATTTTTGTCTTTTTTTTACTTTTTTTGTCGAATTCCGTACAATTTAAGATATGAGTTACCTTCCTTGCTACATATGAAAAATGAGCATATAATAAAAATAGTGTTTTCTATTTACTTATATGTAGATAAAATAACTAATCATAATGAAAACAATATGTTTTTTTAAAACTATTAAATTGTTTATTATAACGTTAATCCGTACGTTTTAAATAATGGGGAGGTACGAAATGATTACATTAACAGAAGATAAGAAAATGCTAGAAATAGCAGAGAAAGTAAAAAAAGGGGAACGCCTTACAATAGAAGATGGTCTCTATTTATATGAGTCTCCAGATCTACTTACAATAGCTCAGCTCGCTAATGAAGTTAACATGAAGAAAAACGGTAACAACGTTTACTTTATTGAAAACATGTATATTAACCCGACAAATGTATGTGAAGCAAGTTGCTCGTTCTGCGGATTTAAGCGTAAGCCTGGTGAAGAAGGCGCTTATACAATGGATGAGGCTGCACTATTACACTATGTTGAAACACGATGGAATGATAATATTCGTGAGTTCCACATTGTAGGTGGTCATAATGCTGAAGTTCCTTTTGACTATTACTTAGATACCATTCGTATCCTTAAGAAAAATTACCCACAATGTACGGTAAAAGCATATACAGGTGCGGAAATTGAATTCTTCGCTCGTATTTCTGGGTTAACGATGAAAGAAGTTTTAGAGGAACTAGTTAAAGCAGGTTTAGATACACTTCCTGGTGGTGGTGCGGAAATATTAACGGAACGCTACCGTGAAAAGATGAGCCCTGATAAGGCTTCAACAGATCAGTGGTTAGAAGCACATGAAATTGCTCACGGACTTGGACTAAAAACTCACGCTACAATGCTTTACGGTTCTATTGAAACGAAAGAAGAGCGCTTAATTCATATGGATCGCCTTCGTCAATTGCAAGACAAAACGAATGGCTTTATGGTATTTATTCCACTTGCAGTTCAGCCGAAAAATGCAAATGCTGGATTAAAGCGTCGAACTTCTGCTTATGATGACATGCGTACGATGGCGATCAGCCGCTTAATGTTGGACAACTTCGACCACATTAAAGCTTATTGGATCAATATCGGTGTTCAATTAACACAAATGGCGTTAGCATTTGGATCAAGTGATATTCACGGAACGTTAATTGAAGAACGTATTTCACATGCTGCTGGTGCGTTAACTTCGCAAGGAATCACTCGCGACGAGTTAATTCACTTAATTAAAACAGCAGGAAAAACTCCTGTAGAGAGAGATACTTTCTATAACGTCATTAAAACTTATTAAGTTAAAAATAACGCTGTTGCTTAGGCAACAGCGTTTGTTTATTTCATATAATATACCCCATCACAAATCGTTTCTGCAGGGCCGGTCATTAATACATTCCCATCTTCCGTCCAGTTAATAATTAGATCTCCACCAAGTAAATGAACTGTCACGTCTTCTCCTTGTCTTACTTTCCCATGCAAAGAAGCCGCTACTACCGCTGCACACGCTCCAGTACCACAAGCTTGTGTTACTCCAGAGCCCCGCTCCCATACTCGAAAATGCATTTCTGTCTCACTCGTAACTTCAACGAATTCTACATTGATTCCTTCTGGGAAAATGGGCATTTTTTCAATCATCGGACCTATTGAAGTAACTGGTGCCTTGTTAATGTCATCTACAAAAATAACACCATGTGGGTTGCCCATGGATACTCCTGTTAAAAGCAACTGTTCATCCCCTACTACTATTTCTTCATTGATAATTTCGGAATCGGCTAGACCTTCCATCGGTAAATCTTTTTTCTTTAGACGAGGCATCCCCATATCAACTGTAATTTTGGAAACTTCTTTCCCTTCATTATGAACATGCGCTTGAACAATTCCACCTAATGTTTCAATATAAAACTTATCTGTATTTACAAGATTATTTTCATAAGCATACTTTGCAACACAGCGAAGCCCATTTCCGCAATTTTTCCCTTCAGACCCATCGCTATTAAATATGCGCATTTTCACTTCAGCAGTTGCAGAAGGGCAAATTAAGATCATTCCATCAGAACCAATTCCACGGTTTTGATCTGCTAATGAAATAGCTAACGACGATAATTCCTCTTCCCTTAACGTTTCTTCAAAGCAATTAATATATATATAGTTGTTTCCTAATCCGTGCATCTTTGTAAATTTAATAGTATTCATTCGTTATCCTCCGATATCCGATATTTATTTCCTATTATATTATCATTTAATTAGTAATTGTTGTATAAGATGTGCAGTCATTGTCCATACTGTTTATATCCCCCGTTTCTCTATATGAAACAAAAAACTCCCGAGACATAAAATCTCGGGAGTTTTTTGTAATTAAAATATAAACATTCCTGCAATTACTGCACTTAATAAGTTAGCTAAAGTTCCTGCTAAAATTGCACGTACTCCAAACTTCGCGATATGTGGACGACGTTCCGGTGCCATACCACCTAATCCACCTAATAAAATTGCTAATGAAGAAAGGTTAGCAAATCCACATAAAGCAAATGAAATAATTGCTGTCGTTTTAACTGAAAGTTCACCAATCATCGGAGCAAAATTCAAGTAAGCAAAAAATTCATTTAGAACTAGTTTTTCTCCAAGAAGCCCTCCAGCAATAACTGCTTCACTCCAAGGAACACCGATGATGAATGCTACTGGTGCAAATAGATAACCTAAAATAAGATTTAACGAAAGGTCACCATGTCCGAACCAACCACCGATTCCACCTAAAATACCATTAATTAAAGCAATTAAGGCTACAAATGCAAGTAACATTGCCCCAACGTTTAATGCTAACTTTAAACCTTCAGATGCCCCACGAGCAGCTGCGTCAACAACGTTTACAGTATCTGCATCTTTTTCCATTTTAATAGCTTTATTTGTCTCAGGTACTTCTGTTTCTGGCATTAACATCTTTGCCATTACTAAACCTGCTGGTGCAGCCATAAAACTTGCTGCTAATAGATATTCTAAAGGTACACCTAGTAATGCATAACCGACTAATACAGATCCAGCAACAGATGCTAAACCACCAGTCATTACTGCAAATAATTCAGAATTCGTCATCCGATTAATATAAGGACGAACAACTAATGGTGCTTCTGTTTGACCAACGAAAATGTTAGCTGTTGCTGAAAGTGATTCCGCTTTACTCGTTCCTAGTAACCAAGAAAGGGCTCCACCTAATAATTTTATAATAATTTGCATAATTCCTAAGTAATAAAGAACTGCGATTAAAGAAGAAAAGAAAATAATAACTGTTAATACTTGAAAGGCGAATACAAACCCGATATTTTCCGCTTGGAATAATCCACCGAACAGGAAGTTTGTTCCTTCATTCGCATAGTTAATCACATTTTGTACTTTCTCTGATGCTTTTTGCAGCATTTTACGACCGAATGCCCACTCTAAAACGATAAAAGCAAAAGTAACTTGAATTGCTAATCCACCTAAGATCGTACGCCAGTTAATAGCTTTACGATTCGATGAAAATAAAAATGCAACGGCAAATAAGAACAACATACCGCCTATTCCCCATAATATATTCATGTTGTGCACCTCTTCTAGTTGTATTATGTGACATCGCTTACAAATAGGACGTCTGACATCTAATCTCTGATAAGACAAAATATACTCTAACAAATTTCGACATAATATTTCAAGGGATATGGCAAAATAAATATTACCAATAGACATAAAAAATATATATTCTTCACATTTTAGACAAATTCAAAGTGATATTAGGAAAAAGTTGCTACTTCTACACTTCGTTATATAAGAAAAAAACCACACATAATTGTATGGTTTAAAACATTGGATTCTCTTCTAAATGTTGATATATATTATCTACTAATTGTTCTGGAGTATCGCCTGTCACAACATCACCATTAACGAGGGCAAAAAGAGACTGAGCACATTTCGTGCAATAGCTTAGACAACTATACTCTAGAACATCCATATTCGGATCTCTTTCTAACACTTGCATTGCTTTATGTGAACCGTTCGCTAAGTTACTAATACAAAATTCAATGATCGGTTTCAATTTATTCACTCCAATCTAGAGGGAAAATGACAAATTTCACTCTTTTTTATCCTACTGATTTTTATGTATTTCGTCAAACAATAGTTGTTAAAAGGACTACTCTTAGTTATACTTTATATTGTCTGTTTTTGTCGCTTTTTTCACTTAAATAAAAAGCGGTACGGGTATAATAGAAAAGGGGAATTACTTATGAAAAGACTAATCGTTTTAGGTGGCGGTTATGGTGGCATGAGAATATTGCAACGATTATTTAGCGGTTCACTTCCCGATCATATCGAAGTTACATTAATTGATCGTTTGCCATTTCATTGCTTAAAAACTGAATATTATGCGTTAGCCGCTGGTACGATTTCGGAACAGCATATTCGTGTACCTTTTCCGAATGATCCTCGTTTAACGATAAAGTACGGTGAAGTTACTAAACTTAATTTAGAAAATAAACAAGTAGAAATGAAGAATGAAGAGCCACTTTCATACGATTACTTAATTATTGGATTAGGTTGTGAAGATAAATATCATAATGTCCCTGGTGCAGATGTGCATACATTAAGTTTGCAATCTGTTGACCAAACACGTGAAGCATATAAAGCGTTAAACAATGTTCCACCTAATGGTGTTGTCGGTATCGTTGGAGCCGGGTTAAGTGGTGTAGAAGTTGCAAGTGAGCTTCGTGAAAGTAGACCAGATTTAACGATAAAGTTATTTGACCGTGGTGATATGATTCTTTCCATGTTCTCGAAGAAACTTAGTAAATATGTACAATCATGGTTTACAGAGCATGGCGTTGAAGTTGTTAACAATTCTAATATTACAAAAGTAGAACCGAACATGTTATACAACCATGACGAAGCTATCTATTGTGACGCGATTGTTTGGACTGCTGGAATCCAACCAAATAAAATCGTTCGAGATTTAGATATAGAAAAAGATAATTCTGGTCGTTTAATTGTCACTGATCACCATCACCTGCCTGGTGACGAGAGAGTATTTGTTTGTGGAGATTGCGCGAGCTTACCACATCCACCATCTGGTCAATTGGCACAAGCGCAAGGCGAACAAATTGTCACTGTATTACAAGCTTTATGGAAAGGCGAACCTCTAGAGCCACTTCCACAAATTAAACTTAAAGGTGTACTAGGTTCTTTAGGTAAAAAGCATGGTTTTGGTTTAATGGGATCAACTTCTATTACTGGTCGTGTCCCTCGCCTATTAAAATCAGGCGTATTATGGCGTTCGAAGTATCAGAATGGCTAAGAAAAGCTGAAGCTCCCGCTTAGCGCCATAAATTCTGGAGCACTTTGTTTGAGATAAAGGAAACACAACGAGTATTACGAGTTGATGTTGACTT
>NZ_NPIA01000013.1 GCF_002262935.1 Lottiidibacillus patelloidae | reverse complement strand
AAGTAAGATCCCTTAGAGATGATGAGGTTGATAGGTCTGGTGTGGAAGCGTGGTAACACGTGAAGCTGACAGATACTAATCGATCGAGGACTTAACCAAAATATAAAAAGCGAGGCGACTGTATAGTTTCGACAAGCGCTGGAACTCATGAATGAGAAGTCCAAAAGACTTCGACTGAGGGAGTGAAGCGACCTCGAGAAACTAGGAGCCGCAGCTGGACTATTAAAATGTATGTGATTGTCGTTATCTAGTTTTGAAGGAACGATGTTCCTGAAAAAAACACTTGTCAATCAAGTAAAGAGATGATAATATATTTCTTGTCTTGAAGGATATTATCTGGTAATGATGGCGAAGAGGTCACACCCGTTCCCATACCGAACACGGAAGTTAAGCTCTTCAGCGCCGATGGTAGTTGGGGGCTGTCCCCCTGCAAGAGTAGGACGTTGCCAGGTTTAGTATTGTTCCACAGTAGCTCAGTGGTAGAGCTATCGGCTGTTAACCGATCGGTCGCAGGTTCGAGTCCTGCCTGTGGAGCCATGCTTCCATAGCTCAGTAGGTAGAGCACTTCCATGGTAAGGAAGAGGTCACCGGTTCGAGCCCGGTTGGAAGCTCCAGGAGAAGTGTTAAATATTTATTGGCCCGTTGGTCAAGCGGTTAAGACACCGCCCTTTCACGGCGGTAACACGGGTTCGAATCCCGTACGGGTCACCATTTATAGTGGAGGATTAGCTCAGCTGGGAGAGCACCTGCCTTACAAGCAGGGGGTCGGCGGTTCGATCCCGTCATCCTCCACCATTATTATGCCGGTGTAGCTCAGTTGGTAGAGCAACTGACTTGTAATCAGTAGGTCGGGGGTTCAAGTCCTCTTGCCGGCATTTTTTATTTATATTTTTGTAAGCTAACGATAATCTTCTATTCATAAATGAATAAATGATTATTTTTTTCTGTCCATGGAGGGGTAGCGAAGTGGCTAAACGCGGCGGACTGTAAATCCGCTCCCTACGGGTTCGGCAGTTCGAATCTGCCCCCCTCCACCATTTATTATTGGGCTATCGCCAAGCGGTAAGGCAACGGATTTTGATTCCGTCATGCGTAGGTTCGAATCCTGCTAGCCCAGCCATTATTTAGAGCCATTAGCTCAGTTGGTAGAGCATCTGACTTTTAATCAGAGGGTCGAAGGTTCGAGTCCTTCATGGCTCACTTTATTGCGGAAGTAGTTCAGTGGTAGAACACCACCTTGCCAAGGTGGGGGTCGCGAGTTCGAACCTCGTCTTCCGCTCCAAACAAGAATGGGGCCTTAGCTCAGCTGGGAGAGCGCCTGCCTTGCACGCAGGAGGTCAGCGGTTCGATCCCGCTAGGCTCCACCATACATAATAAATTACAAACCTTAAATCATTATTTGATTTAAGGTTTTTTTGTTGAAAAGATATGAAATTATTACATTGAATATATACAGTAAGTGTTTTTAAGATGAAAATAGAGTTATAATATAGAGTGAGCATATATAGGAGGTAATACATATGAAGAAAATTTCAATTATTGGAGTGCCGATGGACTTAGGTCAAAATAGGCGTGGTGTAGATATGGGCCCAAGTGCGATCCGTTATGCAGGATTGGAAAAACGTTTAAAATCATTAGATTTAGAAGTCATTGATACAGGGGACATTGAAATAAGTAGAGATCATGGGCAAATAAAAAAAGAAACAAACTTAAAAAACTTAAATGAAGTAATCGTTACAAACGATAACTTAAATAATAAAGTTTCAGAAGTTATTTCTGAAGGATCATTTCCATTAGTTTTAGGTGGAGACCATAGTATTGCAATTGGGACTCTTGCTGGTGCAGCAAAACATTATGATAACTTAGGTGTTATTTGGTATGATGCGCATGGAGATTTAAATACGGCGGACACTTCTCCATCAGGTAATATCCATGGAATGCCACTTGCAGTTAGTTTAGGTTTAGGTCATGAAGATTTAGTTAATATCGGTGGCTATGCTCCGAAGATTAAACCGGAAAATATCGTAATTATTGGAGCACGCTCCTTAGATAAAGGAGAACGTGAATTAATTAAAGAAAAAGGTATTAAAGTTTATACAATGCATGAGGTAGACAAGCTAGGTATGTCTACTGTAATTAAAGAAACGTTAGATTACCTTTCTAAAAAAACAGAAGGAGTACATTTAAGTTTAGATTTAGATGGACTCGATCCAGAAGATTGTCCTGGTGTAGGAACACCTGTCATGGGTGGGTTAAGTTACCGAGAAAGTCACTTAGCGATGGAAATGCTCTCTGACTCAGGACTCATTACTTCTGCTGAGTTCGTAGAAGTAAATCCAATTTTAGATGAGAAAAATAAAACTGCCGAAGCTGCAGTAGGTTTAATTGCATCACTTTTTGGAGAGAAATTGTTGTAAAAGTACAAACATCAGCAAACCAATGTTAAGGTTGCTGATGTTTTTTATATCTAATTTACTAAATTGTTATACTTATTTAATAGTTCATCCAAGTCTCTACTAAGTTGTACTACCTTGCTTGAACTGTACGGGTGCTTCTCAGCAATAGATATCATCTTTTCTCTAGTTTTCTCAATTTTTTGTAATAAGATAAATTTATCAGTCATCCTAGCACTCCCTCCTAATATTATTTTAACATATATTCCCACTACGTTAAAAAGTTAAACATTATATGCAATTTAGTTTTGGCAAAATTATGATATAATGAAAAAGGATTCTGTGTTTAACATGGAGGAAGTAATATGGCGAGTGGAGGAGTAACTATTTTAGAATTTTTAACTAAGGCTATAGACATTTTACTCGTAACTTTTGTAATATATAAACTTATTATGATTATTCGCGGGACAAAAGCAGTCCAATTATTGAAAGGGATAATCGTAATATTATTTGTCTGGTTCGTAAGTAATTTATTCGGTCTAATGACATTAAAATGGCTAATGGATTTAGCAATTACATATGGTTTACTAGCAATAATTATCATTTTCCAACCGGAATTACGAAGAGCACTTGAGCAATTAGGAAGAGGAAGTTTCTTCTCACGAACCTCAGTCAATGAGGAAGAGGAGAATGTTAAATCACTCGAAGCGATTATTAAGGCAGCTAATTATATGGCAAAACGAAGAATTGGTGCTTTAATATCCATTGAACGAGAAACAGGATTGAATGAATACATTGAAACGGGAATTCCATTAAACGCAAGCTTAACAGAAGAATTACTTATTAATATATTTATTCCAAATACACCATTACACGATGGTGCTGTAATTTTGAAACAAAACAAAATTGAAGCTGCTGCTTGTTATTTACCACTTTCTGAAAGCCCGTTTATTTCAAAAGAATTAGGTACTCGTCACCGAGCAGCACTTGGGATTAGTGAAGTAACAGATAGCATCACTATTATAGTATCTGAAGAAACAGGACAGATATCTGTGGCTAAAAACGGCGAGTTAGTAAGAGGATTAACAGAAGAGAAACTGCGTCCTATATTAACAAAAGAATTAATGTTAGAAACTGAAAATACTTCCTCAACTCGATGGAAATGGAGGAAGAAATAATGTTGGATCAATTATTAAGAAGTCGTTGGTTTGTTAGAATTATTTCATTTATGCTTGCAGTTCTACTTTTTTTAGGAATCACACTTGATTCTCCTCAAAGTAAGCCAAGTACAAACCCTTTCTTAACGTTATTTTCCTCTTCTAAAGATCCAAAAGCTTTTGAGGAAGTTGATCTTGTATCTTATTATGATGAGGAGAAATACGTCGTTACTGGTTTACCTGAAAAAATAAGTATCTATCTAGAAGGCTCAGAAAGCCTCATTACGAAAGCAAAATTAGCAACAAATTATGAAGCATATGTCGATTTAAATGGTTATAAAGAAGGAACACATCAAGTGCCTGTGATGCACAGAAACATCCCTGGTCAGTTAACCGTAAAAACGGACCCTGAACATGTAACAATAACAATTGAAGAAAAGGTTTCGAAATTAGCACCTGTGGAAGTTCAAGTAATTAATGAAAGTAAACTACCGCTCGGTTATGCATACGAAACGCCGATTGTATATCCAAACAGTATTACAGTTACAGGAGCAAAAAGCCAAGTGAATAAAATAGCTCTAATAAAGGGTTATATTAACATTGCATTTGCTAAAGAGAGTATAGATACTAGTGTGCCGTTGTTCATTTATGATTCGCAAGGTAATGAGCTAAAAAATCTAGATGTATATCCGGCAGTAATTGATGTGAGAGTGCCGATAACAAGTCCATATAAAAGTGTACCAATTCGCGTGAAAGAAATTAACTCCTTGCCAAAAGGCTTAAGCCTTGTATCTATTACGGTTGAACCAAATACAGTTATCATTTATGGTCAAAAGGAAGATATTGACCGTTATGAGTATATCGATGGTAAGATGCTAAATTTACGGACGATAAATGAGGATACAGTTTTTACTTTTGATGTTCCGGTTCCAGATAAGATTTCCATCGTCAAACCAGAAAAAATAAAAGTGAAAGTTCAAGTTGCGAAACAAGAAGAGAAAACATTTGAAGATGTAAGTATTAAAGTCAAGGGACTATCCCAAGGATTAAAAGCTTCATTTATTACGCCAAGTGATGGGGTTTTAGATGTGAATTTATTAGGCGCACAATCCATTTTAGAAGATGTGACAATAGCAGACTTTGATATATTTGTTGATTTAAGTCAATTAGTAACCGGTGAGCATATTGTAAATATAGAATTTAATGGACCACAATATGTAAAGTGGGAAGCACATACATTCAAAGCGAAGGTTAAGATTACAGAGTAGCTGTTACGAGTTAAAGGAGAGACATACAATGGGTAAATATTTTGGTACTGATGGAGTAAGAGGTATTGCAAATAAAGAATTAACACCTGAACTAGCATTTAAATTAGGACGTTTTGGTGGATATGTATTAACGAAAGAAACTGAAAAGCCGAAAGTCCTTATCGGTAGAGATACTAGAGTATCAGGTCATATGCTTGAAGGTGCTCTAGTAGCAGGACTATTATCTACTGGTGCTGAAGTAATGCGTTTAGGGGTTATTTCTACTCCAGGAGTAGCATATTTAACAAAAGTGTTAGATGCTCAAGCAGGTGTAATGATTTCAGCATCACACAACCCTGTAGCTGACAACGGAATAAAGTTCTTTGGTTCTGATGGCTTTAAACTATCAGATGAACAAGAACAAGAGATTGAAGAACTACTAGAAAAGGAAGATACTTTACCACGACCAATAGGTGCCGAATTAGGTCAAGTAAATGATTACTTTGAAGGTGGCCAAAAGTATATTCAATATTTAAAACAAACAATTGATGAAGATTTTGCAGGTCTTCATATTGCATTAGATTGTGCTCACGGTGCGACGTCATCTTTAGCTCCACATTTATTTGCAGATTTAGAAGCTGACATTTCGACAATGGGTAGTTCTCCGAACGGCTTAAACATCAATGAAGGTGTTGGTTCAACTCATCCAGAGGCACTAGCAGCCTTTGTTAAAGAAAAAGGTGCTGATATAGGGTTAGCTTTTGATGGAGACGGCGATAGACTAATCGCAATTGATGAAAATGGAGATATCGTCGACGGAGACCAAATTATCTTCATTTGCGCAAAATACATGAACAAACTTGGCAGACTGAATAATTCAACTGTAGTATCAACAGTAATGAGCAACTTCGGCTTTTATAAAGCTCTTGAAGCAAATGACATAGCTTCAGCTCAAACTGCAGTTGGAGACCGTTATGTTATGGAAGAAATGAAAAAAAGTGGATATAACCTTGGTGGCGAACAATCAGGTCACATTATTTTCTTAGATTACATTACTACAGGAGACGGTTTACTAAGTGGTTTACAGATTGTTAACATCATGAAAGCTACAAATAAAACACTTTCAGAGTTAGCTTCTGAAATGGAAAAATTCCCACAATTATTAAAAAATGTAAAAGTAACAGATAAGCATGGTGTT
Source organism: Lottiidibacillus patelloidae (assembly GCF_002262935.1). NCBI lineage: Bacteria > Bacillati > Bacillota > Bacilli > Caryophanales > Bacillaceae > Lottiidibacillus > Lottiidibacillus patelloidae. The sequence continues at coordinate 23,597 of NZ_NPIA01000013.1, read as the reverse complement.
GTTGAAAACGCAGCTTGTAAAGCAGCAATTGAAGCAGTTGAAGCAAAATTAAATGGCAACGGACGTGTCCTCGTTCGTCCTTCTGGAACAGAGCCTTTAGTTAGAGTAATGGTTGAAGCTGAAACAGAAGAGCTTTGCAGCCAATATGTAAATGAAATTGTCACTGTTGTAGAAGCTGAACTTGGATTTAAAGAGTAATTACTAAAAATTATATTTAAGAATAGACTATGCATAAGGTCACCTTTTAGTGGCTTTGTGCATATTTTTGTAGTATTGACGTTTTATGTAAATGTGGTATGATTTTAATATTGCATTTTAAATGAAAAAGGAGGAAAGTAAAAAAACCTAAATGTAACACAAAGCGCCTGAACTGCCTCGGACGAAAGTATGGCAGTTGACGAGGAGGAGGTTTATCGAGTATCGGCGGATGCCTCCCGATTGACCATCACAATCGACATTTCTTTCCCAAAAACATTAAGGTGACTTAATGTACAAAAGGATTAGAAAAGATGGAACTATGAAAACAACGAAAGAAGAGGGGCAAGAAGCCCCAAAAGTTTCCTTGCCCCTCGCTTACTATGGGAGGAAAAATAAAATGTGCGGAATCGTAGGATATATCGGAACAAATGATGCAAAAGAGATCTTATTACAAGGATTAGAAAAGCTTGAATATCGAGGTTATGACTCAGCAGGTATTGCTGTATTAAATGACAACGGAGTTACGGTGTTTAAAGAAAAAGGCCGTATTGCTACTTTACGTGAAAATGTAAATGAAGATGTAGAAGCGACAATTGGAATTGGTCACACTCGTTGGGCAACACACGGTGAACCAAGTAAACTAAACGCTCACCCACATCAAGATGAAACAGAACGCTTTACAATTGTTCATAACGGAGTAATTGAAAACTATGAGCAACTTAAGAAGCAATATTTACAAGGTGTTACGTTAAAGAGTGAAACAGATACAGAAGTTATCGTTCAACTTATTACGGCATTTGTAAACGAAGGACTAAATGTTGAAGAAGCATTCCGTAAAACACTATCTGAATTACATGGTTCTTATGCAATTGCATTATTAGACAAAGAAGATAGTGAAGTCATTTTCGTTGCGAAAAATAAAAGTCCATTATTAGTAGGTCTTGGGAAAAACTTTAACGTTGTAGCAAGTGACGCGATGGCAATGTTAAAAGTAACTGACCAATTTATTGAGTTAATGGATAAAGAGATTGTAATCGTTTCTAAAAATGCAGTTGAGTTAAAGAACTTAGACGGCGAAAATGTAGAACGTAAACCATTCACAGCTGAAATCGATGCAAGTGACATTGAAAAAGGAACATACGCACACTACATGTTAAAAGAAATCGATGAACAGCCTTTCGTTATTCGTAACATCGTACAAAAATACCAAGATGAAAACCATAACATTGTTTTAGATAATGATATTCGACAGGCAATGCTTAATACAGATCGCGTATACATTATCGCTTGTGGAACTAGTTACCATGCTGGGTTAGTTGGTAAACAATTAATTGAAAACTTAGCTAACATTCCAGTTGAAACACATATCGCAAGTGAGTTCATGTATAACATGCCTCTTCTTTCAGAAAAACCATTGTTTATCTTCATTTCACAATCAGGTGAAACAGCAGATAGCCGTGGCGTATTAGTAAATATTAAAGAGTTAGGTCATAAAGCATTAACAATTACAAACGTACCTGGTTCAACGCTTTCTCGTGAAGCAGATTATACACTTCACACGTATGCAGGACCTGAAATTGCAGTAGCTTCAACAAAAGCTTATACAGCTCAAATGGCTGTTCTTGCAATTCTTGCAGGTGAAGCTGCAAAAGCAAAAGGTATTGCGTTAGACTTTGATCTAATTAAAGAATTAAGTATTGTTGCTAATGCAATGGAAACACTTTGTGATCGTAAAGAAGAACTTGAGCAAATTGCAAAAGACTTCTTAGCGACAACTAGAAATGCATTCTTTATCGGACGTGGAATTGACTTCTATGTAGGTTTAGAAGGTGCATTAAAGTTAAAAGAAATCTCTTATATCCAAGCAGAAGGATTTGCTGGAGGAGAATTGAAACACGGGACAATTGCGTTAATTGAAAAGGGAACACCAGTCATTGCCCTAGCTACGCAAAAACATGTTAACTTAAGCATTCGTGGTAACGTGAAAGAAGTAGTAGCACGTGGTGCAAACCCATGTATTATTAGTATGGATGGATTAAATGATGAAAGTGATGCATTCGTTGTACCAGCAGTACACGAAATTCTTTCACCATTAGTATCAGTACTTCCATTACAACTAATTTCATACTACGCAGCACTTCACCGTGACTGTGACGTAGATAAACCACGTAACTTAGCAAAATCAGTTACTGTAGAATAATGACCAACAACCCTCACACTTAATAACAGTGTGGGGGTTTTATGTTTTTCCAAGTGTACAAACCGAAGTAAACTAATAAATTATAAAAATACATAATATTCCATAAATTAATGTTAAAATAAAAGTTAGTATGGAAAAGGAAGGAAAGAAAGCAACAAATTATTATAATAATTGCTTCTTAGGAGTGCCTAGAAAAGGGGATTGGTTTTATTGTGGAATGTTAGTTTCAATATTGTAGGCTTTGTATTTTTCGTATTAGCTTGGCTATCGGTAGCATTGATAGCATTTCGAATTTATAACAATTTAGCAGGTAAACCAAAAGTTTGGAAAGTTGCATTAGTCATCATCGTTGGCATGTTTTCTTTTTCGATAAATTGGTCTGCATTTGATACAGTTTTTCAAATATCCATTTTACCTTTAGGAGTTTGGATTTTATATGCAGTCTTAAAAGGGAAAGAGGGAAAGTGGCAAACGTATCGTCTGTTTGCTTGGTTAGGATTTTGGGCCAATTTTATATTTTTAGCTGCTACATTGGTGTCTTCACCTATTCACGCAACGATTTATCCTGCAGACAGGCCGACAACTTATCTTGCAGATATTACAAATGCTTCTGTAGTTACTAGTCATCCTTCAGGAAAAAGTGAGGTGTCACTAAACAAAGAGGCCTTAATTAGTGAACTCGATCAATTAAGTCGAGAGATGATAATGAATATTGAATGGTATAACGAAACATACAGGAATAATATGGATTCAAACAAAAAAGAAGAGCGCTTCCCTTATCTACTCATTAATTATCAGGAAAAATGGGGAAGTGGCATGGAGAGTACGATTTATATAGAGAATGACGGTAAAGGTATTTTAATCTCCTCTGCGGGTAAGCAATATTATTTTCGTTCTAATAATTCTATCTTAAAGGAGGGAGGACATGGTAAATAAAAAGAAATACATATATATTTCATGTGGATTTATTTTAGTATTATTAGCTACAATCGTTTACTTTTCTTATTTTTCACAACCATCTTCTTTCCTTACAGAAGAGATGTTAATCGAGGAAATTAATAAAACGTTTCCGAAAGCAAATGCAAACCAAATTCTAGAAGTATTTGATGTAAGTGAAAAACATAAATATGTTCCTTTTATTACGGGCGAGGACGATTATGGTAAAAGTTTTTGGGTGTGGGATAAATATAAGTGGCGACTAGCGTATATTGATACAAAAGGTAGACCTTACATTTGGAAAATAAATAAAAATGATCCGGCATCGTATCATCTTGTTTGGAATATCCATCCTGATGATCAAGTGAAAAAAGGTGACTTTTATATGATTAGAGATAGAGGGTATCGTACAACCGAAGGACAAAATAAAGTATATTACCCAAGAGTTCAAGTGCAACGAACCATTTCATTTGAAGAAAATGCTTATGGTGTTTTAAAAATACCTCATGAATGGGCAACATATGTGCAATCGATAAAAGATACACAGTTAGCTCAACAATCAAAATTTGATGCTTTTTTTAATGAATTTTCAGTAGAACAGCAGATTTATTTTAGTTGGATGCCCCTGAACGAAGCAAGCGAATTAACATTTCCTAAAAGGTCCGTTAATGGGATTAGCTACTCAAATGGTGACATAGACGTAGACTTTGTAATGCCAATTGATGAAATGGATATTGAAAGAGGTCATGAAAGATAAGTAGGGCAACACGCACAATCAGCGCTTCTATTTGCTTAATATCTTTCATTCGTGCTCAAAAACACAGCTAATAAATGCTTTCGAAGCAATAGATGACCAAAACCTTTACGCATTGATTTTAAGCCTTTTCATATACTTAGATAACTATTACTAATTTTGTTATGTATATGGAGGGGTTACATGTTTCAACATAATGAACTAAGAAAAGCTTTTTTATATCATGCGTCATTTTCACTTCTAGCTGGTTTATTCATGCTTTTCCTGAATAGTTTACTTATGGAGACGATGGGCATAGTAAGGGGCTACATATTACCTTTATTTGGCATCATGCTTATCTTATTTGCTGTCTTTTTGATACTAGTATCAAGAATTAGAAAGATGGATAAATGGTTAGCGTGGGCGATTGTATGTTTAAACGTTTTCTTGATATTTTCAAGCGGCTATGTGATTTTTGAGATTGATTTAACTTTTATCGGCAATTCACTTGTGTTTATTGTCGCTATCGTCGTTTTAGCATTAACAACCTTACAGATTAAAGGTATTCAAAGAAGTAAAGCATTAAAAGTGCGAATGTAAAAGAATAGGGAAGTTTAACTTGTCTTGCCCATTATTCGTGCACATTTGCCTTTGTTTATCATAGATTCAGTGATTTTAGAACTCGCCATTTGGTGAGTTTTTTTATTTAGGACATATGTCCTTCCCTCGAAGCTTGTATTTATCATTTAATAGAAATAGATATTAATGAACGGGGGATATTTTATGAAAGGAATTTTCTTTGCTTTTTTAGGTGGTGCTTTTATTACACTGCAAGGAGTTGCCAATGCACGGATAAGTCAAGATATTGGGACATGGCAAACTGCAACTATTACACAGTTTACGGGATTTATTGTAGCGTTAGTCGCACTATTATTAGTGCGAAAAGGTAATTGGAAACAGTTTAAACAAGTAAAACCTTTATATTTAATCGCGGGTTCATTTGGAGCAATTGTAATTTTTAGTCACATTACTGCAATCCATCTCATAGGAGTTACTCTAACAGTATCTGCTTTATTAATTGCCCAATTAACTTCTACTTTTTTAATCGATCATTTCGGATGGTTTGAAGTTTTGAAACAGAAAATGAAAATTTCACAAATAATAGGAATTGGCTTAATGATTATTGGTATGATTGTTATAAAGTTTTAAACGGATGTTTATTTTTAGTTTGTCCGACCGTTAGTGAGGTGAAAGAAGCAGATGAAGGAAATTAATAATGTTGAACTAATGAATGATTACATGCAAAAATATCAGCTTGAAGCCATTTTTAATAGAGAAATAATCCCATTCTTATCCCTATACAGTTTTGAGCAAGGAGAGCACATTTGTGAGCAAGGCGATCCTTCGAAATATTTATATTTTTTAGTAAAAGGTAAATTAAAGATTTATACATCTTCTGCTGAAGGGAAGACACTAATCCTCTCATTTAAAACACCTCTAGATGTTATAGGTGATATTGAGTATGTGCAAGAGATTCCAATCATTAATACCGTTGAGGCTGTTTCTGAAACACATATGCTGGGCATCCCTTACGATAAGTTAAAAAAATATGCCAATAGGCATGCTCCTTTCTTGCAGTTTTTACTCAAGGCTATTACACAAAAGTTTCATATGAAGTCCAATTCAATGAATTTAAACTTAATGTATCCAGTTGAAGTGAGGTTAGCGAGTTACTTATTGTCGATCACTTACGAAGAGCAAGTCGTACAAAAAGAAGAACAAATTAGTACAGCTAATGTGACTGATATTGCAAACTTAATTGGAACGAGCTACCGCCATTTAAACCGAGTGATCCTAAAGTTATGTAAGGATGGATTAATTGAACGAAAAGACAAGGCTATCGTCATACAAGATAGAGAAGGCTTAAAATCATTAGTAGGCAATAATATTTACGAATAAGAGCAAGACGAAGGAAGGGAGGTATAAGATTGGTTATTGGAGTGTTGTTAGCGATACTTGCAGGTGTGCTAGTAAGCATGCAAAATATATTTAACAGTAAAGTGAGTGAAAAAGCGGGGCCTTGGGAAACAACTGTTTTAGTGTTAGGACTAGGGGCTCTAGCCTCATTTACTTTTGGGCTTATGTCTGAAGGTAGAAATTTATTTCACCTTCCTAATATGGAATTATGGTTTTGGTTCAGTGGTTTATTTGGTATAGGAGTAGTAACAAGCTTGGTGCTAAGCATAAGGTTGCTAGGTCCAACTTTTGCAATAGCGATCGTTTTAACATCTGAATTAGGGATTGCATTATTATTTGACTCTTTAGGATGGTTGGGTCTGGCAAAGGTTCCATTTACATTGAACCAACTGATTGGAGTATTAATAATTATAAGCGGCATCTATGTATTTAAATTTAACGTTTTCAATAGAGATGTTCAACCAGCAAAAGAAAAACTTGATGTTGTGAAACTAAAGCAAAATGCATAACAAAGATCTATTCCGTACAAGTGGAGTAGGTCTTTTTTAGTATATTCTTCTATATTAAACTAATATTTTTACAATTAATGTTATAATTATTTAAAAATAACAAATAAAATAAGGAGATTATTCATTGGGTGAAAAAGTACAAGAAAATCAAATTAGACATTTAGAGGAATTTCAAAGCGGAAATACTTTTTATATGACTATTGTACAGATATTATTAGTAAGTATCGTCTTTTCATTATTCTTTTTTACTTGGTTAAGCAAACCTACTGCGATTGTTTTTTGCGTTATAGCATTGGCTATCATAGGTTTTAACTTTATGAAAAGTACTATGACAACAAATTTTTTAATGTCTGTTGAGCTAATTGTTAAGACTGACCAACCAGAAATTCAATATAAAAGCATTATTGCAAACTTAAAAGTTCAAGAGAAGATCATTACTAATAGAATAGAATTTTGGAAGTGGGTTACGCCTGTCGCCATCTTTCTTACATATTTTGGAGCGGAGACGTTGGATTACATGAGGTTATCAAATAATCTATTAACAGCCATGTTTATTCCCGTGCTCTTATCGTTTCTATTTTTATATTTATTAACTGACCGTAAAGGTAAAATGATAGAAATGATAGCTGACTATGAATTGGAATTAGAAAAGTACCAACTGCAGAAAAGTTGGAATAGAGTAAAAGCAAACTAATAGACTTTGGAGGCATTTAATGGAGATCGAATACGGGGGATTTTGGAGACGCTTTTTAGCGGCTATTATTGACGGTATATTAATTAGTGCTGTAAGTTTTGCAGTGTTATACTTCATTTTGTATTGGGTTTTACCTAATCCTGATAAGGAAGTATTAGAATTGATTGGCGAATTAATGGACTCAACATTTACGTTACTATACAGCCTTTTCTTACCAGTAATTTGGACAGGATACACTGTAGGGAAGAAGGCATTAGGAGTTAAGGTTCAAAAGGTTACAGGAGAAGATGTAACTTTTGGTACAATGCTTAAACGAGTAGTGCTTAGTGCGATTATCTATGGAATTTCATTAGGTATTTTAATGCTTGTCAGTCTAGTGATGCTTATTGCTAGAGAAGATAAGCGTACAGTACATGACTTTATTGCAGGTACTCACGTAATTAAGGAGTAATAACCAGGAAAAAAGTAGTTCATGCATATGCGTGAGCTATTTTTTTGCGTAAAAATGGTATCTTTTGATGGATAAACAAAACACATTCTTTTATGTAAGTGAAAGGAGATTTAATTTCCTCCACAAGTGATATATCATTATTTGCTATAATATAGGAATATGTCTTGTGTAGGGGGATTTAAAATGACAGAATATGCGCCGATATGGCGACGTTTTCTAGCGGCTGTACTTGATTTTATCGTAATTTTTTTAACATCATCTATATTAGCTGTATTAATAGGTGGAACTGCAGGCATTCTTGAAGTGGGGGCTACCACTGAAGATAAAATGGAAATGTATATTAATATAAGTACATTTATTTTGGCACTTCTATATCTTTTCTTATTACCAAAACTTTGGTCAGGCTTAACAGTTGGGAAAGAGTTAATGGGTATAAAAGTGGAAAAGTATAATGGTGATAAGGTAACTTATTGGTCGATGACGAAGCGACTTTTTATTGCATATTTCATTTTTCCGGTGATTCTTTCAATCTTTTTATCTGTTTATGTTTATATCATATTAATAATAAGTAATCTATTATTGTTACTTTTTAGAAGAGATAATCGTTCTTATCATGATATCATCGGCGGAACACATGTAATTGTATATCGAAAAGATGGATTAAAATCTAGCCGTGTTTGGATGTTTATGAAAGATCTATTAAGCGGAAGTCAAGCGGTACAAGAGGTTAAAATTGCGCCAATTTGGCGTAGATTAGTTGCAAACGTAATTGATGGAATAAGCATTGTTATAGCGGTTTTTCTAATGAGCTTTTTAATTATTATAGCTACTGCAGGAAATATGGATAATTATGATACGACTATTGATAATATATTAATATTTGGAGGATTATTGTATCCGCTCGTTCTTCCAATTATTTGGACAGGCTTAACAATAGGGAAAAGAATGTTAGGCATAAAAATTGTTAAAGCTTCGGGTGAGGATGTTTCTGCACTACAAATTATTTTACGTGGATTCATTATTATTTTCGTTTATATAGCTTCAGTTGGTATTCTTTTCACTCTAAGTATCATACTGATGACTTCTAGAAAAGATAAACGTTCTTTACATGACATTATTGCTGGTACAAAAGTAATAAAAATCGAAGACGATGTAAAGATGATCAATCAAGAAGTAAGTACTAGTAATTAACTCATTTAGACAAAAACAAGTAGCCTATAGGAATGCTACTTGTTTTTCTTTTTGCTACCTTTATGTTGAATCAGTTTTATGAGGTCAGTTTCTTTTCAAAGCAGTCGATTTGCTTGTTATGCTTTTCTTTTGTTTCATAAAAAGTAAAACCTAAACGCTCCCAAAATTGTCTCGCTCGCATATTCTCCTGTAAAACACCAAGTCGCAATGTTTTTACACCTTTTTCTTGGAGCTGATTTTCAAACAACACATAAGCTGATGATCCGAATCCGAACTGCTGATAGTCTGCATGAATCATGAGTAATCCTAGCCATGGGTAATTGTCATTAGGATTTACAGGAAAGTAATCGATGAGACCGATATATGTATCATCTAACTTTATAAAATAACTAGTTGTTTTATTGTTGTTAAGTTCCTGTGCTACTTCTTTTTGTGAACGAGTTTCCTTGCCATTTTCCATTTTGTTATAGCTTTTATTCGAATTAATTATTTCTTCAGCTATATATAAACTCTCCTGAGTGATCTCTTCAAAGGTAATCATTGTTTCCTCCATAACTCAAAAAATCGGTGATACTTTCCTGTTCATTATAATCTAATTTTTAGAATGAGCAAAAAGTAGTCGTGAACGAAACAACTTGTTCATATGAATTAGTAATACAGTTTATGGTGATAAGGGGGGATTTGTTTGCCAGTCGTAAAATTAGACGTTTTAGAGAAAAATTGTCCGAAATGTAATGGGGATGGAAAGATTGAAGTATACTCGACTTATTTTTGGAAGACAGTTGATGAGCTAGAGGATACAAATCAACGGTCAACAAAGGAAGCGCATATGGAAGCAAGAGAACTGCATAAAGATGAAATTTCTTCGGAAGTATGTGACTATTGTCGTGGACGATGTGTCGTTCCAAATATTAATGGTAAAGCAGTATTAAAAAATGAAACAAAAGTGCTAGAGTTCATAAAGAAATACTCTGAAAAAAAAGAAGAAATGTAAACAAGTAGTCCATATTTGGGCTACTTTTCTTTCTTTAATGGTAATAATGATAGAGGAAGTAGGAGAGAAGAGAACGAATACATAAGATAGCAATAGAATGGAGGGATTTTATGATCGTTATTACGAATACAATAAAAGTAGAAAAAGGCAAAGGTGAACAAATGATTGAACGCTTTAAACAACCACGCGCCGTTCAAAAAATGCCAGGTTTTGTTCGCTTGGAATTATTTCAAAGAAGAAATACGGAAGAATATGATGAGTTTACTGTAAGTACAGCATGGGAAAGTCAAGAAGCGCACGATGACTGGGTAAAAAGTGATGCCTTTAAAAAATCACATCAAGGTGGAAGAGCCGATTATATTATTGATTTTAAAATTCAAACGTACGATGTCGTTGCTTCGCATAAACCAGAGTAAATTGGTACAATAATGGGTATAAGAAAGAGGAAGGGGGCTGACATCATGCTTTTAGGCGCATCAATACTTACAATTGTTGGATTTAGCATCCTTTGTATGGTAGATAACGGATAATTAGAAGGCTAGGGGACTTGGATCAGCAAGTCCTTTTTTCTTTTATAAAATATCCTTCACGTATAGCCTGGACATTCTTTCATAAGATGTAATAAGGGCGTGAAGGAGTTGATTACTTGAGAATAATAAAAGAATTTCGGGCGTTTATTATGAATGGTAGCGTAGCGGAGATTGGGATTGGGATGGTAATTGGAGCGGCATTTGTATCGGTAATAGATTCCTTTGTATCCGATGTGTTACTGCCACCAATTGGACTACTCTTAGCAAAAGTGAATTTCTCAGAGCTTTTCATCTCACTTTCTGGTGGTACATATGAAACGTTAGGTGCAGCACAAGAAGCAGGGGCAGCAACAATTAACTATGGTTTATTTTTCACAAAATTAATTCGCTTTACTTTAGTCCTCTTTGCAATCTTTGTAGTTATTAGGCAAATAAATAAAATACGAAATCCAAGCGGAAGTCCAATTTCATCAATGACGAAAAAGGATTGTCCTTATTGTTTTAGTAAAATACCTAATTTAGCTGTGAAATGCCCCCTCTGTACTTCTGATTTAGAAGAGCCGGTTAGAAAAAAAGCTGAATCAAAAGGGATGCAAATATCATTCAAAAAGAAAAGTTCTTAAACAGGCTGATATTATAGCATCGGCCTGTTTTTCATTTGCATTTCAAATGCTTCTTTAAACTGTTTAAGTTGATTTCCATCAGCTTTTTTTATTGCAAGTCGAATTAAAGGTGATAAAAGTTTATAAATGCCCTCTGCTTCACAAGTTGCATGTAATAGTAGGGAAGTTTGGTTTTCATTATGCTTATTAAATGAATAGCGATAATCTGCCTTGAAATTACCTTGGACGGAAGTTAAAGTAATGTAGTCATTTTCTTTATAACTTGTAACAGTAGAACTTTGTTGCTTTCCTCTAGTAGTGAAAGTAATTTTATTTCCTTCACTTAACTTCTTATTTTCTACTGATATCGAGGAAATACCAGGCATCCACTTTGGGCCATTTTGCTCAATGTCTATAAAGTATGACCATACATCATTAACTGAACCATTAATAACCACTTCATCTTTAAAGATTTCCTTCATTGTACTCACCAGCCATTTTTTTAATATTTTTAGATTATAAAAAAGATGCAATTCAAATGAACTGCATCAAACTTTTTATTCATATGCTATTACAATTCCACCTTCACCAGCATATGTACCGATGACCGGACCTAGTTCAGCCAATAACAATTCTTTAAATGGATATTGTTCTTTAATCTTTTGCATAACATCAGCAGCCCGATCTGCACAATTACTATGGGCAACAATTAATGTTTTTTCCTCAAAATTACTAGTACATTCGCCAATTTGTTCAATTAATCGTTTTAAAGCTTTTTTAGTCCCACGAACTTTTTCGACTACATCGACTTTTCCATCTTCCGTAGCTTCCATTAATAGCTTAATGTTTAAGACAGAGGCAACTGCACCGCGCACTTTGTCTAAACGGCCACCTTTAATAACGTTTTCAAGTGTATCAAGTACAAATTTAGTATTTAATGTAGAAACAGTTTCATTTAATTTCGAAACAATATCAGCAGTTGCAAGACCTTCGTCAATTAACTTACACGCTTTGTGGACAAGTACTGCTTGTCCAACGGAAGCAGTCTTAGCGTCAACAATGGAAATGTTGCGGTTTGGTTGCTCTTCGAGAAGCATTCCTCTACCGATAGTCGCACTTTCAAATGTGCTACTTAAAGCTGAAGAAAGAGCAATGACAATAACATCTTCATTTTCATCAATGTTTTTATATGCTTCATAGAAATCATTCGGTGAAGGACTTGATGTTTTCGGTAAAGTTTCATTTTCTTTCATTAATCGATAAAACTTCTCTGATGTTAGCTCTACCCCAGATTTGTAAGTAATATCATTAATCATAACGTTTAATGGTATGATAGTGATATTGCGATTAGCTAAAATACTTTCGGGTAAATCAGCTCCACCATCTGTAATTAATCTTATCGCCATAAGGAATTCCCCTTTTTTCGTTATTTTGTCTATTGTATCATGTCTTTACACAAATTTGGACATAACAATATGTTACAGTCTCTCAATAGGGGTTTTTTGGACATACTATATAAAAAATTATAATGAAAGGGTGAAAAAATGACAATTGTACGACTAGGATATGTAGCAATGAGCATGCAGTTAAAAAATAGTTCGCCATCTCAAACCATGACTTTTGCACAATTTGAGAAATTATCCAACCGAGAAGCGGCAATTAGAAAACTAGAACGCATTGCTAAAAGCAACTTGCAAAATTGTTTACGGTTATTAAAGCATAATGTTGCTCATGACATCCGCTTTTTTCGTTTTAGTTCCAAACTTATTCCATTAGCCAATCACCCTGAACTAGAGGATTGGAATTTCATGCGTCCTTTGAAAGAGGAGTTGAAATTACTGGGGAATTACATAAAAGAACATAATCTTCGTGTAGATTTTCATCCCGACCATTTTGTTTTACTCAACTCGCCTGATGACGACATTTTAAAGAATTCTATAAAAACGTTGCAAATGCATAAGAAGTTACTAATAGGCATGGGGATTGATCCAGAACATAGATGCGTGATGCATGTCGGAGGAAGTTATAAAAATAAAGAAGCTGCATTAGAACGATTCATTACAAACTTTGGACGCGTACCGGAAAGTATTCAAAGAATGATTATGCTAGAAAATGATGATACAACTTTCACACTTGAGGATACCCTTTATTTATGTGAAAAATTAGGAGTGCCATTAGTCTTTGATTACCATCATCATTTAGCACATCATGAAAACGAAAACTGGCAGGAACATTGGGAGAGAATTGTTAATACATGGTCTTATTCACCGCTACCAATTAAAATGCACATTTCAAGTCCGAAAAGTGAAAAGCAATTCCGTCATCATGCAGATGTTATCGATTCACAATCGTTCATGAAATTCTTAAATGAAATCAAAGGTAGTGTCGAACAAATAGATTGTATGATCGAAGCAAAGAAAAAAGATATTGCACTATTTACTTTAATGAGAGCTTTAGCACACTATCCTACTATTGAGGTCCTTGATGGAGGTAGTTTTAAAATAAAAGGATAATAAAAAAAGAAACTCGCCCATTTGGCGAGTTTTTGTCATCTTTTGCTTAATAATGGTGGTGCTAAAAGTAATCCGCCGATCAGACCAAAGATGTGTCCAAGAATACTAACACCTGGAGAAATAAAGGTCATTACTAACCCTATCACTAAAATTGTAAGAACGATTTGTGAGTTAGAAGAGTCAATTAAATCTTTTCTTAAATAAACCATGTAAACATAAATACCAAAAAGGCCGAAAATTGAACCGGATGCTCCTAGGTGAGAGTAATTCAATGCTTCTAGTAAGTAAACAGCTACATTAGCAATAATTCCTGCACCGAGATAACCGATAATAAATCTAGTTTTACCTAAGATTTGCTCTAAGGCTGGTCCGAATAGTATTAAAGAAAAGGAATTGAAAAATAAATGTCCAAAGCTACCGTGAAAGAAAATAGGTGTGACTAGACGCCAATATTCTCCGTAGGCAATGTATAGGTTAGTGCCAATCCCGTTATTCAATAGTTCTGAACTATAAGGTAAAAAAGTAAAAGCAGTCCATATGAAAATGATTGTCTGTATTAGGATAATCAATGACACGACTGGATAATAATGAATAAATGATTTGAAATTTTCCGTCCGTACAAACATAGTTACACCTCACTTACATCTAATTATAGTATTCATAGTATACATTATTCCATAATCGAAAAAAACATAAAGGCAAAGTGCTCACTAAATAAGATACAATAGAAGAAAAGTACAAAGTGGTGGTATGTATGATTATTGGTACAGGTATAGATATAGTAGAGATTCAGCGAATTGCCAAACTAATGACTAATGAAAAGTTTATAAAAAGAGTGTTAACCGAAAGAGAACAAGCGAAACTTACAACGTTATCTGAGAAAAGGAAAATTGAATTTTTGGCTGGGCGTTTTGCCGCGAAGGAAGCGTATGCGAAAGCGCTTGGTACAGGAATAGGAAAAGAACTTTCCTTTCAAGATGTTGAAATAGTAAATGACAGCTTAGGAAAGCCTTTCGTACAAGTTGAAAATAAAAATTTTAAGGCACACGTATCTATCTCTCATTCCCATGATTATGCGATTGCGCAAATTATTTTAGAAGGCTCGTCAAGCTAGTCTGCATATTGCGTAACTTTGTCTCATATATTTGTATTGCGGCAGTTGGAAAAGCCTCAATCCACTAAAAAGCTATGAACGAGAAAGAAAAAAGTTCAGCTTTTTAGTGGAATGGAGTAGGTTCCACTTTAACGTGAAGAGACAAAGGGGAGTTGAAGGAAATGAAAAAATCGCTAATAGCAATCTTTGCTGGTATTTTCTTAATCTCCATATTAGCGGCATGTGGGGAAAAGACAGAGGAAGATGTAGTTGTAGACATCAAAGAAAAATTAGAAAAGATGAGTGGGTACATGACCGATGCAAAAATGACGTTGCAAACGGGAGAAACTCCACAAGAGTATAATGTAGAAGTTTGGCACAAAAAAGATAAGTACTATCGTGTTCACTTAAAGAGTGACAAGAAAAAAGAGCATAGCCAAATGATTCTTCGAAATGATGAAGGCGTATTTGTTCTTACACCAGCATTAAACAAAAGTTTCCGCTTTGAAAGCAGCTGGCCGGAAAATATTAGCCTTGTTTACTTGTATGAATCATTAATGTCGGACATCTTAAAAGACAATGAGAAAAAGTTCAAAAAAGTTAATGATAACTATGT
Source organism: Lottiidibacillus patelloidae (assembly GCF_002262935.1). NCBI lineage: Bacteria > Bacillati > Bacillota > Bacilli > Caryophanales > Bacillaceae > Lottiidibacillus > Lottiidibacillus patelloidae. The sequence goes on along the minus strand of NZ_NPIA01000013.1, from coordinate 8,360 downwards.
GTTTGAAACAAAAACGAACTATACAAATAAGATCTTACAATATCAAGAGATTGTTTTAACAAAGGATTTGAAGCCAGTATCTGTGAAAGTAATGGATAAAGAAAAAAATGTCTTAGTACAAGTGGATTTCTCAAACTTCAAATTTAGTCCAAAGTTTGATAAAGATTCATTTGACTTACAACGAAATATGACAAGTGCAATGGATGTTGAACCAATGAATATGGATGATGTTCATTTCGCAATTCATTATCCAGTATACGAGCCACAAGGTACTGTCTTAAAAGAGCAAAAAGAAGTAATGAACGATCAAAAGCAACAGGTTGTCCTAATCTATGGCGGTGAAAAATCATTTACATTAATTCAAGAAAAGAGCAAAGTATTGCCTGCAATGAGTAATGTCAATGAAATGAATGGTAGTCCAGTAGACTTAGGTTTTGTTGTCGGTGCAATGACAGATACGACGCTTTCTTGGACGTATAACGGAATTGACTTCTTCTTAGCTTCAGAAGATTTATCGCAAGAAGAAATGATTTCAATTGCACGCTCTGTCTTCGGAACTTCAATCAAATAAAGCTGCTTTTTAAAAGGGAGACAGCGCTCTGTAGAAAAGGGTGTCTGTTTTCCTATTTTTTTTCTGTTTCATTGACAATACATGGATAAAAAGAAATAATCAAAGTATTGTAATAATGATGAAACGGAAGGGTGACTAAATTTGAGCAAGACCCACTTTTATAGAGACACATGGGTGGAAGTTAATGTTGATCATATTGCTTCAAATGTAAAAGCAATAATTGAGCACCTTCCGGAAAATGTGGAAATGATGGCAGTAGTAAAAGCAAACGCTTATGGACATGGAGCAGTAGATGTCGCCAAAACGGCATTACAAGCAGGAGCCAAAATTCTTGCGGTTGCTATTCTTGATGAAGCGTTAGAATTGCGTGCAAATAACATTAGATGCCCAATTTTAGTATTAGGATGGACGAGACCAAAAGATGTTCAAGTTGCTATTGATCACGATATAACGTTGACATATTTTCAACAAAGTTGGATTGAAGAGGCTGCGACGCATATTACATCTGGTAGGTTATCGTTACATTTAAAGGTAGACACGGGAATGAATAGAGTTGGTACAAAAAGTTTTGAAGAAGCATTGCAAATTTATGAATATACAAGTAATAAATCAAACTTCAATACAGTTGGTATATTTACTCATTTTGCAACAGCAGATGAAGATGATTTAACGTACTTTAACCTTCAGTATGAGTCATTTACATCCCTTCTTCATAGGTTTGAAAAGAGAGGAATAATTTTCAAACAAATTCATACTAGTAATAGTGCGGCATCCATACGATTCCCTGAGCAAACGTTCAGTCAGGTAAGAGTGGGAATTGCGATGTACGGTCTTGCACCAGCTAAGGAAATGAAGCAGAGGATCCCATTTCCACTAAAAGAAGCATTTTCACTTCACAGTACAATAACACATGTCAAAAAAATTAAAGCTGGCGAAGCGGTAAGCTACGGCGCCGATTATATAGCTGAAAATGATGAATGGATTGGCACGGTTCCTGTTGGATATGCTGATGGATGGATAAGAAGACTAGGCGGCAAATCGGAAGTTCTCGTGCAAGGTAAGCGAGTTCCTATAGTCGGACGTGTTTGTATGGACCAATTTATGGTTAAACTAACAGATGAAGTAAACATTGGTGAGAAAGTAACATTAATCGGCGAACAAGGTAATGAAAAAATTACCATTGATGAAGTAGCCGAGCGTTTAGAGACGATAAACTATGAGGTTCCTTTAATGATTAGTAATCGCGTGCCGAGATTGTATACTCACAATAGTTAACCTTAATTTAGTAGGAAATTATAATTTATGGAATAGAAAGATCTAGTTTGAATTATAATAAGGTGAGATTTTGAGAGAATGCTTTGCAATATAGGCTTGACAGTGATAATATTACTATATATCTGTATGTAGTGTAAGTTGGAGGTGTCTGTTCGTGTCCCAATCAAACGCAAATGAAATCTTAGTTCACTTACCACATCATCTTATTAAAGAAATGGATGGGTTTGTCCAGCAAGATAACATTAGTAGAAGTGAATTAGTTCACAAAGCAATGAAGCATTATCTTCGTGATCGTAAAAATCGTCAAATCCGAGAAATGATGCGACAAGGCTACATGGAAATGGCCAAAATCAATTTAAATATTGCATCAGAGGCATTTTTAGCTGAAGAGGAAGCCGACAGCACGTTGGGACGCCTAGTTAGCGGGGTGTAAGTATTGATAGTTAAGCGAGGCGACGTCTATTTTGCTGACCTTTCACCTGTCGTTGGTTCCGAGCAAGGTGGGATCCGCCCGGTGCTTATTATTCAAAATGACATTGGGAATAGGTTCAGTCCGACAGTAATCGTCGCAGCTATTACTGCACAAATTCAAAAAGCAAAGTTACCTACTCATGTTGAAATTGATGCAGAGCGATATGGTTTTGAAAGAGATTCAGTGATACTTTTAGAACAAATAAGAACAATTGATAAACAGAGATTAACAGATAAAATAACGAATCTTGATGATGAGATGATGACGCGAGTAGATGATGCGTTACAAATTAGCCTCGGACTTATAGACTTTTAATCTAAGTTGCTTATATAATAAGCAGCTTTTTTTTATTGAAATTTTTTTGAAAAAGGTGTTTAACTTTTTGTATAGAAGGGTATATGTAAATAACTTCCAAAGAAAGAGAGGTGATGTAATGGGAGAGCGGGAGGATATAATTTCACTATCAGTACCACTAGAAGAAGAATATGAAACTGTTATACGCTTAACGGTTTCAGGTATTGCAGCACAAATGGGATATACATACAAGAGCATAGAGGACATAAAGAATTCCATTTCTGAAGTTTACAGACAAAGTTTATTAAAAGTAAAGGAGGAAGATTGGATTTTTTCAGCTATGTTTCATGTTAAATTAAGTGCATTAATAGCGGAGCTAGTAGTAAAAAATAAAACAAAAAGTATTGATTGCGATGAATACGATGTTAACGAATTCTTTTCTTTGGAACATGTGAAGTCATTAATGGATTCTGTAAATATATTGAAGCATGATGATTCGATGAAAGTAGTAATAAAAAAACTACTTTACAACTCGAAGGAGAAGAAAATTGAGCAAGAGAGCTCAGCCTTATAAAAAATATGGACAAGATATAAAATCGTTAATAAAACAATATAAACAGGATCCTTCTAATGACAAAGTGTTTTACCATATTTCTATACGGTATGAAAAACTAATTAAAAGCTATGCAACTAAATATGCATCAAGAGAAGATATCCAGGAAGACCTTATGCAAGTTGGAAGAATGGCATTGTTTGCTTCATTAACGAGGTATAATCCAACCTTAAACACAAGGTTTGAATCATTTGCCATTCCGACGATAAAAGGGGAAATGAAAAAATACCTACGTGATAAGTCTTGGAGTATGAAAGTCCCTAGAAAGTATAAGGACTTAAGTTATAAGGTAATAAATGTTGTTGATGAGTTAACCGTCAAATTAGAAAGGGAACCATTTGTTAAAGAGATTGCAGAAAAGTTGAATGTCTCAGAAGAAGACATTTTACACACAATGGAAGCTAGTAATAATTATAAGGCACTTTCAGTTGACCGTGAAATAACCGATGAAAAAAAAGGTGGAAAGGTAAGTCCTCTTTTAGAAAAGATTCCTTCGAAGGAAAAAGAGTGCATTTACGAAAAGGCGGTCGCTCGTCTTCATATTAGTTCGATGCTAGAGGAGTTAACTGCGCGAGAGAAAAAGATTATTTATTATTTGTATTTTGAGCAGTTAAGTCAAGCGCAAATTGGCAAGATAGTAGGAATTTCACAGATGCACGTTTCAAGGTTACACAAGCAAGCAATACGTAAGCTTAGTGAAAATTTTAGTCATCATAAAAAATACTATTAAGGTTATGCTAACTGTTGCCTCTTTTGATACACTATGGGTAGTACCGTTTTGTATTTTAAAGGAGGCATTTTTTTGGATCGAGAACAATTACTTTCATTAGTAACGACTGAACTAGCTATTTCTAAGAAACAAGTAGAGAATGTTATCTCGCTTTTAGATGAGGGGAACACGGTTCCGTTTATTGCTAGATACCGTAAAGAAATGACAGGTGGCCTAGATGAAGTTCAAATTAAAAGTATTATGGAGTCTTGGCAATATAATGAAAACTTAGCAAATCGAAAAGAAGAAGTAATTAGATTAATTGATGAACAAGGAAAATTAACAGGTGAGCTAAAGAAAAATATCGAAAAAGCAATAAAACTTCAAGAAGTGGAAGATTTATACCGTCCATACAAACAAAAACGCAGAACGAAAGCGACTATTGCGAAAGAAAAAGGACTGGAACCTTTAGCAACTTGGTTATTAGCTTTACCAACTGAAGGGAACGTCGAAAAAGAAGCAGAAAAATACTTCTCAGAAGAACATGAAATTACAACGGTTGAACAAGCATTAGAGGGTGCGAACGATATTATTGCAGAAATGATTTCCGATGACCCAGAAATCAGAAAATGGATTCGGAAACAGACGCTTGAAAAAGGAATGGTTACTTCATCGGTAAAGGAAAAAGAACGTGCAAACGATGAAAAGAAAATTTACGAGATGTATTATGAATATAGTGAGGCGTGTGCCAAGATAGTTCCTCATCGTACGTTAGCGCTAAACCGCGGGGAGAAAGACGGCATATTAAAAGTTACTATAGAGCCACCTGTAGATAGCATTATTACATATATGATAAAAACGATCTTAAAAGGGAAACAATCTATTTCCGAAGAATACGTTATCCGTGCAATTGAAGATAGCTTTAAACGTTTAATTAACCCTTCTATTGAAAGAGAAATTCGCAAAGAGCTTACAGAAGCTGCGGAAGAACAAGCGATTCATATTTTCTCGGAGAACTTACGAAACTTATTGTTGCAACCACCTTTAAAAGGAAATGTAGTATTAGCGGTAGACCCTGCGTACCGAACGGGTTGTAAACTTGCTGTAGTGGATGAGACTGGTAAAGTATTATCAATTGATGTTATATACCCACACCAACCAAGAAATCAATATGAAGAAGCGCAAAAGAAAATTATTGCGGCTGTAGAAAAGTTCAATATTAAAGTGATAGCAGTAGGTAATGGAACAGCCTCTAGAGAAACAGAACAGCTTGTGGCAGAAACTATTAAGATGATTGATCAAGAAATTTTCTATCTTATTGTTAACGAAGCGGGTGCTAGTGTGTATTCTGCATCTGATATTGCACGAGAAGAGTTTCCAGATCTTCAAGTTGAAGAGAGAAGTGCTGTATCCATTGCAAGAAGATTACAAGATCCTCTAGCTGAATTAGTAAAAATCGATCCGAAATCTGTAGGTGTTGGACAATACCAACATGATGTATCACAAAAGAAACTCGATGATTCATTAACGTTCGTCGTAGAAACGGTCGTTAACCAAGTTGGTGTAAATGTAAATACAGCCTCGCCGTCGCTGTTGCAATATGTATCAGGTTTATCGAAAGCTGTTGCTACTAACATTGTTAAAGCGCGAGAAGAAAAAGGGAAGTTTGTAAACCGTAAAGAGTTGAAGAAAATCCCGCGCTTAGGTGCTAAAACATACGAGCAATGTATCGGATTTTTACGCATTATCGATGGCGATCAACCGTTAGATTACACAGGGATCCATCCTGAAAGTTATGATACGTCAATTGCATTATTAAAAGAACTAGGTTTAACAGTGCATGACTTAGGAACAGATGAGCTTAAACAAAAGCTAACAAATATTAATGTTAACGAATATGCCGAAAGATTATCAATCGGTGTACCAACCTTAAAAGATATCATTGATGCAATGGTTCGACCTGGAAGAGATCCACGTGATGAAGTGCCAAAACCGTTATTGAAAAGTGATATCTTAAAGTTAGAGGACTTAAAGCAAGGAATGGAATTGGAAGGAACTGTCCGAAACGTCGTAGATTTTGGTGCATTTATTGATGTCGGGCTAAAACAAGATGGGCTTGTTCACATTTCAAAAATGAGTAAACGTTTTGTTAAGCATCCAATGAATCTTGTTTCAGTTGGCGATGTTGTAAATGTTTGGGTAGATAGTGTGGACATACAAAAGGGAAGAGTGGCATTAACGATGCTTTCTCCAACAAACTAATTTGAAAAGGGCACTGCTTTTATGAGCAGTGTTTTTTTCTATAAAAATACCAACAGCGATTTAGCATACGAATTTGATATAAGTCTTTTTCAGAATAGGCTCGCATTAATTGTCTTTTTAACCAACTAGGCATTACTTCTCCTCCTACTCCTTGTGAAGTGGTAATATATAATATGGGCATTATGATGAAAAGGTGAAAGTTTAGTGGGGAACATTTATGAATAATAAACAATTACAAGCTTTAGTAGAGGATATATCATTGAAATATTTTGGCGAACCTTTTATTCATGAAGCGGTCTTTAATAACCGTTTAAGAACTACAGGTGGCCGATATTTATTGAAGTCGCATCGAATTGAAGTGAACCCAAAGTATCTACAATCATTTGGGCTTGAGGAAGTAATCGGTATTATTAAGCATGAGTTGTGCCATTATCACTTACATCTTCAAGGTAAAGGGTATCAACATAGAGACAAAGACTTTCGTGCTTTACTGAAGAAAACAGGCGCTCCGCGTTTTTGTAAATCATTACCTCTTGAAGTTAAGGAGAAAAAATCTTATAACTATGTATGTACTAATTGCGGTCTTAACTATATAAGGAGACGCAAAATGAATGTCACGAAATATGTTTGTGGAAAATGTCGCGGAAAATTGAAATTGTTATCATAAGGTACTTGACTAGTATTATTGCCTGTGATAAATTATAAACATTCCTTTCAAAACATTTTAAAAAAGTGTTGACAAAAGAAAAGGAATTTACTATAATTCATAAAGTCGTCATTAAATTATTCCACAGTAGCTCAGTGGTAGAGCTATCGGCTGTTAACCGATCGGTCGCAGGTTCGAGTCCTGCCTGTGGAGCCATACGGGGAAGTACTCAAGTGGCTGAAGAGGCGCCCCTGCTAAGGGTGTAGGTCGCGCGAGCGGCGCGAGGGTTCAAATCCCTCCTTCTCCGCCATTGCAAAATGGCCCGTTGGTCAAGCGGTTAAGACACCGCCCTTTCACGGCGGTAACACGGGTTCGAATCCCGTACGGGTCATCTCATTACATGTAGGAAGCATGTTTGCTTCCTACCTATCTTTTTTATGGAGGATTAGCTCAGCTGGGAGAGCACCTGCCTTACAAGCAGGGGGTCGGCGGTTCGATCCCGTCATCCTCCACCATATTCTTTCTGGTCCCGTGGTGTAGCGGTTAACATGCCTGCCTGTCACGCAGGAGATCGCCGGTTCGATCCCGGTCGGGACCGCCATTTAATTAATGGGCTATCGCCAAGCGGTAAGGCAACGGATTTTGATTCCGTCATGCGTAGGTTCGAATCCTGCTAGCCCAGCCATTAATTGGAGCCATTAGCTCAGTTGGTAGAGCATCTGACTTTTAATCAGAGGGTCGAAGGTTCGAGTCCTTCATGGCTCACCATTTTAATAAATTTAGAGCAATCAATTTCTTAGCGGCCGTGGCGGAATGGCAGACGCGCTAGGTTGAGGGCCTAGTGGGGGCAACCCCGTGGAGGTTCGACTCCTCTCGGCCGCACCAAATAGCATCGCTGTTTCACATGGTATAAAAATGATTTTGATATTGCATATTATAAAAGTGCGCCCGTAGCTCAATTGGATAGAGCGTTTGACTACGGATCAAAAGGTTAGGGGTTCGACTCCTCTCGGGCGCGCCATATTATTGTCGGGAAGTGGCTCAGCTTGGTAGAGCACCTGGTTTGGGACCAGGGGGTCGCAGGTTCAAATCCTGTCTTCCCGACCACCATAGTTGCGGGTGTAGTTTAATGGCAAAACCTCAGCCTTCCAAGCTGATGTTGTGAGTTCGATTCTCATCACCCGCTCCATATGGGCCTGTAGCTCAGATGGTTAGAGCGCACGCCTGATAAGCGTGAGGTCGGTGGTTCGAGTCCACTCAGGCCCACCATGAAGTTTTTATTTGACTTCTACTGAATTGCCTGTTATGATAATTGACATGCAATAAACATTGTTCTTTGAAAACTAAACGAAACGCCAAGCGAGTCAATCGTAATTCCTAGAGTTAACACTCTAGAAAAAAGGTTCCATACACCTTTCAAAAAAAGATGGAAAATGAGCAATCAAACAAACTATTATGGAGAGTTTGATCCTGGCTCAGGACGAACGCTGGCGGCGTGCCTAATACATGCAAGTCGAG
>NZ_NPIA01000012.1 GCF_002262935.1 Lottiidibacillus patelloidae | reverse complement strand
AAGTAAGATCCCTTAGAGATGATGAGGTTGATAGGTCTGGTGTGGAAGCGTGGTAACACGTGAAGCTGACAGATACTAATCGATCGAGGACTTAACCAAATTTTTAAATGTGTGTGATTGTCGTTATCTAGTTTTGAAGGAACGATGTTCCTTTAATTTAATAACTTGTCTGGTAATGATGGCGAAGAGGCCACACCCGTTCCCATACCGAACACGGAAGTTAAGCTCTTCAGCGCCGATGGTAGTTGGGGGCTGTCCCCCTGTGAGAGTAGGACGTTGCCAGGCAGTTATTATAATATTATCGCGGGGTGGAGCAGTTCGGTAGCTCGTCGGGCTCATAACCCGAAGGTCGTAGGTTCAAATCCTGCCCCCGCAACCAATTAAATTTAACTTATCATGGTCCCGTGGTGTAGCGGTTAACATGCCTGCCTGTCACGCAGGAGATCGCCGGTTCGATCCCGGTCGGGACCGCCATTATAACGAAACAATTGTTTCGTGTTTTTTTATGTTTATTTACTTTTTTCTATGTAACATTTATGATAAAGACATCCACCTTAGGAGTATATCCTAAGGTTTTTTTATACAAACAAAAGAAAAGGTGAATAAGGAGGACATCGATTTGCCTGATGAATTTTCCTTTATTAATAAAATAAAACCAGCAAAACTAAAGCAGTCTTCATGCATAATAGGTATTGGAGATGATGCAGCAGTATACCGTGCAAATAGTAATAAAGATCAAGTAGTCTGTGTCGACACGATGTGCGAAGAGGTCCATTTTTCGAGGAAGACAATGACGCCATTTGATATTGGTTGGAAGGCTGTTGCAGTTAATATAAGCGATATCGCCGCAATGGGGGGAAAACCTTTATATTATTTAGTCGCCATTGCTGTTCCAAATTCGTGGAAGGAAGAGGAACTATTAAACGTTTATGAAGGAATGGCTGCAATAGCTGATAAGTATAACATCGATTTAATTGGTGGAGATACGGTATCAACTAAAGGCAGCTTAGTAATCGCAGTTACAGTAATAGGAGAACTACCAACAGGTAAGGCATTATTAAGAAGTAGTGCTATGCCTGGCGATATCGTTTTTACTACGGGTACGTTAGGTAATTCTGCAGCAGGTTTAGAGATTCTTTTACACCAAGAAGAAAATACATATAAATCTTTTGAAAAAGAGTTAATCGTTTTCCACCAAAGGCCAGTTCCACAAGTAGAAGCAGGATTAATATTATCATCTTTAAATGAACGAGTTTCACTAAATGACATTAGTGATGGCTTAGCAAGTGAATGCAATGAAATAGCAGAAGCTAGTAATGTCAGCATTGAAATCGATGAACATGCTCTTCCTATTAGCAATGCTTTGAAAAACTATTCCTTGGATGACCAATTAAACTGGGTATACTATGGTGGAGAGGAATATCAATTAGTTGGTACAACGTCAAAACAACATTATTTGCAAATAGAAGAAAAAATGAAACAAGCCAATATCCAAGTAACGAAAATTGGTACAGTAAAAGAGAAGGGTGAATTCCCTGTCATGATTAGAAAAGATGGTAGGAGTTTAGAATTAAAGAAACTCGGGTATAACCATTTTAGAGAAGGTGAAAAGTAATGGTTTTTACATATGTCTCAAAAACAGAAGAACAAACATCGATTATTGCGGGTAGACTCGGTACATTATTAGAGCAAAATGATGTGATAACGTTAGAAGGAGATTTAGGGGCCGGAAAAACGACGTTCACAAAAGGGTTAGCAAAAGGTCTAGAGATAAAAAAAGTGGTTAATAGTCCGACTTTCTCGATCATTAAGGAGTACAAGGGAAGATTACCACTTTATCATATGGATGTATATCGTTTACATAATAGTGATGAAGATTTAGGGTTTGAAGAATACTTTGAAGGTAACGGTGTTTCTGTTGTGGAATGGGCGCACTATATAAAAGAATACTTACCAGAGGAGTATTTAACGATTACCATTCGTCTCATTGATGATGGAAATCGTGAAATTACTTTTGAACCTCATGGAAGTCGATATGAAAGTTTATGTAAGGAGTTATTTGTAGATGAAAATATTAGCAATTGATACATCAAATCAAACGTTAAGCATTGCGGTTACAAATGGTACGACAGTTCTCGGAGAACTAACAACAAATATTAAGAAAAACCATTCAACGAGAGCGATGCCAGCAATCGATGAGTTAATGAAGAAAGTTAATGTAAAACCAAAAGAATTAGAGAGAATTGTAGTAGCATCTGGCCCAGGTTCTTATACAGGTGTTCGAATTGGTGTAACAATTGCTAAGACGCTAGCTTGGACTTTGCAAATTCCTTTAGTTGGCGTTTCAAGTTTACAACTGATTGCTCAAAATGCCAGTTTATTTGATGGATATATTTGTCCTATCTTTGATGCTAGAAGAGGATTAGTTTATACAGGATTATACAAAGCTGAGCAGGAGTTTGTTTCATCAGTGGTCGAAGACTGTAATATTCTTTTAAAAGATTGGTTGGACATGCTAAAAGAGAAGGACAAGCCAATTCTCTTTATAGGAAATGATGTAGCTATACATAAAGAATTAATTATAGAACAACTAGAAGATAAGGCTATCTTTGCACCATTTACGCTTCATAATCCTCGAGCGTCAGAACTTGCTTTAATTGGTGCTTCAAGTGAACCTGTGGACTTACATACATTTGCCCCATCTTATTTAAGATTAGTGGAAGCTGAAGCTAATTGGTTAGCTAGTCAGAAGAAATAAGGTGAGAAGATGAATGATACGATTGTTTGCAGATTAATGACTGAAGAAGATATAAATGAAATTTTACAAGTAGAATACGCGTCGTTTTCAACGCCTTGGAGTCGAGACGCTTTTGAAAATGAGATAAAGCAAAATCACTTTGCTAATTATATTGTGTTAGAAGTAAATGGAGAAGTCGTAGGCTATGGTGGCTTTTGGAGTATTCTTGATGAGGCGCACATAACAAACATTGCGGTATCTCCAGCTTACCGTGGTAAAAAACTCGGTGAGTATTTAATGAAAAAAATGATAGACTTAGCGAGGGAGCTAGGAGCAGAAATGATGACTCTGGAAGTTAGAGCATCGAACCTCGTAGCACAAAACTTATATAAGAAGCTCGGTTTTGAAGAAAAAGGCATTCGCAAAGGATATTACTCTGATGATGGCGAGGATGCGTTAATAATGTGGGTGAATATAAATGAAAACAAATAATGAAATAATTTTAGCAATCGAAACAAGTTGTGATGAGACGGCAGTAGCTATTTTAAAAAATGGTACAGAACTGTTAGCAAACATCGTAGCTTCACAAATTGAGAGCCATAAAAGGTTTGGCGGTGTCGTTCCCGAGATTGCTTCTAGACATCATGTCGAAGCAATTACTGTTGTTATTGACGAAGCGCTAGAAAAGGCAGAAATGACGATGGATGATATTACTGCAATTGCAGTAACCGAAGGTCCGGGATTAGTAGGTGCGTTATTAGTTGGTGTTAATGCAGCAAAAGCATTAGCGTTTGCTCATGACAAACCTTTAGTAGGTGTCCATCATATTGCAGGCCATATCTATGCTAATCGCTTAGTAAAGGAAATGAATTTTCCATTGCTTTCGCTAGTTGTCTCTGGAGGGCATACAGAGCTAGTTTATATGAAGGAACATGGAGACTTTGAAGTAATCGGTGAAACTCGCGATGATGCGGCAGGTGAAGCTTATGACAAAGTAGCTAGAGCATTATCATTGCCATACCCAGGTGGTCCTCATATTGATCGTTTAGCACATGAAGGAAAAGCGACATTAAACTTACCGAGGGCTTGGTTAGAATCTGATTCCTATGATTTTAGTTTTAGTGGCTTAAAATCTGCGGTAATCAATGTGCTACATAATGCTAAACAACGTGGGGAAACAATTAAAGATGAAGATTTGGCTGCTAGCTTTCAAGAAAGTGTTGTAGAAGTTCTTGTTAACAAAACAGTAAAAGCTGCAAAAGAGTACGAAGTAAAGCAAGTGCTTTTAGCTGGTGGAGTAGCTGCAAACAAAGGGCTAAGAAAACAACTAGAAGAAAGCTTTAAAACAATAGACTGTGAATTAATTATACCACCGTTATCATTGTGTACAGATAACGCTGCTATGATAGCGGCAGCTGGTAGTATTGCTTATCAAAAAGGCAAATTTGCAACATACGAATTAAATGCCAACCCTGGACTTTCATTAGAAAGCTAAGCTGTGGAAAAACTTATCCACAGCTTTTCTATTTATGTGGAAAAACGTATAAAACTTAAGTATTATCAGACCTAGCGATGTTAGTAAATATTTGTCGAAATTACACCTTGTAATGTGGATAATGTGAATAAGTATTGTGTATACAAGTAAAACAACGGTTTATATGTGTATAAGACTGTGGATATTGTGTATAGTTCTATGGATATGTTAATAAGTTTTCTTACTAATAATAAGTTATCCTCAAAATAAACAAAAAAAAGCTGACGAATTACTCGTCAGCTGTCTTGTAATGCTTCCCACTCTTCCATTAAGTGCATTAATGAATCTTGATGAGATTGTAATTGTTCGTTTAATTCATTTACTTTTTCATGATTATCAAAGATGATTGGATCACATAATTGCTGTTCAACATCTTCGACTTTCTGTTCAAACGATTCGATTTCAGCTTCAAGCTCTTCAATTCGGCGTAGGCGCTGACGTTCCCGTTTTTTCGCCTCTTTATCAAGTGCAAATTGATTGCGGTCTGACGTATTAGCTGTAGCCTTTTCATGACTACTTTTCTTTTCCTCTTCAATCTGCCTTAATTCTTCTTTTTTCTCTAAATAGTAATCATAATCGCCAATATAGTCTTCCGCCCCATTTTTAGAAAGCTCAATGACCCGTGTTGCTAACCTGTTAATAAAGTAACGGTCATGTGATACGAACAGGATTGTACCAGGGTAATCGATTAATGCGGATTCTAATATTTCCTTACTTTCTAAATCTAAATGGTTTGTCGGCTCATCGAAGATTAGTAAGTTTGCATTTTGTAACATTAACTTGGCAAGTGCAACTCGCGCTTTTTCGCCACCACTTAACGCTTTAATCGCTTTGAAAACATCATCGCCACTAAATAAAAAGTTACCTAGGACAGTGCGAATTTCTTTCTCTGTTTTCCCAGGATATTCATCCCATAATTCATGTAGAACATCTTTATTAGACATTAGGTTTGCTTGTTCTTGGTCGTAATAGCCGATTGTGACGTTAGACCCAAGCGTTGTTGTACCGGCATTAGCCTGTAGTGTGCCAATAATAGTTTTTAATAATGTTGATTTTCCAATCCCGTTTGGCCCAACAATGGCAACACTTTCACTTCGGTTAATTGCAAAAGTGACATTTTTAAATACAGGGGGTTCACCATCCTGATAACGAACAGCTAATTCTTGTACTTTTAGGACGTCATTTCCACTTTGTTTTTCAATATCAAAGCTGAAGGATGCTTTCTTTTCATCACCAAGAGGGCGATCGATATCTTCCATCTTTTCTAATTGTTTGCGTTTACTTTGTGCTCTTTTTGTAGTCGATGCTCGAGCGATATTTTTTTGCACAAATTCTTGGAGTTTTGCTTTTTCCGCCTGTTGTTTTTCATATTGTTTGAGTTGCTGTTCATACATAATGTGTCGTTGCTCTAAATAAAAACTATAGTTTCCTGCAAATTTTGTACATTCGCGTCTTGATATTTCATAAACCGTATTCACTACTTTATCGAGGAAATAACGGTCATGAGAAACGATTAATAAAGCACCAGGATAAGCTTGTAAATATTTTTCAAGCCAAGATAAAGTCTGGATATCAAGATGGTTTGTAGGCTCGTCCAAAATTAATAAATCAGGCTTTTCTAATAGTAGCTTCGCTAAAGCTAAACGAGTTTTTTGCCCACCACTTAATGTTGAGATTTTCGTCTCATAATTCATATCGCTAAAACTCATCCCGTGCAAGACGCTACGAATATCAGCCTCGTATTTATAGCCACCTTGCTCCTTAAATGAAAGCTGCAATTCATCATACTCAGCTAAAACTTTTTCATATTTACTTGCATCATTAAGAACAGACTCTTCACCCATTCGTTTTTCTAAGTTGCGAAGTTGCTTTTCCATTTCCTGTAAGTGTTCAAAAATTTTTAGCATTTCATCCCAAATAGAACGAGTCGAGTCGAGCCCCGTATTTTGCGCAAGATAGCCAATTGATACATGTTTTGGTTTAATTACTTCACCGGAATCATAGCTTAAATGTCCAGAAATAATTTTTAATAAAGTTGACTTACCAGCACCGTTTCTACCTATTAAGGCAATACGGTCATTCGTTTTAATTTCTAGTTTTATGTTAGATAATATAACTTCTGCACCGAAGTTCTTCGTTAATTGGTTCACTTGTAATAAAATCATAGGTTACCACCTCTATGTTATACTCTAGTATAGTGTAGCTTACATTAGGAAATAGTGGCAACTGTAACAAACAGTTTAGACACATAATCGTCATATGCTCGATATGGATATTATCATTGAAATTTGGTATGCTTTAAGCAGACAAGCATGGAAATGCGTTGTTCATTTTTAGGAGGTGAACAGTATGGGTCTAGGAGCAGGAAGTATTGCAATAATAGCGATTGTCGCTATCATCATATTTGGTCCAAAAAAATTACCTGAATTAGGTAAAGCAGCTGGTAACACGTTAAGAGAATTTAAAAATGCAACAAAAGGTTTAGCTGATGATGACGATAATAAAGACGAAAAGAAGTAATGTTAGGATGGGTAAGACATGGAAGAAAGGCAAATGTCTGTCTACGATCATATTGATGAATTGCGAAAGAAAATCATTGTCGTAGTCGGATTTTTTATTGTTTCATTAATAGGTGGCTTATTTTTAGCCAAGCCTCTAATTAAATTAATGCAGGTTGAAGTAGCAAAAGAGATTACTTTAAATGCTTTTCGATTAACCGATCCGATTAAAATATATATGGAAATTGCTTTTATATTAGCAGTAGTTGTAACAGTGCCATTAGCTTTGTATCAGTTGTGGTCTTTCGTTAGTCCCGGGTTATATGAACGGGAAAGAAAAGTAACGTTAATGTATATCCCAGTATCGGTCATATTATTTTTAGTTGGGATTTCATTTTCTTACTTTATTGTTTTTCCATTCATCATAGAATTTATGGGACGATTGGCAACTGACCTAGGTATTGCCGAAGTTTACGGAATTAATGAATATTTTTCATTCTTATTACAAATTGTCTTGCCATTTGGCTTTCTATTTCAACTACCTGTGATTATTATGTTCTTTACACGACTTGGAATTGTCACACCGATGTTTTTAAGTAGTGTAAGAAGATATGCATATTTTGTACTTCTTGTAGTCGGAGGATTAATTACTCCACCAGAAGTGTTGTCACACATTATGGTTACAATTCCGTTAATTCTACTATATGAAGTAAGTATTGTAATTTCAAAAATAGCTTATCGTAAAAGCCAAGCAGAAGCTGAGAAGCACCACGACTAATCTCGTGGTGTTTTTCCTGTCTTATGGAGGAGGGGAAAAGATGAAAAAGGAAATCGTAGATGCTTTTAATAAACTAGCAGTAGATTATGAACATACAATTGATGAAAATAGCCCTTACAATACGCATTACGAGCGTCCGGCAATGCTGGCGCAGCTACCAGACGTGATGGATGGGAAAAAAGTTTTAGATGCAGGTTGTGCAGCTGGCTGGTATACAGAACAGCTATTAAAAAAAGGGGCAGATGTAGTAGCGATAGATGTAAGTGAAGAAATGGTGGCGGCTACAAAGAGGAGAATAGGAACAGAATCTAACGTTTTATGTCTTAACTTACAGGAAAAGCTTCCATTTGCCAATGAACACTTTGATTATATTGTCAGTTCATTAACACTCCACTATCTCGATTGTTGGGAAGATACGATGATGGAATTTAGCAGAGTTATGAAGCCTGGGGGCAAGCTCCTCTTTTCCGTCCATCATCCTTTTATGGAATATAAGTTTTCAAAAACAGGAGACTATTTCACAAGAGAACGATTAGTGTTACCTTGGGAAAAGCCAAAAGCAGGGACAGTATATGTGCCTTTTTATCGGAGGTCTTTGCAGGAAACTATAGCTAGCCCTTCTCGGTATTTTTCAATAGAAAAGATCATTGAACCACAGCCGATTGAGCAATTAATACAATTACATAAGCAAACATATGAAAAGCTAATGACAAAACCGCAATTTTTAATTGTTATTTGTGAAAAAAAATAAGCACGTAAATTACGTGCTTTTGTTTTTCTTTATTTGCTTTATTTTTCGTCTAAGTAACATGAAGCGAAAAGAAACGCTAAAATCAAAAGTAGCAAGTAACATTAAAATAATCGTAGAAGCATTCCACATACTTTCTTGGCCATTTTGGATAGCCAAATAAGTGAATAATACCCCTAATGAAAAATATAACAGCGCCATAAAGGCTGGTGATGATGTTCTCATTTAAAAAATTCCTCCAATAAAGATAGCGATTGCTTGTTCTAGTTGTTTTTCTAATTCTTCTATATCTACAAAAAAGTTCATTAGAAATACGATTGAATTCATCGCTGCATGAGCGATAATTGGAACGAGAATTCGATTAGTTTTTACATATAAATAGGCAAAAGTGAATCCCATTGCAGTATAGATAAGAAGGTGAGTAAAGTCAACGTGAATGACTGCAAACAAAAGGGAACTAATGATTGCTGCTACAAAAAAGTTATTAAACTTCTTATATAAAGAGCCGAAGATAATCTTACGGAAAAGAATTTCTTCTAGAATTGGAGCAATTAGTCCACCGACAATGACAAACAGTGGTAAAGCTTTAGCTATTTCTACAAGACTTTCTGTATTTTCAGAGCCTGCCTCGATATTAAATAAGTTTACCTCAATAAGTCCAGCAGTAATTTGAGCAGCGAATGCTAAAAATACTCCGATTATTGACCATTTAACAGCTGATAGACGTGAGACTCGGTTTGGTGCCTGGTGTCGTTCTTTTATGTCTTGTCGCAACAAGTAAATTATCAGCAGCAACCCGATTGTAAAGCTATAAAAAACCCACGTACCTACTACTTCTTTAGTTTCGATCCAATCCTCTAGAGGAGTTTCAACGCCCATAATACTGTGTAATGGAACTAATAAATAAATAGAAAATTGCATTGCAATGTAAGTTAGGATGACCCACCAATATCTAGATTTCATCTTTTCGACTCCTTTACGAATGAGGTGTATTCTAGTATTTTACCACATGTTTAAATGGATGTTTAAACGATAGGAATTAAGACAATCATACTTAAGGTGAGTTTAAAATTTTTTGTGTATATCACTTGCAAAATAGATAAGTATTTATTATTATAATAAATGTATTAGCACTCGATGAGCTTGAGTGCTAACAAATAAGAAAATGAAGATCTTAAGGAGGTAGTTTACATTGTTAAAGCCTTTAGGTGATCGTATTGTAATCGAATTAGTTGAAGCAGAAGAGAAAACTGCAAGCGGAATCGTTCTTCCTGATAGCGCAAAGGAAAAGCCGCAGCAAGGAAAAGTTATCGCTGTAGGAAGCGGCCGTGTGACAGAACATGGTGAGCGCATTGCTATGGAAGTAGCAGAAGGAAACATTATCGTTTTCTCTAAATACTCTGGTACGGAATTAAAGTATGAAGGAAAAGAATATTTAATCCTTCGCGAAAATGACGTATTAGCAATCGTTGGATAATACACATAACGCATACTAATATACTTATAAAAATTTCTTAGGGGGTAGAACAAATTGGCTAAAGACATTAAATTTAGTGAAGAAGCTCGTCGTTCGATGCTTCGTGGTGTAGATGCATTAGCAAACGCTGTAAAAGTTACATTAGGACCTAAAGGTCGTAACGTAGTTTTAGAGAAGAAGTTCGGTTCTCCATTAATTACTAATGATGGTGTGACTATCGCAAAAGAAATTGAACTAGAAGATGCTTTTGAAAATATGGGTGCAAAACTAGTTTCAGAAGTAGCTAGCAAAACAAACGATGTAGCTGGTGACGGTACTACAACTGCAACAGTATTAGCACAAGCTATGATCCGTGAAGGATTAAAGAACGTAACATCTGGTGCTAACCCAATGGTTATCCGTAAAGGAATCGAAAAAGCGGTTAAAACAGCAGTAGAAGAATTACAAAAAATCTCTAAACCTATCGAAGGTAAAGAGTCTATCGCACAAGTTGCTGCAATTTCAGCTGCTGACAAAGAAGTAGGTCAATTAATCGCTGAAGCTATGGAGCGCGTAGGTAACGACGGTGTTATCACGATTGAAGAATCAAAAGGTTTCTCTACAGAATTAGAAGTAGTAGAAGGTATGCAGTTTGATCGTGGATACGCTTCCCCTTACATGGTTACAGACTCTGATAAGATGGAAGCTGTATTAGAAAATCCTTATATTTTAATTACTGATAAAAAGATTACTAACATTCAAGAAGTATTACCAGTGCTTGAGCAAGTTGTTCAACAAGGTAAGCCTCTATTAATGATTGCTGAAGACGTTGAAGGTGAAGCGTTAGCAACAATCGTTGTAAACAAATTACGTGGAACATTTAATGCAGTAGCTGTTAAAGCTCCAGGATTCGGTGACCGTCGTAAAGCAATGTTAGAAGATATCGCTATCTTAACTGGTGCTGAAGTAATTACAGAAGAATTAGGTCTAGACCTCAAGTCTGCAAACATCGGACAATTAGGTACTGCTTCTAAAGTTGTTGTAACGAAAGAAAATACAACAATCGTTGAAGGTGCTGGAAACTCTGAGCAAATCGCAGGTCGCGTAAGCCAAATCCGTGCACAAGTAGAAGAAACTACTTCTGAATTTGATAAAGAAAAATTACAAGAGCGCCTAGCTAAGCTTGCAGGTGGAGTAGCAGTAATTAAAGTTGGTGCTGCAACAGAAACTGAGCTTAAAGAGCGTAAACTTCGTATTGAAGATGCATTAAACTCAACTCGTGCTGCAGTTGAAGAAGGAATCGTATCTGGTGGTGGTACAGCATTAATGAACATCTACCAAGCGGTTGCTGCTATTACTGCTGATGGCGACGAGCAAACTGGTGTAAATATCGTACTACGTGCTTTAGAAGAGCCAGTACGTCAAATCGCACACAATGCTGGACTTGAAGGTTCTGTAGTTGTTGAGCGCTTAAAAGGTGAAGCTGTTGGAACTGGTTTCAACGCTGCAAACGGTACATGGGTAAACATGATTGAAGAAGGAATCGTTGACCCAACTAAAGTTACTCGTTCTGCACTTCAAAACGCTGCATCAGTAGCTGCTATGTTCTTAACGACTGAAGCGGTTGTTGCTGATAAGCCAGAAGAAAACGCTGGCGGCATGCCTGACATGAGCGGCATGGGCGGAATGGGTGGCATGGGCGGCATGATGTGATGATCGCTCAAAACCTTGATATATAAGGGTTTATGCGCAATTTGCTAACAAAATGCTAACATTAGGTATATAAAAGAGGCTTCTCATTAGTTGTAAAACTTTTGAGAAGTCTTTTTCTTTTACTGACGTTAGAGGTGATGCGTATTATTAAAAATCATAATCACTCATTAACCTAAGATTAATTTCATGCTTAATTCTTAATGCTACTTCTAGTTAAATTCAATTCGGTAATCGCTAATCTACTTAACATTTGTGCTTTATTGTCTTTGATTACAGTCATTGAATGTATCAAGATTTATAGAGTCACTCTTTTATTGCGTAGTAGACTTTATACTGCGCAGCAAATAATTTTGTTTATGCAATAAAGTACTTAATTAATAAGGTTCTATTTATCAGGCCAAATTGTTGAACAACTCCCTCAGATTCCATTGTTTAAATATTTTAAATAAAGGAATCCGAAATAGTATATCGAACTATAATATTTAATAAATAATTTTAGAACCAATTTTTATAGTTAGATATAAAAATAAATTAAGAGGGTGATACTTATGGCAAGAGTAAAAATAGAAGAGATTATTGATCACTTAAGTTCAGAAATGAAAAAGTCATTAAGAGATTCAGTAAATAAAGTTATTCCAGAAGTAACTTTTGATGAAAGGTAACTTTTTAGACAATTTAAAAGAGAAGAAAGTAGAAAGTGTACTACATGGGAAAAGGTTCCAGACAAATATATTGATTCTGAATAGTGATAGAAATGAATTAAGGGTGAAATTATGTTTAACACTTTAAAGGTACTAATTTTAATTATTATTCCTCTCATCATTTGGTTAAAGCCCTTATTAATGATCTTTTTAGATGAAATATACCCAAATAGCATGAATAGTAGCTTCATACCTTTTTTATTATTCTTTATTCTAATTTATGGATTATTATTTTTGGCTTCAGAAAATCTAAGAAAATTAAATAATTTATTAATTATTCTATTTTGTGGGTTTCTTAGTATCTTCTTTGCAGAAGTGCTTCATTCAATTCCAGGTGTAAATTACAATTACAGGAATTATATGTTAGGATCGGAGAACATTACAATTATTTTATCTTACATAACGATAGTACTTGGAATTATAATTCCATATATTATTATTATAGTTTTAAAACAGATAAAATATTTCAAAAGTAAAAGTTTGCGTATTTTTTTAGTAATATATCTTAGTGCAATGATTATTGTGATGTTTTTACAAGAAACACATGAGGAAAGTTTACATGAATTCATCGATATAAATGATGTTACAAAAATAACATACCATGTCGGCATGACTGAGACCATTAAGACTTTTTCTAATGCTGAAAATATACAAATCGTAAATCTTTATAATAATACTAGAAATATTGAGACGTTAAATAAGGGTTATGGATTCCTTGGGAGACCAAGTAATTATTTAACTATAAAAACAACCAAAACAACTTATCGAATGTATATATTTCACGAAAATGAGGATTGGATATATTTCTATAGATTTAATGACTCAACAGATATTCAATATATTGGTAAACAAAAAGGGTTAGTCGATATTATAAAAAGAAATAGAACTTTGTCCCTACAAACAAATTAATAGTGATTAAGTTACTCTAACATAATGTTAGTGAAATGCTATCATTTTGTTAACATAGAGGAAATTTAACGCAAGCCTTTCATAAGTTCTGTGAACTTTTGAATAATGCTTCACTTTCAATTATGATTAAATAATTAGGAGGGACATTATGAAGAAATTAATTCTACTATTTGTGTTTATGTTAAGTGGTTGCTCTAGTGAATATGAATTAATGAAAGAAGATAAGGTAGCAAATATAGTTGATAAAGTATATCAACATAATTGTTTAAGTGAATTAGGTTTTAGAGGATCTACTAGATATGCTTTAGTCGGTGATAGAAAGGGAATTTGTATATTGATAGGTGAAAAAGATAATCAAGAAGTTCTTTATACCTATGGAAAGAAGGAAAATGAAAAGTATATAGATACTACTAACTTATATTCCTACAAAAATAGCCTAGAATATATCAATAATCAATTTAATGGAATAGGAACTGTTGAAGATATTCTGTTACATATGGCAGGAGATGCAAGCTTAAATATAAATCCTAAATCCATAATATACGATAAAATAATTTATTCATTTAGAGTAAAGTCTGATAGCGGAGTTAAAAGTAATTATATGTATTTTTCTCCATATACCGATGAGTTGAAGTTTTATACATTATTAAAAGGAGAGATTGTTGAGAAAGAAAATCTAGAGACTATTTTTGATTAATATACGGTTATTTTAAAAAATGATGAATATTAAATATCGTAGCAAGATGGTATTTTAAGTTAAGTATTTCATAACAGTCCCGAAGTAGAATACTTGGTTATACTCAGGGAATATAGAATCGAAATAAATATAGATTGGTGCATCTAGTAATAAAGGGTATGCAGCAAAGAACGGTTGATCACTATAAATAATCCCTTTAAGTGCTGTGTCCATTTCTTTTCTGAAAATATTAAATCGCACCTTAGATGCTGATTTATTCTTGTCTTTTCCATCGACACGTACTTTTCCTGCCAAATAAAAAAATCCTCTAACATCTCTTTTCCATTCAGCTAATACTTCATCGCGCATTTTTTGGTCAATTGCTGCAAAATCATAGTCATAGCCGATACTTGAAAATAATTGTCCAGTAGTATCTGAATGAGTGAGCGTATATTTCCGACCTATAAGTGGCTGTACTTTTGTTGCTGGGGGGATAATTTTTACCGATGGTTTTTGTGGATTAAAAGTAGACATAAGATTCTCCCTTTATTAAATTTTAATGGTTCTGAAAAATTGAATTTACAATATAGTATGGGAGTTTATCTTCGTCTGGTTGGGCAAATTCCTTGTTTCATTGAGTGGAGGCGTCTTAAGTGGAAATAAAAAAAGCCCTAACACTTTTTCTTATATGAAAAGAAGAAATGTTAGAACTTTACTTAACTATTTATTGGTTATGTATTATTGCCACTTCCACCAAACGCTTCTGGAATCATCTTAAAGCCTTCGATGACCGTATCTTCTTCGACTTCAAGCATCAAGTAACGTTTGCCGTTTAAGTGAACTTGTTTGACGTACCTTAAATCTTGCGGACTAATGGAGATTTTCGCTATTTTTGTATCAATTTTTATCGATTTTGATGTGAACTTCGGCACGACACTACTTGCTTTAATTTCATATTTTTCATCATCAATTATTTTATGGAAGGCAGCTTCAATCTTTTCATCGCTAATATCTTCAACGCCACTTACTTTTAAAACGCGGCCAATGTCCTTAGCATCTAATTTCGGTTGTTCTTCCTCTTCGTTCTCTTCAATGATACGATGGATCTCTTCATACACATTTGAGAGAGTGGAAGTGTTTAATTGATCACCTGTTGCATCTTTAATAATTTCCTCAAAAACGATTTTATCATCTTTCGCAGTCATCGTTTCTTCGCCATTTAAAACGTCTTCAATGAATTGGTGATCAGGTTCATTCGCCTTTCCAGCTGCATAAAGGATGTGATTAACATCTGATGCATTATCCGTGAAACAAGGAAAGAGAAAACCAGCAATTGGCGCATTTAGGTTAATGATAGGATCGACGACAAAATTATATTTAAATTCTTTCTCGACGTAGTCAAACAGCAGCTCTTTTTTCGGTTCTTGTGTCGTGTTTAGACTAAATAAGATAAAAGGGTTGGAGTAAATGGTATTTTGCCCACTTTCCTCAGCTTCTTCTTTTCCGCGTTTCATCGGTTTTAAATATTCTCCGCGAATGAAAGTAATGACTGTATCCATTTCGTATTGCCTAATCTCTAGCATTTTGCCAACAATTTTAAGCATTTGCTCTTTCCAGCCTTCCACATCACTGCTGAGTAATCCTTGATGTAAAATAAGCTGACTGTTATTTTCCGCATCCCGTCTGAACTTTAATTCAAATAGTTTTTCATCTAATTGACCGGCAAGTATCTTTTTGAAGTTATTCATAAATAATTCTTTTTGCTCTTGGTCAAGCATGTCAAAAGGCTGACTTTCATGATGGTAAATGTCACTCGATTCTTTCATTATGTATACATTAAAAATGTCGGAAATTTTCAGTGCTTCATTATCTATCTTTAATTGTCTGCGAAACTGTGCGATGTCTTTTTTGTTCATGGCTTTAAACACTCCTAAGCTATCCTAGTTAGTTTGTAAAATTAAGGTGGAGCATAAAATTGAAGTATCATTTATTTTAACATAATTGTTGCAATGACATCATGGCCATATAGGTACTTGTTTTTAAAATAATCTGAATTTATTCTTCAACACTTTAGTGTATTAATGTTATGATGGTATACAGGGGTGAATTATGATGTCTTTTAATGGCCAAAAAGTATTACCAGCAGTGCGTGATGTAAAAGACTTTGAAATGATGCTTGAAAGTAACTACGAATATGGTGTTTTTTTAGATATACATATTTCGCGGCTCAAGAGCTGCTATAAGTTAGCGAATCAACATAATAAAAAAATGTTCCTTCATCTCGACTTAGTTCAAGGACTAAAAAGTGATGAATTTGCTACAGAATATATCTGTCAGGAAATGAAGCCTTATGGAATCATTTCAACAAAGGGCAATGTTATTATGAAGGCTAAGCAAAAGAAAGTAAAAGCGATTCAACGTGTCTTTTTACTTGATTCTAGCTCAATTACAAAAAGTTTCTCACTTATAGAAAGAACAAAACCAGACTATATTGAAGTTTTACCTGGGTTAATGACAAAAGTGATTTCTGAGGTAAGTGAAAAAACCAACAAAGAGATAATTACTGGTGGTCTTATTTCAACTGTCGAAGAAGTAGAAGCAGCAATTGAAGCTGGTGCTTCTGCTATTACGACGTCTGACAGAGAACTTTGGAAGCACTTTGAACCTGAGAGTTAAAAAGAGTTGATATTTTCTAAATTTTCTAATATAGTAAAGGTAAGTTGATAGTTGTGGATAAGAGATTAGGAGACCCACGTAGACCTTTTAGTAGGTTTTACATGGGTCTTTTTCTATATATAAGTTTTATAGGGAGATGAAAGTATGGAAAAATACATATTATCCTTAGACCAAGGAACAACTAGTTCAAGAGCGATCTTGTTTAATCATGATGGTAAAATCGTTAATAGTTCGCAAGAAGAATTACAGCAATACTTTCCTCAGCCAGGGTGGGTTGAGCATGATGCAGAGGAAATCTGGCAATCGATTCAAAACGTTATATCCAATGTTTTAACTAAATCTAATATTAAACCAGAACAGCTTGCAGGTATTGGTATTACGAACCAACGTGAAACTACTGTCATTTGGGATAAAAAAACGGGTGTTCCTGTTTATCGTGCGCTAGTCTGGCAATCGCGTCAATCATCGGAGATTTGTGAGGATTTAAAGGACAGCGGATACAATTCTTTGTTTAGAGAAAAGACTGGTTTGTTACTCGATCCATATTTTTCAGGTACAAAAGTGAAATGGATTTTAGATAATGTCCCTGGTGTTAGAGAGAGAGCAGAAAACGGAGATCTTTTATTCGGAACAATCGATACGTGGTTAATTTGGAAGTTAACAGGTGGAGTAGTGCATGTCACTGATTATTCCAATGCATCACGGACTTTATTATTTAATATTTATGATTTATGTTGGGACGATGAACTATTATCTTTACTAACTATTCCTAAGTCACTTCTACCAGAAGTACGTTCTTCCTCAGAAGTATATGGAAGGACAGACAAAAACACTTTCTTTGGACATGCTGTGCCAATTGCAGGTGCTGCAGGTGATCAACAGGCAGCATTGTTTGGCCAAGGGTGTTTCGAGAGTGGCATGGCGAAAAACACGTATGGTACAGGATGCTTTATGTTATTAAATACAGGGGACAAAGCTGTCAAAGTGAAAGAGGGATTATTAACAACAATCGCTTGGGGAATAAATGGCAAAGTGCACTATGCACTAGAGGGTAGTATATTTGTGGCGGGTTCAGCTGTGCAATGGCTCCGCGACGGTTTAAAGTTGATATCAGAAGCAAAAGAGAGTGAGATGTATGCTGAAAAAATCGATTCCTCAGAAGGTGTATACGTTGTGCCAGCCTTTGTTGGGCTAGGTACTCCATATTGGGAAAGTAATGTTAAAGGAGCCATCTTTGGTCTGACAAGGGGAACAACTAAGGAACATCTTATTCGAGCAACATTAGAATCCTTAGCATATCAAACAAAAGATGTCATAAAAGAAATGGAACACCTCGCATGTATTCCATTAAAGTCCCTTCGAGTAGATGGTGGCGCGGTACAGAATAATTTTTTAATGCAATTTCAAAGTGATCTATTAGATGTACCTGTTGAAAGGCCTGTAATAAATGAAACGACTGCATTAGGAGCTGCTTATTTGGCAGGACTGGCAGTTGGTTTTTGGGAGAGTCAAGCTGAAATAGAGAAGAAGTGGGTTATCGATGAAAGGTTCTCGCCAAATATGAGTAATGAAAATAGAACAGAACTTTATAGTGGCTGGAAAAAAGCAATTAAAGCGACAATTGCTTTTCAATAATTTTACAAAATGCTATACTTATTACAAGTTAATAAATTCGGTTATAGACACAGGAGAGACCAAACTAGACAGTGGATTATTATTTCATTGGCTTGTTTGGTCTTTTTTTAGTTTATATTAGGAGGAAAAGATATGACTTTTTCAAGTGAGAAGCGGCAACAAATATTACAACAGATGAGCAAAATACAATTAGATGTATTAATTATAGGTGGGGGAATAACTGGAAGCGGTATTGCTTTAGATGCAGTTACGAGAGGATTTACAGCAGGTTTAGTCGAAATGCAGGACTTTTCAGCTGGGACGTCAAGTCGCTCAACAAAACTTGTTCATGGTGGGTTAAGGTATTTAAAACAATTCCAAGTAAAAATGGTCGCTGAAGTCGGAAGAGAGCGAGAAATTGTTTTTGAAAATGGACCACATGTGACAACACCAGAGTGGATGTTATTGCCACTATATAAAGGTGGAACGTTCGGCAAATTTTCTACTTCGATTGGGTTACTTATTTATGATTTTCTTGCTCGTGTGAAAAAAACGGAAAGAAGACGTATGTTAGGGGTACAGGAAACGTTAGAAAAGGAGCCACTTGTAAAAAAGGAAGGCTTAAAGGGTGCAGGCTATTACGTAGAATATAGAACAGATGATTCGAGGTTGACGATAGAAGTATTGAAAGAGGCAGTTACCCGTGGAGCACATGCTGTTAATTATAGTAAAGTAATAGATTTTATTTATGAGAATGGAAAGGTAATAGGCGTAGAAGTTTTAGATGTAATAAGCGAATCCACGTATCAAATTTTCGCAAAAAAAATTGTCAATGCGACAGGGCCGTGGGTTGATACGTTAAGAGAAAAAGACGGTTCGAAAACTGGGAAAACGTTACGTCATACGAAGGGGTCACATCTAGTTATTGATTCCTCTAAGTTCCCACTAAAGCAGGCAGTTTATTTTGATACACCTGATGGACGAATGATTTTTGCTATCCCTAGAGAAGGAAAAACGTATGTTGGAACAACTGACACCTTTTATCGACAAGATGCAGTCTCACCTAGAATTACAGAGGAAGATCGCGCCTATATTTTGAAGGCTATTCACTATATGTTTCCTGATGTGCAAGTTACGGAAGATGATATTGAATCTAGCTGGGCAGGTGTCAGACCGTTAATTCATGAAGAGGGTAAAGATCCTTCAGAAATTTCACGAAAAGACGAAGTGTGGGAGTCGCCATCTGGGATGATTACTATAGCTGGAGGAAAACTAACTGGCTATCGTAAAATGGCGGAAATAGTAGTGAACATGCTTGTGAAGTCACCTGAATTTCAAACAAATAATAAGATAAGGAAAAAATGCAAAACAAAAAAGTTACCTATTTCCGGTGGAGATGTGGGCGGATCGAAAAACCTAGCTACTTTTATAAAAGCTTATAAAGATGAAGCATTGGCATTAGGGTTTACTTCAGAGCAATATGAAGAATTGGCAACTCGATATGGTTCAAATATAAAAAAACTCCTTACGATAGCGGAATCTTATAAAAACTTAAATAGTTCACTTGATCTTCCACTGGACCTTTATACACAGTTAATTTATAGCATGGAGTATGAAATGACGTACACCCCGTCTGACTTCTTTATTAGAAGGACGGGAGCACTATTTTTTAATATTCAATGGGTTGTAAAGTGGAAGCAGCAAGTGATCGACGTTATGGGAAATGAACTAGGCTGGTCAGAAGTGCAAAAACAGCAATTCACAGCGCAACTAGAGAAAGAATTACACTATGCAATAAATGCAGAAGAAACTACTTTTGAGAATAAGAAGATGAAATATTCGGAAAATACTTGACACTTCTTTCGTAATAGAAATATACTAATGATAAGTTAATAATTGTGAATGGAGAATTCGGAGGCTCACATAATATTACTTTTCCCTTGCGGGTGAAGTATATTCTGTGAGCTTTTTTTGTATCCATTTTCATCTTGTAAAAGGAGGTAGCTAAAGAAGTATACAGTAATATGAAAGCGTTATCATTAATAGATTAAAAGTATGCTAGGAAAGTATCGTGTTCCTAAGTAAGGTAATGAAAAAATAGGGGGTTTTAGTTTGAAAAAAACATTTTTTTCTAGTCGTATTGCAGTCATTCTATCATTAGTTATTGTTTTAATTGGAAGTCTAGTAGCACACAATGTGCAAACTAGTTCAGGAGACGTCACTGTAAAAGATGTTCGTTTTGTAGGGGATAACGGAAATATATTAAGTGCTAAATTATTCACACCGACTAATATGGATCCACAACAAAAGCATCCAGCGGTTTTGACTATGCATGGGTATATTAATACAAGAGAAGTGCAAGATGCATTTAATATTGAATTTGCTAGACGTGGATATGTTGTTTTAGCAATGGATATGCAAGGACATGGTTATTCAGAGCAAGAACCAATTGAGCTGACTTCACGTGGAGCAATTGCTGGTCTATCATACTTACGAAACTTAGGGTTTGTTGATAAAGAAAAGGTTGCAGTAGAAGGACATTCAATGGGAGCTTGGTCAACTCTAGCTGCAGCAAATGCTCATCCTGATTGGGTTCATACAGTAATCCAAGTTGGGTCTTCAACAGAAACATTCGGAGCTGGGGAAGTAACTGCAGAATCAGAATTTAACTATGCAGTTGTGTTTGGAAAATACGATGAGTTTGCAAAACTAATGTGGGAAGTACCACAAGCAAAGCAAATTGTTGATACAGATAAGCTAAAAAAGGTATTTGGAACGGATAGTACTGTAACACCAAAGAAGTTATACGGTTCATTTGATAATCAATCAGCTCGTATGTTGTTTATACCTAATGAAACGCATCCATCGAATCACTGGTCTACAGAATCGGCTACATATGTATTGGACTTTTTACAACAAGCGATTCCAGCACCAAATCCGATTGACGCATCTGACCAAGTTTGGAAAACGAAAGAGTTTGGTACGCTTGCAGCAATGATTGGTGCATTAATGTTCTTATTCTCGTTTGCAGCAAACTTATTACGTACAGATTATTTCAAGTCAATTGTTCAACCTATACCAGCATATAAGGGGTATAAAACAAAAGCATCATGGGCAATAGGAGCAATTATTGCAGCGGCAGTACCAGCGTTAACGTACTTCCAATTCCAAAAATGGGGAACGGAATGGTTACCAGTTAATAGTTTCTGGCCACAGTCTTTAACAAATGGCTTTGTCGTTTGGGTATTGTTAAATGCCTTAATTGGAGCAGTATTATTCGCGGTATGGCATTTTGTAAGTAATAAAAAACAAAGTGCAAATGCTTATAACTACGGAATATCTAATGCAACAGAAGGTTTCAAGTTAGACTTAAGTAAGGTTGGAAAGTCAGCATTACTTGCCATTTATTCAGTAGGTGCACTACTTGGTTTAACGATGCTTGCAGATGCAGCTTTCTTAGTGGATTTCCGTATTTGGGTAATGGCATTTAAACCGATGAACTGGGCACAATTTGTAATCATGATAAAATATTTAGCACCATTCCTTTTATTCTTCCTTGTGAATGGAGCACTTTTACATGGACAGTTCCGAATGAAAGAAGGCAAGACAGAGCGTGGGACTGCATGGAAATGGTTCTTTGCAAATGTAGCAATAAATACGGTAGGGATTATTGTATTAATCATGATTAGCTACATTCCACTTTTCACAACAGAAGAAATTGATGTAACGAAGTCTCTATTAAGTATTGTTGCGTTCCAATTTGTATTTATTAATTTCTTAGTAGCTACAATTTCAACATTCTTCTATAGAAAAACAGGAACAATTTACTTAGGTGCATTTATTAATGGATTACTTGTAACGTGGTACATTGTTGCTGGTCAGGCAGTACAATTTGCAGGGCAAGAAGCAGCTGTTACTGGTAGTGTCGCTGTATCAGTAGTAAGTGCATTAGTCATTATAGTAACGCTAGGTCTAAAAGGAAAAAAATCTACAGTAGTAAGTAGTGAAAATACTACAATAGCTAAATAAAAAACAAGAGGAGGGCAAAATGCTCTCCTCTTATTTTTTATGAAAAGTTTTAATATATTAACTAGTAATTTCTGAAGCGGCAAACGTAATAGGTCCGCGAAGTAGTACTTGTCCTTGAGCCGTCAGAATATAGTTTACATTTGTAGCATCATCCGTAATATTATCTACATGTAAAACAGTAATTGGTTGGTTTTGGTCATCGCGATTTTCTGCATCAATTTCTAGTCTAGGAAGATCGTAAATTAGATTAGCTGGTGAGACACTGTTTTTATAAATTCTTACACGGAGATTTTGAAATACACCTTGGTCATTATCAACATGGAATAGCCCGTTTAGTAATACTTTGTTACCTGCAGTTACATCATTTAACGTAACTTCAGCAACTTTTGTTTCGTCTTCTAAACAAGTCCCTGGTTGATTACCTGCTCTGTTAACAGAATTTCGCGTGTCAGCTTGGAATTCGACAAGCTTGCCACCTTCTGGCAATTCCATCATGTGACACTTACATTTATCATTGCATTGGCACTTACCATCACACTTACACTTGCCTTGACACTTACATTTGTTATCTTGGTCTGCCAAGTTTATTGTTACAGTTTGTGTAGGGTTACCAAGATTGGAAATTGTATCAGTGTCATTTTGTGCCTGAGCTTGTGCCTGCGCCTGCGCTTGAATTTGAGCTTGAATCTGCAGTTGTAGTTGCTCTTGCAATTGATTTTGCCTTTGCACTTGCACTTGTAACTGCTCTTGTACTTGCAGTTGTTTTTGCAATTGCAATTGAAGTTGCTTCTGAAGTTGCTTTTGTTTTTGCAATTGCGCTTGCAATTGTTGTTGGAGTTGTTTTTGTTCTTGTAATTGAGCTTGGACATCTTTTAACTCTTCCTTCACATCGCAATATAGCTTTTTACACTTACAAGGTTCATTAGACATCATTTTTCCCCCTTTCATTTAAACTTCATTAACAATATATGAATCTTCTAGAGAGCTTGTATATACTACTGTCACAATTATCTGTTAAATTGGGAAATATGGTAAAATATATATTGGAAGTCTATGAAACTATATACCATTTATTATCGTCTTATTATCGGGAAATAATTTTACTTCCTAAATATTGAAGGGATTTTCCAATAAATGACGAAATAATGCTAGATAGATATAAATCAAAGGTGGGGTAAAGAATGATTACATATAATCAACTAGATAACTATCAACCAAAAATTGAAAAGGTAATTCATAATATGGAACGTGTCATGATTGGGAAGAGGGAAAATGCTGAATTAAGCTTAGTCGCTCTACTTAGTGGTGGACATGTTTTACTGGAAGATGTACCTGGAGTAGGTAAGACAATGATGGTTCGTTCTTTGGCAAAATCTTTAGGTGTTTCTTTTAAACGTGTCCAGTTTACACCAGATTTATTGCCCTCAGATTTAACTGGAGTATCCATCTATAATCAAAAAAGCTTAGAGTTTGAATTTCGTAAAGGTCCATTATTCGGAAATGTCGTATTAGCGGATGAAATCAATCGTACTTCTCCGAAGACACAAGCGGCCTTATTAGAAGCGATGGAAGAGGCGAACGTAACCGTTGATGGTGAAACAATGAAGTTACCAAAACCATTTTTCGTAATGGCAACGCAAAATCCAATTGAATATGAAGGAACATATCCACTGCCAGAGGCACAGCTAGATCGTTTTCTTTTGAAAATGAGCATGGGGTATCCTTCTGTAGACCAGGAGCTTGAACTATTAAATCGTATAGAAAAAGCACATCCAATTGAAGACTTGGATGCAGTCTTAACAATAGAAGAATTAGAAGAAATGCGTAAAGGTATTCATGCTGTATATATGGATGATTTAGTTAAAAATTATTTATTAGAAATTGTTGCGAATACGAGAAAGCATCACAAAGTTGATTTAGGAGTTAGTCCTCGTGGATCGATTGCTTTAATGAAAGCAGCAAAAGCATATGCATTCATTCATGGTCGTGATTTTGTCATTCCGGATGATGTGAAATACTTAGCGCAATTCGTATTACCGCACCGATTAATTTTAAAATCTGAAGCGACATTTGAAGGGTTTACTGTCGAGCAAATTATGCAAAACATAATCGATAAGATAAAAATACCGATTGTAAATGAAATGAGTCGATAAAATGAAACAAAAGGTTTTAGCAATAATAAGCGTCATCACCATTTTTGTAACGACGTTTTCTTATGCGATGTTTCAAGGTGGTTTTGTAAGTTGGTTTCTACTATATACGATACTACCATTTCTGGCATACCAACTAGTAGTAATATTTTTACCGTTGAGTCACTTAAAAGTGACACGAGAGCTCAATAAAAGCAAATGTACTGCAGGCGATAAAATTGAAGTAACCGTTCATATTAAGCAACCTTTTCCGTTCCCAATCTTTTACTTAATCGTGAAAGATAGGCTGCACCCTAAATTAATGAGGAGAGTAGCTAATAGAGAATCTAGCAATCACAGAATGTTATTTCCTCGTTTTAAGCGTCACCTTTCCTTTACTTATGAAATTAGTAAAGTTCCACGCGGGGAGTATGAATTTAGTGAAATTAGCGTAAAGTTTGGGGACTTATTTGGATTTGTTGAACGTTCGCATACTTTCCAAACAACTACTAAACTAGCTGTATATCCGAATGACCGAGGTGTTGAGTATCCTTTCCGTCAAGAACAAGTACAAAAAGGAAACATTCACTCTCGAAAGAAAAACCATTCTCAAGTTACTTCCGTAGTTGGTGTCCGAGAATATGTCCCTGGTGACCGCTTATCTTGGGTTGACTGGAAAGCTTCTGCGCGTACGGCGTCCTTAAAAACGAAGGAATTTGAACAAACATTAAAACAAGAAGTTGTCCTTCTCATGGACCGAACGGATAACAGTGAAGAAAATAAAGAAAATCTATTGTTTGAAAAAGTTGTAGCTTGTACAGCTTCTTTAGCACGGTCTATACTTCACCAAGGAACCGGAGTGTCATTACTATCAATTGGAAGTGAGAAAACGGATATACCAGTTTACTATGGTATTGAGCAAAAACGTAGAATTGATGGTCATCTGTTAAGGGTAAATGCAGATGCTGATCGCTCGCTCCATAATATTCTCGGTGAAGTTGAGAAAAAGTGGCCACCTGGAATTACTTCAGTAATCGTTACAAGTAAACTGACAGAAAATTTAGCCACGCAAATAAATTTAATTGTTTCTAAAAAGGTGAAAGTGGACCTTTACTTAGTGAAAATGACAAGAAAGCTGACAGAAGAAGAAAATGTTTTAGTGCGAAAATTGAGTGACCAACGAGTGAGGGTGGAAGTTGTAAATGGACAGCACCACCATCTGGCATCTGAAGGCGGTGAAGAGCTTGGGAGTGCATAATGAAGAAAAGAAAAATTCTAGTTCCTTCTTATTATTTGTTTTAGGATTCTTATTATTTTTGGAATGGCTCAGACCGTTACCGGAAATAACGGAAACAGGACACTTAGGACTATTTATGATGTTTTCTGCATATACGTTTTTCCTTTCTTATATGCAATTACCAATATTAGTAGCTTTTCCTGTAAAGTTAGCGATGGTTTTATATGTTATTCATGTTCTCTTTTATACTGGTCCATTATTAGAGATTAGTTGGATCGGGCAATTTATTGACAGTTTAAAAGCAAACTTATTACTATGTTTACAATTTAACTTTACAGATCTAACTTCTCAGTTTCGGACGTTTCTATTTCTCATTGTCCTCTGGTTAGTTAGTTATTTAATGTTTTACTGGATTATTCATCTGCGTAAAATAACATTATTTTTCGTATTAACGATCATTTTTATTGGTGTCATTGATACGTTTACTTTTTATAATGGCAAGACTGCCATCTTCCGTGCATTAAGTATGGGGTTCATCTTGCTAGGTGCGTTGTACATTATTCGAGTCCGTGAAAGAGAAGGAATCATAATTAATACGAAAAAATTAATGAAATCTTGGATTACTGCTCTTGTGATTGTCTTACTTATTTCTACAAGTGTCGCACATGCCTTACCTAAGTATGCGCCGCAATGGCCAGATCCAATTCCTTTCATAACTTCTTATAGTGAAGATGTCGAGGGAACAGTTAAAACGAATGGAACTGGTGTGCAGAAAAGTGGATATGGTGATAATGATAGCCATCTAGGTGGACCATTTAAATTTGACCATACGCCTATTTTTAAAGCAAATATTAAGGAAATTCATTATTGGCGTGTTGAGTCAAAAGACATGTATACTGGTAAAGGTTGGCAAGTATCTGGTGATAATGTTTATTATCAATTAGATGATGATAAAGTGAAATATCAGCTTTATGATAACTCTGTTACGACGGAAAGGCTGACGGCGACAATTAATGTTGACGATGAGGTAGGGTTTTATTATTTACTAAACCCTGGTCAAGTAACATCGATTGAAAATTCTTGGGATGCAAAAACAACATTGCAGCAAAATAATGGTCGATTCTCATTTCCGAAGAATGGTAGTAACTCTTACAAAAATTATAAAGTAAATTATGATTATCCGAAGTTTTCGATTAAAGCCTTACGATACAGTGATCAAGAATATTCTGGAGAGATTAAAAGGAAGTATTTGCAACTTCCAGAAAATTTACCAGAGCGGGTAAAGCAATTAGCGGAGGACATTGTTGAAGGAATTGAAAGTCCGTATGACAAAGTAGTTGCAATTGAAAGGTACTTTGGTGGAAACGGATTTGTTTATGATAACAATCGTGTAGCAGTACCTGGGGCTGATGACGATTATGTTGATCAATTTTTATTTGAAACACAGCGAGGGTACTGTGATAACTATTCGACATCAATGGCTATATTACTTCGTACTTTAGGGATTCCGACTCGTTGGGTAAAAGGTTTTACACAAGGTAAATACGATAAAACACTCGGTGAAGGAATTAGAACGTATCAAGTTACAAATGCTGATGCTCACTCATGGGTAGAGGTTTATTTTAATGGTGTTGGCTGGGTGCCATTTGAGCCAACGAGAGGATTTAATAATGTATTTGATTTTATAAATGATGACGAAAGTACAAATGATCCTAATGAAGAAGAGCCAACGAAAGAGAAAGAGAAAGATAAAGAACCAGAGCAAGAAGAACTATTACCAGAAGAAGATGATACAATAGCTGGTGGAAAAGGAAATGGTAAAGGCTTGCAATTAAGTGGTCTTTCAAATTGGTTTAGTGGTATTCTGTTAGCAACATTAATCATATTAAGTTTCTTTGCCTACATGAGAAGGAATAAAATATTGATTAACTTTACGTTATGGCGTTATAAAAATCGCAAAGACGACGCGGCATTTTATGAAGCGTATGCTAAGCTATTAAAAGTTTTACACCGTTGTGGCTATGAAAGAAAGAGCACGGATACGTTAAGAGCATATGCAGCATATGTGGATAAGCGCTTGAATACTACTAAACTTTCAGAACTGACGCTGTTGTATGAAAAAGGTATCTATCATAAGCAAACGGAAACAAGTATATGGGTGAAAAGCTTACCTGCTTATGAAGCAATCTTGAAAAATGTTCAAATTAGATTATAAAACTCGAACGAACATTAATTTATTATACTTAATGTTCGTTTTTTTATATTGACAATTAATAAAAATGTTGATAAGCTTACAATGAAAAATTCAAATTAAATATTCCGTCGTATAATATCGGGGATAGGGCCCGAAAGTTTCTACCGAGTTACCGTAAATGACTCGACTACGACGAAGTTTTTCAAATACTAATGTTATAGATACATAGTCTATTAGTATTTGTATATCTTCGTTTTGTAGTTCCAGGTAGAAATGCCTGGAACTTTTTTTATTCCCTAGAATTCTAGAGAGACGGAATGAAATTGGGGGAGAAATAAATGAGTAAATTCTTTATGTTTGAAGCTTTAGGTACTACGTACAGACGTGAATTTATTGCAGGGATTACAACGTTTTTATCAATGGCTTACATCTTAATTGTA
This sequence comes from Lottiidibacillus patelloidae, assembly GCF_002262935.1. NCBI lineage: Bacteria > Bacillati > Bacillota > Bacilli > Caryophanales > Bacillaceae > Lottiidibacillus > Lottiidibacillus patelloidae. The sequence continues at coordinate 1,593 of NZ_NPIA01000012.1, read as the reverse complement.
AACCCTACAATTTTAGGAAGTAATGGTGCAGGAATGGATGATGGAGCGGTATTTACTGCAACAGCATTAGCTGCAGCGGTTGGTTGTTTAATCATGGGGATATTAGCTAAATATCCAATTGCACTTGCGCCAGGAATGGGACTTAACGCTTTCTTTGCGTTCTCAGTAGTTATCGGAATGCAAATCCCTTGGGAAACTGCATTAGCTGGAGTTTTAGTTTCAGGGCTTATATTTATCATATTAACAATCTCAGGAATTAGAGAAATGGTCATTAACGCAATTCCAGCTTCATTAAAATATTCAGTAGCAGCAGGGATTGGTTTGTTCATCGCCTTTATTGGTTTGCAATCAGCAGGGATTATTGTGAATAATCCAGTGGTTTTAGTAGGGCTTGGTGATTTAACAAGTGGGACGACATTACTAGCAATCTTTGGAATCATTGTAACGATAGCGTTAATGGTACTCGGTTTAAAAGCTGGGGTGTTTTTTGGAATGGTTGTTACGGCAATTGCTGGCATGATCGTTGGCTTAATTGATGTTCCTTCAAAGTTTATTAGTTTTGATATTCCAAGTTTAGCTCCAACTTTTGGTGTTGCATTCATGGAATTAGAACATATTTTTACAATACAAATGTTAATTGTTATTTTAACGTTCTTATTCGTAGACTTTTTTGATACAGCTGGTACGTTGGTGGCTGTCGCTAACCAAGCAGGATTAATAAAAGATAATAAATTACCTCGTGCAGGTCGTGCATTATTTGCAGATTCGGCTGCTACAGTAGTTGGTGCGACACTTGGTACGTCGACGACAACTTCATATATTGAATCTTCTTCTGGAGTTTCAGCTGGAGGGCGAAGTGGATTATCTGCAGTGTTCGTAGGATTATTATTTATTTTATCATTGTTATTCTTCCCACTATTATCGGTTGTTACATCAGCTGTAACAGCACCAGCGTTAATTGTTGTAGGTATTCTAATGGTATCTGCATTAGGAAAGATTGAGTGGGATAAGTTTGAAATTGCAGTTCCGGCATTCTTTACGATTCTTGCTATGCCATTAACTTATAGTATCGCAACTGGAATTGCTTTCGGATTTATCTTCTACCCGATTACAATGATGATGAAGGGTAAACAGAAAGAAATCCACCCGATTATGTATGGTTTGTTCGTTTTGTTTGTCTTATACTTTGTATTCTTAGTTGAATAGTAAAACTATCACTTTTAAGCTCCCTATATATAGGGGGCTTTTTTCTATAATTAAATATTTGAATATAGTAGTTGACTTTGCTAGAGATAGATGGTAAATTTATAAACGTTGTTAAAAAACATTGAAAAAAATGATAGAAAAACAACATGTTGACACATTAAGAAATGCATGATAACATTTTAAAAGTCGTCAATAACTTGTTCTTTGAAAACTGAACGAAACGCCAAGCGAGTCAATCGTAATTCCTAGAGTTAACACTCTAGAAAAAAAGGTTCCATACACCTTTCAAAAAAAGATGGAAAATGAGCAATCAAACAAACTATTATGGAGAGTTTGATCCTGGCTCAGGACGAACGCTGGCGGCGTGCCTAATACATGCAAGTCGAG
>NZ_NPIA01000011.1 GCF_002262935.1 Lottiidibacillus patelloidae | reverse complement strand
AAGTAAGATCCCTTAGAGATGATGAGGTTGATAGGTCTGGTGTGGAAGCGTGGTAACACGTGAAGCTGACAGATACTAATCGATCGAGGACTTAACCAAAATATAAAAAGCGAGGCGACTGTATAGTTTCGACAAGCGCTGGAACTCATGAATGAGAAGTCCAAAAGACTTCGACTGATGGAGTGAAGCGACCTCGAGAAACTAGGAGCCGCAGCTGGACTATTAAATGTATGTGATTGTCGTTATCTAGTTTTGAAGGAACGATGTTCCTTTAATTTAATAACTTGTCTGGTAATGATGGCGAAGAGGCCACACCCGTTCCCATACCGAACACGGAAGTTAAGCTCTTCAGCGCCGATGGTAGTTGGGGGCTGTCCCCCTGTGAGAGTAGGACGTTGCCAGGCAATAAGGAAAAGTAAGATTGGATATCCAATCTTACTTTTTTTGTATTATATAAGAATACTGACAAACACTTTCATCTTAGAATGGATATAAGTGAATATAAAAATTAGAAAATTTTTAAAAATATGTATAGATAATATGATTCCCGTAGATAATGGATGATGGAGGTGGAGATAGATGGAAACAGCTGCAATTCATAAAATAGGGGAAAAATGTTTGGTTTGTGAAATGAATAAAGAAAATGGGATTCATCTGTGGAATCAGTTCTTATGTACAGAGTGTGAAAGAGAAATTATTAACACAGATCCAGAAGATGAGCAGTATCAATACTATTTAGAGAAGCTAAAAAGCATATCTTTGCCAACAAAAAATGTCAAAGCAAAGATGTAATATATAAGCAACTGTTTGAAAGCTGAACCCCAAAAGGTCTCAGCTTTTTATTTTCTTAAAGTTAATTATAACTGTCTAATAAGCTGTGTCTCGAAAAAAATATTATCATTCAATGTCGTCTGTTATAATAAAAGTAAATAACAATAAAGGGAAATTAATAATGATTGAAAAAATAAATGCTCCTTTATTTCAAGCTTTAGTCAATCATAAAGAGAGTAATCCGATATCTTTTCATGTACCAGGGCATAAAAATGGAAATGTCTTTTTAAACTCTGCAAAGACATTATTTAATGATTTATTAGCAATAGATGTCACAGAACTAAAGGGTCTCGATGACTTACACGACCCACAAGAAGTAATAAAAGAAGCCCAAACGCTTCTTTCAGAACACTACCATACTAAAAAGAGTTATTTCTTAATAAATGGGACTACTGTTGGAAACATTGCAATGATATATGCAACTATAAAACCAGGTGAATTAGTATTAGTACAGCGCAATTGTCATAAATCTATTATTAATGGATTGAAACTAATTGGAGCTACTCCTATTTTTATAACACCACAAATTGATAGTAAAACAATGACGCCAACAGGTCTTCGCCATGATGATGTCATTACAGCATTAAATACGTATAAAGAAGCTAAGGCATTAATATTAACTAACCCTAGTTATTATGGTTTCTCGCAAGATTTAACGGCAATAATCGATAGTGCACACGCTAATCAGGTTCCGGTCTTAGTAGATGAGGCGCATGGCGCGCATTTTTCTTTAAATAAACCATTTCCTAAAAGTGCATTACAATGTAACGCAGATATTGTTGTTCAATCTGCACATAAGACGTTACCAGCAATGACGATGGGATCATATCTTCATATTAATAAAAATAGTAATATCGATGTAGATAAAGTAGAAAATTACTTGAAGATATTTCAGTCTAGTAGTCCTTCGTACCCAATAATGGCTTCACTTGATTTAGCTAGGCTCTATTTACAATCGCTTACTGGAAGTAAGATTGATTCGATAGTATCCTCTCATCATTCATTTAAGAAAAAGCTAAAAAGGTTAGATGAATTAATAGTAATTGATAATTGTGAAGAAGGAAACTATACGATAGACCCATTAAAATTAGTCATTCAAGCGTCTAATAAAGCTACAGGTGTTAGTTTGCAAAAACAGTTGGAGGGTCAAGGTATATATACGGAGTTAGCAGATACTAAAAATGTATTACTAATCTTGCCATTAGCAGAAATGAAAAATTCGGAAGAAGTATTTTTAAGAATTAGTCATGCATTAAAAGGAGTAAAGGCACCGGATAGAGAAGTAAGTTCAGAGGAGAATATTCTAAATTCAAATTTTAAGCGAATTTCCAGTCTCGCAATTTCATATAAAGAAATGGAAAATAGAAAAGTAAAAACGGTATCAATTGTGGAGTCAAAAGGAAAAATTGCTGCAGAAGCAATAATTCCATACCCACCTGGCATTCCAGTAATTATGCCAGGTGAAGTAATCACAAGTGAAATGCTCAATGAAATCAACAACTGGAAAGATTCAGGCGTTCGTATTCAAGGTAAAAGTGAATTTAATAATATAAAAGTCTTCGAAGATTAAACAAAAGGGTAGGGGTTAGAATTGAGTTTATTTATTACATTTGAAGGGCCGGATGGTTCAGGGAAGTCAACACAAATAAAATTGTTAGCTAAGTATTTAGAGGAAAAAAATATTCCTTTTCTATTAACAAGAGAACCTGGTGGCACAGGTATTAGTGATCAAATTAGAAAAGTAATTTTAGATCCTAACAATAAAGAGATGAAAAATGAAACAGAAGTTCTTCTATATGCTGCGTCTAGAGCACAACATGTAAGAGAAAAGATAATCCCTGCATTAAAGGAAGGTAAGATAGTCCTTTGTGATCGTTTTGTTGATGCTTCGATTGCATATCAAGGATATGGACTAGGAGTTCCTATTGAGAAAGTGAAGGAAGTAAATTTGTTTGCCACAGGCAACTTAAAACCTGACCGAACGTACTTGCTAGACATTTCACCTGAAGAGGGGAAAGAAAGAATGCTAGAACGTTTACAAAGGCAAGGAGATACAAGTTTAGATCGTATTGAATTAAAAGAAAGTAGTTACCATGAAACAGTAAGAGAAGGTTTTCACACATTATATAAAGAAAATAAAGATAGAATGCTATTAGTTCATGCAAACCGTTCAGTTGAGGAAATCTTCTCTGACATAAAGCGTGATTTTAATGAGCTAATTGGTAAAGAAAATATTGTATAAAGTAAAATAGGGGGAGTAGCAATGAAATTAGTTCTTGCTGTTGTACAAGATAAAGATAGTCAGCGTCTATCATCTGCACTCGTTGAAAACAACTTCAGGGCGACTAAGCTTGCAAGTACAGGAGGCTTTTTAAAAGCGGGTAATACGACATTCATAATCGGCACAGAGGATGAAAAGGTAGATGAAGTGCTAGAAATTATTAAGGATAACTGTCAACATCGAGAACAACTAGTTGCACCTGTATCACCAATGGGTGGAAACGCAGACTCCTATGTTCCGTACCCAGTTGAAGTTGAAGTAGGTGGGGCAACAGTATTTGTTGTTCCTGTGGAACAATTTTTACAATTTTAAATAAAGCATAAGTGGTGATTTTTTTGTCAAGTTGGCATGAACTAGAGAAAAAACAACATAAAGTAGTAAAACTATTAACGAATAGTATGAAAAACAACCGTTTATCTCATGCTTACTTATTTGAAGGCAGTGTTGGAACAGGGAAAAAGGAGATTTCGCTTCAACTGACGAAAAGTTTCTTTTGTAGAGATAAAAATGCAGAAGAGCCATGTAACAAGTGCACGGATTGTAAACGAATTAACTCAGGGAATCACCCTGATGCACATATAATTGCTCCTTCGGGTCTTTCTATAAAAAAAGAACAAATTGAACAATTAGTAAAAGAGTTTGGTTATGCAGGTGTTGAATCAAAGAAAAAAGTTTATATTATCGAAGATGCTGAAAAAATGACACCACAAGCAGCTAATAGTTTACTTAAGTTTATTGAAGAACCTCGAGAAGAGACGGTAGCTATACTAATAACTTCGAACCTTCATCGAATGTTAAATACAATTATTTCAAGATGCCAAGTCATTTCTTTTGCACCGTTAAATGTGAATGAGTTACTTGAAAAGCTAAAGAATGAAGGTATTCCTGAAAATATTGCAAAGTTAGCAGCATCATTAACTAGCGATTTTCAAGAAGCAAAAGATATAAGTTCAGATGAATGGTTTGCAGAAGGAAGAAATAAAGTGCTAAAATTGACTGAAGACCTTTTTCAAAAACCAGAACAAGCTTTTATCTTTTTACAAGAAAGATTCTTAAGCCACTTTTCAGAAAAGGAACAACTAGAAAAAGGATTAAGTTTACTATTGCTTTGGTTCAAGGATTTGTTATATCTTCAATTAGGGCAGGAAGAAAAGGTTGTTTTTATTGATCAAATTGAAAAAATGAAACAACTTACAATGCAAATGTCCCAACGGCGGATTGTTAATCGAATAAATGTGATTTTAGAAGGGCAAAGGAAATTGCATTCCAATATGAATCCGCAGTTGCTGATGGAGCAAGTTGTGCTGAAAATGCAGGAGGGATAAATTTGTATTACAATGTGATAGGTGTCCGTTTTAAAAAAGCGGGTAAAATATATTATTTCGACCCAAGTGGGTTAACTATAGATAAAGGTGATTATGTTATTGTTGAAACTGTTAGAGGAGTCGAGTTTGGCAAAGTAGTTACTAATGTTAAGAAGGTAGAAGAAAATGATGTAGTTTTACCTTTGAAAAGAGTAATTAGACTTGCTGATGATAAAGACAAATTAACTGTTGAGGAAAATAATCGCGAAGCGGAAGAAGCGTACCATTTATGCGTAAAAAAGATTGATGAGCATAGTTTAGATATGAAGCTTGTTGATGTAGAATATACTTTTGATAGAAATAAAATTATTTTCTACTTTACAGCTGATGGAAGAGTAGACTTTCGTGAGTTAGTAAAAGACTTAGCCGCAGTTTTCCGTACACGAATTGAATTACGACAAATTGGAGTACGTGATGAGGCGAAAATGCTAGGTGGTATTGGCCCTTGTGGGCGGATGTTGTGCTGTTCAACGTTTTTAGGTGATTTTGAACCGGTATCAATTAAAATGGCAAAAGATCAAAACTTATCATTAAATCCAGCAAAGATCTCTGGTCTCTGTGGACGTTTAATGTGTTGTTTAAAATATGAGAATGATGAATATGAAGCAGCAAAAAGAGAATTACCTGATGTAGGTAAAAGAATAAAAACTAGCTATGGTCCTGGTACAGTCGTAGGATTAAACATGCTAGAGCGAATCATTCAAGTAAACCTACAAAATCAAGAACAAACCGTAGAATTTACACTTGATGAATTGTTAGCTGAAGGAGCAGTTGGTGCAAGAGCCACAGAATGAGGTGGGGAAGTGTGGAGAAGAAGGAAATCTTCGACAAAGTAACAAATATTGAAGAGGTCATAGGTGATTTATACCGACAATTAGGGCAACTAAAAAACCAACTTGAAGGTGTATTAGAGGAAAACCAACATTTGAAAATGGAAAATCACCACTTACGAGAACGTCTTTATCCTGGAGAAAACGATAAAGCGTCTGATGTAACATCTACGAAAAGCACCGAGACTGAAAAGAGAAAAGTAGAAATTGGAGAAGGTTACGATAATTTAGCACGCTTATATCAGGAAGGGTTTCATATTTGTAACTTACATTACGGAAAACCTAGAACTGAAGGCGATTGTTTATTTTGCTTAGCGTTATTAAACAAAGTCGACGAATAAAAGGTCTTCCAACACGATGGGAGGCCTTTTCCTGTGGAGATAAACTAATGTATTGGAAGGAACTATAACATGGTAAAGCTATTAGAAACTGAACGTTTTGATGATTTATTAGCTGAAGGTTTAAAAATTATTCAAAGTAGCTCAATATCAACATTTTCATTAGATGCGGTTCTTCTTGCAAATTTCGTATATGTTCCTATTCAAAAAGGAAACATGATTGATCTATGCACTGGTAATGGAGTTATCCCACTAATGCTTAGCAAGCGTACAAAAGGAAAACTTTTTGGAGTAGAGATACAAGAGAGAATTTATGATATGGCAAAGCGAAGTGTTATTTATAATGAGCTCCAGGAGCAAATTAATCTTATTCATGGTGATTTAAAAGATATGCCGGCAAAACTTGGACAAGGAAAATTTGAAGTTGTTACTTGTAATCCACCATATTTTACTATGAAGGATAGTCATATCCAAAAAGAAAATGAGCATTTAGCTATCGCAAGGCATGAATTATTGTGCACTCTTGAAGACACTATTAGTGCGAGTAGCAAATTAGTAAAAAATAGCGGAAAAGTAGCTTTTGTACATCGTCCTAATCGATTATTAGATATTATAGGGCTAATGAAGAAATACAACATTGAACCAAAAAGAATTAGATTCGTTCATCCGAGAGAAGGAAAAGAAGCTAACACGATTCTCGTTGAAGGAATTAAAAACGGAAAATCAGATTTGAAAATTTTACCGCCACTACTTGTCTATCAAGCTAACGGAGAATATACCGAAGAAATGAAAGGTATGCTATATGGAGAATAATCATTATGTTTATATCTTAGAGTGCCGAGATGGTACGCTTTATACAGGATATACAAATAATGTACAAAAGCGACTGCAAGTACATTCTTCTGGCAAAGGAGCTAAGTATACAAGGGGGCGACTTCCTGTTACGCTTATTTATGAAAAGCAATTTACTAATAAAAGTGAAGCATTAAAAGAGGAATACAAAATAAAAAAGCTGACAAAACAACAAAAGTTGAAGTTAGTGAAAACGAGGGATGCAAAAGTTGTGGATTCAGAAAAGCTTTCATAAAGAAAGCAATAAAGGAAGATTAATACTAGTTCCAACTCCAATTGGAAACCTTGAAGATATGACATTTCGAGCAATTAATGAGCTAAAAAATGCAGATGTTATCGCTGCTGAAGATACGAGACAAACAAAAAAACTATGTAATTACTTTGAAATTGAAACAAAATTAGTAAGTTACCATGAGCATAATAAATTAGAGAGTGGTCAAAAGCTAATTATGCAAATGGAAGAAGGAAAGGTTGTTGCATTAGTAAGCGATGCAGGAATGCCTTGTATATCCGACCCAGGTGAAGAGTTAGTTAGACTTTGTATTGATAAAGAGATAGGGGTAGTTCCACTACCTGGTGCTAATGCTGCTTTAACGTCGTTAGTAGCTTCTGGCCTCCCTACAGATCATTTTTACTTTTATGGTTTCTTATCACGAGGTAAAAAGGAAAAGAAAAAAGAGCTCGAACAACTAAAATATAGAAAAGATACAATCATCTTTTACGAATCTCCACACCGTTTAAAAGAAACGGTTAAATTGATGAATGACATCTTCGGGAATCGTAGAATTTCAGTAACTAGAGAGTTGACAAAAAAGTTTGAGGAATTCGTTCGTGGAACAATAAGTGAATTTGTTTCTTATGCAGAAGAAGTAGATGCACGCGGAGAATATTGTCTTATTGTAGAAGGATCAAGTGAAGATGAACCAGAATCTTCTTTGGTAGAGAACTGGTGGCAAAATCTATCTGTTGTTGAACATGTTAATTACTATATAGACAACAAACAGTTTTCAAGTAAAGAATCGATTAAGCAAGTATCTCTTGACCGTAATGTACAAAAGCGTGAGATATACCAAGAATATCATCAATAAAATAGGAACGTCAGAAGTTACTTGTTCTTCTGGCAGTTCCTTTTTTATTTTTGCTTCTCAATAATATCTTCGTGATCAATTGCTTGTGGATACTGCTCATTTCAGCGGAAGTAAGGGGAATGTAACTCTCATTATCATTACTCATCATATAATAACTCCTTTCATGAAAGGTCGTAATTTTATCTTTTCCATTTCAATATTATTTATAAGAGTAAACAAAAAAACTCTACTCAGCGAGAGTAGAGTTGAACGTACATATTATTTAGCTACTTGTAAACCGTCTTGTAATTCTTTTAATACTAGTTCTGCACCTTCACGACTTAAAACAATTTTACCATTACCAATTGTTAAGTTTGTATCTGATACTTCACCAGTAATTTGACAAGTCATGCTAGGCTTGTACTTTTTTAAGATGATGCGATCGTTATCAACGTAGATTTCTAATGCATCTTTTTCAGCAATTCCTAACGTACGGCGTAATTCAATTGGAATTACTACTCTCCCTAATTCATCAACTTTACGTACGATACCTGTAGATTTCATACTAATTTTCCCCCTAATTTTACATAATTCTATGTTATTTTTCTTTATCTCTCAAAATACGTCATTATTCGACAAATTTCATAAACTTATAATACCATTCATTCCCAAACCCGTCAATAATTTTAAATAAGAAAACTACTAATTACCCATTATATTGAAACTCCTTTTCTTTTTAATAGATATATAGTGTTTACCCATTGATCCATCTATTGAAACACGTTTTAAAACTAGCCATTTCTTGACATAAGTTTGGATTATTAGGTATATTTTGTTGAAAGAGTTAAGGTCGAATAGGAGGAAGTACAATGGCACAAGAAAACGCATTCTATATAACAACACCAATTTATTATCCAAGCGGGAACTTACATATTGGTCATGCTTACACTACAGTTGCTGGAGATGCAATGGCAAGATATAAACGTTTACGTGGTTTTGATGTAATGTATTTAACAGGAACGGATGAGCACGGGCAAAAAATTCAACGTAAAGCTGAAGAAAAAGGTATTACTCCGATTGCTTATGTAGATGAAATTGTAGCAGGTATTAAAGATTTATGGGAGAAACTTGATATTTCTTATGATGATTTTATTCGAACTACGGAAGATCGTCATAAAAAAGTAGTAGAAAAGCTTTTTGATCGACTTCTAGAACAGGGAGACATTTACTTAGGGGAATATGAAGGATGGTACTGTACACCGTGCGAATCTTTCTTTACAGATCGCCAATTAGAGAATGGAAATTGCCCAGATTGTAACCGAGAAGTAGAGAAGGTTAAAGAACAATCATATTTCTTTAAGATGAGTAAATATGCTGATCGATTATTAGCTTATTATGAAGAAAACCCTAATTTTATTAAGCCAGTTTCTGTGAAGAATGAAATGATAAACAATTTCATTAAACCTGGATTAGAAGACTTAGCCGTTTCAAGAACAACATTTGACTGGGGAGTTAAAGTGACAAAGGATCCAAAACATGTTATTTATGTTTGGATTGATGCACTTTCAAATTATATTACAGCACTAGGTTATGGTTCAGTTAACGAAGAAAAATATAACAAGTTTTGGCCTGCAAATGTTCATTTAGTTGGGAAAGATATTGCTCGTTTCCACACGATATATTGGCCAATTATGTTAATGGCACTTGATTTACCTCTCCCAAAGCAAGTATTTGCTCACGGCTGGTTCTTAATGAAAGATGGTAAAATGTCTAAATCAAAAGGTAATGTAATTGATCCAGTTTCATTAATGGATCGCTACGGGTTAGACGCACTTCGTTATTACTTGTTACGTGAAGTACCATTTGGATCTGACGGAGTATTTACACCGGAAGGATTTATTGAACGACTAAATTATGATTTAGCAAATGACTTAGGAAACTTATTAAATCGAACAATTGCCATGGTTAATAAGTACTTTGAGGGCGAAGTACCTGAATACAATGGTGCCAAAACTGATTTCGATACGGAACTAGTTACCTTTACAAACGATACAATCACTAATGTTGAACAAGCAATGGAAAGTCTAGAGTTTTCAGTTGCTTTAACAGAGATTTGGAAGCTTGTAAGTCGATCAAATAAATATATCGATGAGACGACTCCTTGGGTATTGGCAAAAGATGAAAATGAACGTGAAAAACTAGCGGCTGTCATGACTCATTTAGCAGAAACATTAAGAATCATTTCAATTTTAATTGAGCCATTTATGACATCGGCACCTAAAAAGATGAGAGAACAATTAGGAGTAAATGAAGCCAAAGAAACATCGTGGGATAGCATGAAAACATTAGGCTTAGCTGGTGGAAAAGAAGTCGTGAAAAAAGGTGAACCAATTTTCCCTCGTTTAGAAGCAGAAGTGGAAATCGAAAACATTAAAAGTGACATGACTTCAAGTTTACCGAAAGAAGAGCCTAAACAAGAGCAAAAAGAAGTTACATTAAAAGATGAAATTTCTTTTGATGACTTTATGAAGATTGAAATGCGAGTTGCAGAAGTAATTGGAGCGGAAAAGATAAAAAAAGCAGATAAACTGTTAAAACTTCAACTAGATTTAGGTTTTGAAAAGCGTCAAGTTGTTTCGGGAATTGCTAAACACTATGCGCCTGAAGACTTAGTTGGAAAGAAAGTGATCTGTGTTACGAATTTAAAGCCTGTTAAACTCCGTGGTGAACTTTCAGAAGGAATGGTGTTAGCTGGATCTGAAGGAGATGTATTATCTGTAGCAACAATTGCAGAAGATCTTCCTAATGGTTCCTTAGTTAAATAATAGAAGTAAGAGGTCAGCAAACAATTGTTTGAATGGCCTCTTTCTTATACTGAAAAAAATATTAAATTTAAAATTAATAATAGAAATTTCAGTTTTTTTGTAACATATTGTAATATAAATGAAACGTAAAAAGAGTCAAATTCGTGGTACAATAATTTTGCATCAGAAAGAGGAGATAAGATGTTATTTGATACACATGCACACATTAATGCTTTGCAATTTGAAGAAGATCGCGAACAAGTCATACAGCGAGCATTAGATGAAGGTGTAGAAAATATAGTAGTTGTTGGTTTTGATAATGAAACAATTGATGGAGCTATGGAACTTGCAGAAAAGTACCCTTTTATATATGCTGCAGTTGGTTGGCATCCAGTTGATGCTATTGATATGACTGAAGAAGATTTAAAACGGATAGAATTATTAGCAGCGCATCCAAAAGTAGTAGCAATTGGAGAGATGGGACTTGACTATCATTGGGACAAGTCTCCGAAGGAAGTTCAGAAAGAAGTATTTAGAAAGCAAATTCAGCTTGCTAAAAAGGTAAATTTACCGATTATTATTCATAATCGCGATGCTACAAATGATGTTGTTACCATTTTAGAAGAAGAAAATGCTGCCGAAGTTGGTGGGATTATGCATTGTTATAGCGGGAGTTTAGAAACTGCCGAACAATGTATGAAAATGAACTTCTATATTTCTTTTGGAGGACCGGTAACATTTAAAAATGCGAAACAACCAAAAGAAGTAGCGAAGAAAATTCCGTTAGAAAAAATATTAATAGAGACAGATTGTCCTTATTTAAGTCCTCATCCGTATCGAGGAAAAAGAAATGAGCCATCTTATGTTAAGTATATTGCAGAACAAATCGCACTTCTAAAAGAAATTAGCTATGATGAGCTAGCTGAGCACACTACAGCTAATGCGAAAAGACTATTTCAACTTTAATTAGTTCTAAATAAATTTTCAGTTTCATAAGATGATTTTGGTTTAAACATCTGAAAGCTCCTAAAAATAAAGGGGGTCACACCATGAAACGATTACAGAAGAAAAAAACTGTAGCAATTATTGCAAGTGGCGTAATCATGATTATTTTAAGTAGTTTGTTATTTTTCGATTTACAACAAACACCATTAACGATCACTGTTAACGGTGAAAAGAGAGCAGTTCTTTCAGATGCTATAACCGTAGAAGAAGTATTAATAGAACAAGGAATTACCGTCTCAGAGCATGACAAATTATCGCATGCCAAAGATGAACCAGTTACTGCACATATGGAAGTGACGTATGAACAGGCAGTTATGGTGGAATTGACAGATGGTAAAGAGAAAATGGAAGTATGGTCTACAGTAACAACAGTTGCTGACCTATTAAAAACACAAGACATTACGTTAGGTGAATGGGATAAAGTTGAGCCTAAGCTCGAGAAGCCGCTTGTCCATGGACAAAAAATTACTATTACTCGTATCGATAAAGAAATTGTAACCGTAGAAGAAGAAATTGATTATACGGTTGAAAACAAAAAAGATGCAACGCTTACGAGTGGGAAGAAAAAAATTATTCAAAATGGAAAAGTAGGTACTAAAGTAAAGCAATTTGAAGTAACGTATGTGAATGGCGAGAAAGTTGCTAGAGTTTTAGTTGAAGAAGAGGTTACAAAAGAGCCAGTTAAGCATGTAATAGCAGTCGGTACTAAACCAAAAGTAGTTCAAACGTATAAACAAATGCCAGCTGGTGAGACATTTGAAGTAGTTGCAACAGCGTATACAGCATTATGTGATAGTGGTTGTACTGGAATAACTGCAACAGGAATAAATTTATTAGAGAATCCTGATATGAAAGTTATTGCAGTAGATCCACGAGTTATACCATTGGGAACTAGAGTTTTTGTTGAAGGTTATGGGTATGCCATCGCTGGAGATACTGGTGGTGCGATCAAAGGCTATAAGATTGATATTTATGTAAAGACAAAAGATGAAGCTAGAAAGTTTGGGCGTAAGAAAGTAAAAATAACTATATTAAATTAATTTTTCTAACAGCAGATGTACATCTGCTGTTTTTTTATTTAACGTTGTATCTTTTTCCCTTGCCTCTGTGTGTTTTATTTTGGTTCAAAGTGCTCCAGTTTATACGTCGATACGTCGCTTACCGGAAGTTTCAGCTTTTCTGTTATAATATAGCAATGAACATTTGAGAAGTTGGTGTAATAATGAAAATAAAAGAAATTATCGTCGTAGAAGGACGAGATGATACAGTTGCAATTAAGCGAGCAGTTAATGCCGATACAATTGAAACAAATGGTTCAGCACTATCGCCAAGCACAATTGAGCAAATAAGGCATGCGCAAGAGATAAGAGGTGTCATAGTTTTTACAGACCCAGACTATCCTGGCCAAAAAATTCGTCAGCAAATTAGAGAACAAGTACCTGGTTGTAAGCATGCATTTATAGAAAAGAAAGATGCAAGACCTAAAAGTGGGAAGGGGATTGGAGTTGAACATGCTTCTCCTGAAATAATAAAAAAAGCATTACAGAACGCGATGCAAGAGTTTATCGAAACGGTAGAAGAAATAACGTACCAAGATCTCATCTACTTTGGTTTAATTGCAGGTAATAAAGCGAAAAAAAGACGAGAAAAATTAGGTGGCATACTGAAAATAGGTTATACAAACGGAAAACAGCTTCATAAAAGATTGCAGATGTTCCAAATTAGTAATGAGTTATTTGCAGATGCTATGACTAAAGTGTTACAGGAGGAAGAAGATGAATAAAGATATTTCAGCTCCACAACGAACGAAAGAGATAATTGCGAAACATAACTTTTCATTTAAAAAGAGCTTAGGACAAAATTTTTTAATTGATCAAAATATATTAAATAATATTGTTTCCGCAGCGGATTTATCGCCAGATAGCGGTGTTATTGAAATTGGACCTGGTATAGGTTCACTGACAGAGCGATTAGCTAAAAAAGCAAAAAACGTTGTTGCTTTTGAGATTGACCAACGATTAATTCCTATTTTAGAGGAAACATTAGAGCCTTATGAAAATGCAAAAGTCATTAATCAAGATGTTCTTGAAGCGGACATTCACGCTGTCATAGAAGAGAACTTCTCAGATGGACAAGATATCATGGTTGTAGCAAACTTACCATACTATGTAACGACTCCAATCATATTAAAATTACTAAACGATAATTTACCGATCAGAGGTATCGTTATTATGATTCAAAAAGAAGTAGCGGACCGAATTGCGGCCAAACCAAGTACAAAAGAGTACGGGTCATTAAGTATAGCTATCCAATTCTTTGCTGAAGCGGAAACGGTAATGACTGTTCCTCACACCGTTTTTATACCAAAGCCTAACGTTGACTCTGCAGTAATAAAAATTACGAAAAGAACGGAACCACTGGCAATTGTAAAAGACGAAGAATTTATGTTTGAAGTTGTCCGAGCTAGTTTTGCTCAACGAAGAAAAACAATTATTAATAATTTAAAAAGTTTCTTCGGGAAAGATGAGAAAGATAAAGTGGAACAAGCTTTAAATGCTTCAGGAATTGATCCTAAACGACGTGGCGAAACTTTATCAATTGAGGAATTTGCAAAACTAAGCGATGAATTACATCATTTATTAAAAGAATAATCACTAATTACTTTCCCGTTTCATAATCTAAAAAGAGATGTACTCGTTACTCGTTAAACGGTCTCTCTTAGGAGGATTGATTATGAATATTAAAGTGGGAGATATCGTCGGAAGACGTTCATACGATTGTGACATGCTATTTCGGGTCGTCACTGTTAAAGAAGATAATACTGTAGAGTTATATGGAGAAGATTATCGTTTAGTTGCTGATGCACCGATTGATGACATAGTAGTAGTCAATATTAGTGAAAAAAAAGCAAAACGTAGCCAAACAAAAGAAAAAGAAGATACATCATACCGTTTATTTAGGCAAGATTATCACTTATTAAAGCAACGTTCGGAGTATAATGCGACTTCCGGATATGGCACGAAGAAATTATTTTTTGAAATACCAGGTCGTGTTCTTCATATTGATGGAGATCCTATTTACTTAAATAAATGCTTAGCTCTTTATAAGAAGTTAGGTATTCCTGTACAAGGTATTCATATGCAAGAAAGTGAAATGCCTTTTAAAGTTAAAGAGCTGTTAGAAAAAGTTAAACCAGATATTTTAGTGATTACCGGGCATGATGCTTACTCTAAAAATAAGGGAAATAAAAGTGAACTTAAAGCGTATCGACATTCACAATTTTTTGCTGATAGCGTTCGTAAAGCAAGGCAATACCAACCGCAACTTGACCAGTTAGTGATATTTGCTGGGGCTTGTCAATCTCACTTTGAATCATTAATACGTGCAGGCGCAAATTTTGCTAGCTCTCCAGGGAGAATTAATATTCACGCGCTCGACCCTGTATATATCGTTGCAAAAATAAGCTATACATCGTTCATGGAAAGAATAAATGTATGGGACGTATTGCGAAATACCTTAACCGGAGATGAAGGTTTAGGTGGCATAGAAACACGCGGGATATTACGAACTGGCATGCCTTATAAGGAAAATAATGATGAATAATTAGGTGGCCTTTTATACGTAGAATGTATGAAAGGTTTTTTTATGTACATAATTTCTCACTTTTTTAGCAAAATATGTATATGACATTTTTGAAAAAGCGATTGACAAATAATTTGTTTCATTGCTATAATTTAATGTTTATTTGACGAAACCGCCCCAAAAATGTTATAATTTACATAAGTGAGGTGTAGTAGATGGGAAAAACCTTAATGGACATTAAACGTTCACTTGATGAGAATGTTGGTAAGCGCTTAACACTTAAAGCAAATGGTGGTAGACGTAAGACAATTCAACGTTCCGGAGTGCTCGAAGAAACGTATCCATCAGTCTTTATTGTTAAATTAGATCAAGATGAAAATGCGTTTGAACGTGTTTCTTATAGTTACGCAGACGTACTAACGGAAACAGTTGAAATAACATTCTTTGAAGGAGCATCTACAGATATAGCAGCAGGTGGGCAGTAGGCAATAGTCTAACTGCTTTTTTCTTTATCTAAAAACCAATAACTGTCTCGTTTTCTTTTTATGGGAAATATGACAACAATTATTCGTAATAACTATTCTTCCGTTTACTCAAACTAATAAGGCAACAAGAAAGGAGCGTTGTTATTTTGAGCAGACGGCGAGGAATAATGTCAGAGCATATGAAAGAAGAATTAGCTAAAGAACTAGGGTTCTATGATGTTGTTCAAAAAGAAGGTTGGGGCGGAATTCGTGCCCGTGACGCTGGTAATATGGTTAAAAGAGCCATTGAAATCGCTGAGCAGCAGCTTGTTAATAAACAACACTAGTTTCCATTGTTGCATAAATGCCGAAGCTATCGCTTCGGTATTTTAAGTTTCATTACTTCAAATAACTTAATTTATGGTACAATAATCCAAGTAATGCACAGCTTATAAGTAGGTGAGCAAATGAGAATATTAGAAAAAGCTCCTGCCAAAATCAATTTAGCATTAGACGTACTACATAAACGTCAAGATGGCTTTCATGAAGTAAAGATGATTATGACAATGATTGATTTAGCAGATAGGATAGAGCTTACACCGTTAAAAGAAAATAAAATAACTATTTCTTCACATAGTAGATACGTTCCAAATGATGAACGCAATTTAGCATATAAAGCAGCAGCACTTTTGAAGGAACGCTTTCAAGTCAATGAGGGAGTAACTATTTCCATTGATAAACAAATCCCTGTAGCGGCTGGACTAGCTGGGGGTAGTAGTGATGCAGCAGCAACATTGCGAGGTTTAAATAAAATGTGGAAGCTCGGTTTGTCTTTAGATGAACTAGCAGTTCTTGGTGCTGAAATTGGCTCAGATGTTTCATTCTGTGTGTATGGAGGAACTGCACTTGCTACTGGTAGAGGTGAAATTATCGAACATCTACCCGCGCCACCTCCTTGTTGGGTTATTTTAGCTAAGCCCTTTATTGGCGTTTCCACAGCTGACGTATACAGTAAGTTAAACTTAGAAAATGTAACACATCCAAATGTTGACCAGATGATAAAAGCGATTGAAGAGCAAGATTATTCTACAATATGCCAATCATTAGGGAATGTTCTTGAAACTGTCACGTTAGAAAAATATCCTGAAGTCAAACAATTAAAAACACAATTACAACGTTTTGGTGCAGATGGAGTGCTTATGAGTGGAAGTGGTCCAACTGTCTTTGCTATTACAGAGCACGAATCTAGAATGCAAAGAATTTATAATGGTTTAAGAGGTTTTTGCAATCAAGTTTATGCTGTTCGGATCTTAGGCGAATCACCATTTAAATAAATAAGGAACTTTTTGGAGTGAAACACATGAAATTAAGACGAAGTGCTCGTCTCGTCGATATGACGAGGGTGTTATTGGATCAACCACATGAACTAATATCTTTATCTTATTTTTCGGAAAGATATCAATCTGCAAAATCTTCTATTAGTGAAGATTTAGGGATAATAAAAAGTAGTTTTGAGCATGAAGGTATTGGTACCTTAAAAACAGTTGCTGGGGCTGCTGGAGGAGTATTATACATACCTCTTGTTAATCAACAAGAAGCTAGTACAGTTATTTCTGACTTGAAAGAAACCGTAGCTAATTCAGAACGCCTTCTTCCAGGTGGTTATTTATTTATGACCGATATTTTAGGTGACTCTCGCCTGATGAAAAAAATAGGACGTTTATATGCTTCAATCTTCGCAGATCGAAAAATAGATGTTGTAATGACGGTAGCTACAAAAGGAATACCTTTCGCTTATTCAATTGCTTCATTTTTAAATGTTCCTGTTGTTATTGTCCGCCGAGATACAAGAGTAACAGAAGGTTCGACGGTTAGTATTAATTATGTTTCAGGGTCACAAAAAAGAATTCAAACTATGGTATTGTCGCGCCGTAGTTTAAAAACTGGCTCAAATGTTTTAATTGTTGATGATTTTATGAAAGCTGGTGGAACTATTTCAGGCATGGTTTCATTATTAAATGAGTTTCAGGCGAAAGTTGCAGGTATTGGCGTGCTCATTGAAGCACAAGACAAAGAAGCAAAACTAATAAATGATTATGTTTCGTTAGTTAAAGTCGACGAAGTAGATGAAACTTCCAAACAAATTTCTGTCACCGATGGAAATTACAAAGAGTTCTTAACTAGTGGGGAGAGTGTGAAACATGAAGGCGATACAAACTAATAAGGCTCCAAAAGCAATCGGCCCTTATTCTCAAGGTATAGTTATTAATAATATGTTTTATAGCTCAGGTCAGATTCCTTTAACTCCCGAAGGTGAAATGATAACAGGCGGTATTGAAGAACAAACACATCAAGTATTTGAAAATATGAAAGCAGTATTAGAAGCGGCAAACGCTTCATTACAAACAGTAGTTAAAACAACCCTTTTTATTAAAAATATGAATGACTTTCCGATTATTAATGGAATATATGAGCAATACTTCGAAACTCATAAACCAGCTCGTTCGTGTGTAGAAGTAGCTAGACTTCCTAAAGATGCCTTAATTGAAATGGAAGTTATTGCACTAGTAAAAGAGAAAAAATAAAAAATATTATAAAATTTAGAAAATTTATTAAAAATTTTACAAAAAAAGAAGGATTTGAGCTACCGATAGAGAATATTCATAAAATAAAGTTTCTGATATTCCTTAAAGGTGGTGACTACAAGTGGAAGTAACTGACGTAAGATTACGCCGTGTAAATACGGAAGGACGCATGAGAGCTATCGCTTCCATTACACTAGATCATGAGTTTGTTGTACATGATATTCGTGTAATTGATGGTAATAACGGCTTGTTTGTTGCAATGCCAAGTAAGCGTACTCCAGACGGAGAATTCCGTGATATCGCTCACCCAATTAATTCGGGTACCCGTGCTAAAATTCAAGATACAGTTTTAGCTGAGTATCACCGTGTTGGGGAAATGGAAGTTGAATTTGAAGAAGCAGGGGCATAATAATGCCAAGCAAGAACCTACCCTAGTGGTTTAGGTTCTTTTTTTTATTCATTTTAGCTTTTTAAATAGTTTTATTATTAATACAGCTCATGAACGCCATGTTTCTTGAATTAATTATAGATTTAAGATATATTCGTTAATGGATAAGTAGGTTAATGGAGGTGCAATTAATGTCAAATAGATTTGCAGTAATATTAGCAGCAGGTAAAGGTACGAGAATGAAATCAAATTTACATAAAATTCTACACCCAGTTTGCGGTAAACCAATGGTCCAACACGTCGTAGATCAAGTGAATAAACTTTCTTGTCAAGAGATTGTAACGATTGTTGGTTACGGTGCAGAAGAAGTAGAAAAACAATTACATGGACAAGTGAAATTTGCAATGCAGCATGAGCAATTAGGTACAGCACATGCAGTTCAGCAATCAGCTCCATTTTTAGAAGATAAAGAAGGAACAACTATTGTAGTTTGTGGTGATACACCTTTAATCACTGCAGAAACAATGGAGCAGTTAATAAATCATCATGAAACTAACCAAGCAAAAGTAACAATTCTAACAGCAGAAGCAGCAAATCCACTCGGATATGGAAGAATTGTTCGCGACGCATCTGGTAATGTAGCTAAAATTGTGGAACAAAAAGACGCTAGTGAAGAAGAGCAAAAGATTACTGAGATTAACACAGGGACATACTGTTTTGATAATAAAGCATTATTTGCTACGATTAAAAAAGTAGATAATAATAACGCACAAGGTGAATACTACTTGCCTGATGTGATAGAAATTTTAAAAGCATCTAGTGAAATTGTATCTGCTTACCAAACAAGTGACTTTGACGAAACGTTAGGTGTAAACGACCGTGTTGCACTAGCGAAGGCTGAAGTTCTTATGAAAAAGCGCATTAATGAACAACATATGAGAAATGGTGTCTCTTTAATTGACCCAGAAAATACATATATTTCGGATGATATAATTATTGGGCAAGATACAATTATTTATCCGGGAACAGTTATTCGTGGAAATACAACAATAGGTAATGATTGTATCATTGGACCAAACACTGAAATTGTAGATTGTTCAATTGGAAATGGTAACGAAATTAAACAGTCAGTAATTACACAAAGTGAAATTGGTAATGATGTAACTATCGGACCTTTTTCGCATATTCGCCCACTTTCAACTATCTCTGATGAAGTGAAGATTGGAAACTTTGTCGAGGTTAAAAAATCTACCTTTGGGAAAGGAAGTAAAGCATCGCACTTAAGTTATTTAGGAGACGCAGAAATTGGTGCTAATGTAAACATTGGTTGTGGCTCAATTACAGTTAATTACGATGGTAAAAACAAGTTTTTAACAAAGGTTGAAGATGGGGCATTTATTGGCTGTAATTCAAATTTAATTGCACCAGTGACTGTCGGAAAAGAAGCATATGTTGCAGCAGGGTCAACAATAACAGATGATGTCCCTGCAAGTGCATTATCAATCGCTCGTAGTAGACAAACAAACAAAGAAAATTACGTTAAAAAAGACTAATAAGAGATAATTCGGAGGGTTTCATTTCATGCCATATTCTGATTCAAACTTGAAAGTTTTTACTTTAAATTCAAATCGTGATTTAGCGCAAGAGATTGTTGAAAAGATTGGCGTCCCTATGGGGAAAAGTACAGTTACGCGTTTTAGTGACGGCGAAGTACAAATTAATATAGAAGAAAGCATTCGTGGCTGTGATGTTTACGTCATTCAATCAACAAGTGACCCTGTAAATGAACATTTAATGGAACTGTTAATTATGATTGATGCACTAAAACGTGCTTCTGCTAAAACGGTTAATATCGTTATGCCTTATTATGGATATGCTCGTCAAGATCGTAAGGCCCGTGCTCGTGAACCAATCACAGCTAAACTAGTAGCAAATATCTTAGAAACAGCTGGTGCAACACGTGTAATTAGTTTGGATTTACACGCTTCCCAAATTCAAGGATTTTTCGACATTCCAGTTGATCAGTTGCTAGGTGTACCTATTTTATCTGATTATTTTAGCAAGAAAAACTTTGAGGATTTAGTTATTGTTTCACCAGACCATGGTGGTGTTACTCGCGCGCGTAAAATGGCAGACCGTTTAAACGTACCAATTGCAATTATTGATAAACGCAGACCGAAGCCAAACGTAGCAGAAGTAATGAACATTGTTGGTCATGTTGAAGGGAAAACATGTATACTAATTGACGATATTATTGATACTGCTGGAACGATTACTTTAGCAGCTAGTGCATTAATTGAAAGTGGTGCAAAAGAAGTTTATGCATGTTGTACACATCCAGTTCTTTCAGGACCAGCAATTGAAAGAATCGAAAATTCAAAAATAAAGGAACTTGTAGTTACGAATACAATTCCATTAGCAGAAGAAAAGATGATCGGAAAAATTACTCAACTTTCAGTAGCACCACTTATTGGTGAAGCAATTATCCGTGTGCATGAGAAACTTTCTGTAAGTAAATTGTTCGATTAAGGAATTTAATGTTTGATTCCTCTCCATCATGGGAAAACATATAATGTGAAATCTTTTTTGATGGAAAGGTGATAAATATGGAAATGGAATTACAAGCAAACACAAGACACGACACAACAGGGTCTGTTTTAAAAAGTATTAGAGATGAAGGTAATATCCCGGCTGTTCTTTACGGAACTAATATGCCAGAAAATGAATTGCTTTACGTTGATAGTTCGGAATTTAAAAAACTCTATCAACAAGTTGGACAGCATGGTGTGTTTACATTAGTTAATGGCGATGGGAACCATTCTGTTATGATACATGAAGCACAAAGGGACCCATTGAAAAATGATTATGTTCATGTTGATTTCTTTGAAGTTGATATGAACAAAGAAGTGACTGCAGAAGTTCCGGTACATTTTGAGGGGAGTCCAAATGCTCCGAAAGATTGTCTTGTTCAACATGGTGTAAGACAATTGAAAGTAAGAGCTCTTCCTAATGAAGTACCTGATGTAATTCATGTAGATGTTAGTAACCTTGAGGTTAATGAGTCATTACAAGTAAAGGATATTAGTGAAAATTGTCCATACGATATTCAACATGATGCTGAAGAAGTTGTCGTATCAGTGCTACCTCCAAAAACATATGAGGACAAACCAGATGCAGAGAGTGATGTAGCTGGTGAGCCAGATATTATAAATGGCGCGAGTGAAGAAAGAGAAGAATAAATATGACGTAACCATTTGGTTACGTCTTTTTTCGCTAAATAATACATAAAGTAAAGGGAGAAAGAGGGTAACTCAATGAAGTGTATCGTCGGTTTAGGAAATCCAGGTAGAAAGTATGATAATACGCGACATAATGTAGGATTTGATGTTGTTGATCTATTAGTAAATCGATGGAATGTACCATTGAACAAAGAAAAAAGTAAAGGATTATATGGACAAACAGTAATGAATGGGGAAAAAGTCATTCTCATAAAACCTTTAACGTATATGAACCTTTCAGGTGAAGCGGTTCGGCCAATTATGGACTACTACAATATTGATATAGAAGATTTAGTTGTCATTTATGATGATTTAGATTTAGTTCATGGTAAGATTCGCCTCAGACAAAAAGGAAGTGCTGGCGGTCATAACGGAATTAAATCATTAATTCAACATTTAGGCACAGAAAAATTTAAACGTGTTCGTATCGGAATTGATCGCCCACCAAGTGGGATGAGTGTTCCAAATTATGTTTTAGGAACATTTAATAAAGAGGAGCAACAACTAATTAATGAAGCGGTAGAAAAAGCAGCTGATGCGTGTGAGAAGTGGTTAGATACACCGTTCTTAAATGTAATGAACGAATTTAACTAATGCATATTTTTAACTCCGATTGTTCATACTAGAAAAAAAGTGTGAGCAATTAAGGAGGATTTTATATAGATGGCAATAAATTATGTATGTAGGCATTGTAACCATCAAGTTGGTAAATTAGATCAACAATCTGTTTCTGCACAACAATTAGGATTCGATCATTTAAATGATAGTGAACGATTAGAAATGATTGATTATAAAACAAATGGTGATATGACGGTGAAAACAATTTGTGAAGATTGTCAGGAAGCATTGCAACGAAATCCACAATTTCATGAATTAGAAACATTCATACAGTAGCTTTGGTGAGGACCAAAGCATTTTTCCGTTGTAAAAAGGAGGGGGGATTCCTTTGGAAAGACTAATAGACTTAATTGCAAAATCTGAAGAAATAAATAGTGTCATAAGCGGGGTAGAAGCAGGATTATCTGAGCAATTAGTTTCGGGTACAGGAGGATCAGCTCGATCTTTTTACATGGCTTCACTTTATAAAAGAACGAAAAAGTCCCAGATAATTGTTACTCATAACTTATTTCAAGCACAAAAGCTCTATGACGACTTAAGTGAACTTGTGTCTGAGAATGAGATTTTTTTATATCCCGTTAACGATCTAATAGCTTCTGAAATTGCAATAGCGAGCCCAGAACTAAAAGGACAACGCCTTGAAGTATTAAATCACTGGAGTAGAGAAAACCGTGGTATTGTGATTGTACCAGTTGCTGGTTTTAGAAGAATTTTACCGCCAAAAGCAATGTGGAAGAGTAGTCAAATTTCTTTACTATTAGGAGAAGAAATTGACCTGGATCATTTTTTGGGAATGATGTTAGGGATGGGATTTGAAAGAACTTCAATGGTAACAACCCCTGGACAATTCAGTATAAGAGGTGGAATTATTGATATTTATCCACTAACTGAAGAAAATCCAGTTCGAATTGAATTATTTGATACTGACATAGATTCACTTCGCTATTTTGACGCAGAAAGTCAACGTTCGTTTGAAAAGACGCTCGAGCAAATTACATATGGACCTGCAAAGGAAACACTTCTTTTTGATGAGCAATATGACAGGGCTGCAATGTTATTAAAGGAAGAGTTAGCAAAAACACTAAAAACAGTGAAAGATAAAAAAATTCAAGGTCTTCTATCAGAGCAAATTGGCCATGAATTAGAACAACTTCAACAACATCAACCTATTGATCAATATTATAAATACATGTCTTTATATTATGAAAAGAAACATAGTTTGCTAGACTATTTGCCAAAAGATGGACTAGTATTAATTGATGAATTGAGCAGAGTTTACGATGCAGCTGAACGATTAGAAAAGGAAGAAGCGGAATGGCAGACAACACTGCTAACACAAGGAGGCTTTTTAGCAAACTTTAATTTATCTCATTCTTTTCAAGAGTTAATGGCACAAAATAATAAGCCTATAATATATTTCACATTTATGATGCGCCATGTGACTAATACGAACCCACAAAAACTTATTAACTTACCTAGTCAATCTATGCAAAACTTTCATGGGCAACTGCATTTATTGAAAAATGAACTAGACCGTTGGCAAAGAGCGAATCAAACAGTTGTCTTCCTAGCGGCAGACCAAGAACGAGCAAAGCGGTTAAGAAATGCACTATACGATTATAAAATAGAAGCTGATATTAGTAGAGATGGAATTATAAATTCTGAACGCCCACAAATAATTGCCTCTAGTGTAAGTGCGGGATTTGAATTACCAATGCTTAAGCTGGTTGTAATTACGGAGTCAGAAGTATTTAAGCAACGCGTCAGAAAACCAGTTAAAAAGCAAAAAATGTCTAATGCTGAACGAATTAAAAGCTACAGTGAGTTAAAAGTTGGCGATTATGTCGTTCATGTGAATCATGGTATTGGGAAGTACTTAGGGATTAAAACATTAGATATGAACGGTATACATAAAGATTACTTGCATTTAAAGTATGCAGGTAATGATCAGCTTTACGTACCAGTGGATCAAATTGAACAAGTGCAAAAGTTTGTTGGATCCGAAGGAAAAGACCCTAAAATATATGCACTTGGCGGAAGCGATTGGAAAAAAGTAAAAAACAAAGTGCGCTCATCTGTTGAAGACATTGCCGATGACCTAATTAAGTTATATGCAGCAAGGGAAGCAGCAAAAGGCTATGCTTTCTCTGAAGATAGCTCAGAACAAAGGGAATTTGAAGATTCTTTTCCATATCAAGAGACGGATGATCAAATACGTACAATTAACGAAATAAAAAAGGATATGGAAGATACAAAACCGATGGACCGTTTATTATGTGGCGATGTTGGTTACGGGAAAACAGAAGTGGCTATTCGTGCAGCATTTAAAGCAATTGTCGATGGCAAACAAGTAGCATTTTTAGTCCCGACAACGATATTAGCGCAACAGCATTATGAAACGTTAACAGAAAGGTTTCAAGATCATGCGATAAATATTGGTCTGTTAAGTCGTTTTAGAACGAAGGCGCAACAAGCAGAGACAACAAAAGGGTTAAAAGCAGGGACTGTTGATATTGTAGTAGGAACGCACAGACTATTATCAAAAGATGTAACGTACCGTGATTTAGGCTTATTAATTATTGATGAAGAACAGCGTTTTGGGGTTAAGCATAAAGAAAAATTAAAACAACTAAAAACAAACGTTGACGTCTTAACGTTAACGGCAACACCGATACCGCGGACACTTCATATGTCACTATTAGGTGTCCGCGATTTATCTGTTATTGAAACACCACCGGAAAACCGCTATCCGGTTCAAACGTATGTTGTAGAATCAAACCCTGGGCTAATACGTGAAGCAATTGAACGTGAAATGGCTCGTGATGGTCAAGTTTTTTATTTATATAACAAAGTTGAAGGCATTGAGAAAAAAGCAGAATCCTTATCAATGCTTGCGCCAGAAGCTAAAATTGCCTATGCGCATGGACAGATGAACGAAAATGAATTAGAAGCAGTAATTCTTGATTTTCTTGAAGGGCATTATGATGTCCTCGTAAGCACAACGATTATAGAAACTGGCGTTGACATTCCAAATGTAAATACATTAATTGTAGAAGATGCAGATAAAATGGGATTATCACAACTTTATCAATTGAGAGGAAGAGTCGGAAGATCCAATCGAGTTGCTTATGCTTACTTCACATATCAACGAGATAAAGTCTTAACAGAGGTTGCGGAAAAAAGGTTACAAGCCATTAAAGAATTTACAGAGCTTGGTTCCGGATTTAAAATTGCTATGCGTGATTTAGCAATACGCGGAGCAGGAAATTTATTAGGTGCACAGCAGCATGGTTATATTGACTCAGTTGGTTTTGATTTATATTCTCAAATGTTACAGGAAGCAATTGAAGAAAAACGTGGGTTGAAAAAGGAAGAGAAAACACCTGATGTAGAACTAAACCTTGAAGTTGATGCCTATATTCCTGATCACTATATAGAAGACTCAAAACAAAAGATCGATATGTACAAACGATTCCGAGCGTTACAGACAAAAGAAGATATTTTTGATTTGCAATCAGATATGATTGATCGCTTCGGAGAGTACCCTGGAGAAGTTGAAGATTTATTTCGCGTAGCATCAATTAAAATATTATCACAAAAGCATAAAGTGGAATCTATTTCAGAGCGAAGAAATGTAATTGAAATATTGTTTACAGAAGAAGGTTCAAATGAGACAGATCCTGCCTTACTTTATGGTGCAGTAACAGACTTTGGAAGGAAATTTCAATCGCCTATATTAATTGACCATAAAAAGTTTAAAGTTGGCGTAAACGCTAAAGGAATAGCGATGTCTGAAGCTCTACTATTAGTGGAAAAATTCTTGATAAAAATGAAGGACCTAAAAAGAGATACAATTTCTTCTTCATAATTTGGACAAAATGTATAGTTCTTGGCAAGAGAAGGATACTATAACCAAGTTAATGGTGAAATCTTCATTAGATGTAAGTCTTTTATGAAGCGCCAATAAAAACATCAAAGATGAAAGCGAGGCATCACTAGATGAAAGCAACAGGAATTGTTCGTCGTATTGATGATTTAGGTCGCGTAGTAATACCGAAAGAAATTAGAAGAACATTAAGAATTAGAGAAGGCGACCCTTTAGAGATCTTTGTTGACAGAGATGGAGAAGTAATTTTGAAGAAGTACTCTCCAATAAGTGAATTAAGTCATTTTGCCCAAGAATACGCTGACTCTCTTTATGATAGCAGTGGTCATTTAGTACTTATTGCAGATCGCGATACGTTCATCGCAGTATCTGGTGGATCCAAAAAAGAATACTTAAACAAAAGCATAGGACAAGTTGTTGAGAAAACAATGGATGAAAGATCAACAAATTTACAAAGTCCAGAAGGTGAAACGGAAATTATTGATGGGCATGGAGAAGAGATTTCTTCTTTTATTGTTGCCCCAATTATTGCAGGCGGAGATCCGATTGGTGCAGTGTTGTTTATATCCAAAGACGAGAAGTCGATGGGTGACGTTGAGCAAAAGCTAGTAGAAACTGCAGCAAACTTTCTTGCAAGACAAATGGAACAATAAGATGTTAAGGGGCAGCTATGCTGCCTCTTTTTCGTTTTCCTTTGCCCGTTTTTATGCACAAGCTAGGTTGCGAGGAATTTCACGTTGCCGACAGGACATCGGCGTGTTTAGTGAAATTAGCGATTCCTTCAGCTTTTCTTTATCTGTCTAGCTTCGACTCCTAGCGACTAGTTAACTTCATACTTCTCGTTTGCGATAAGTCAACATCGATTCGCAAAGCTCATCGTGTTTCCTTTATTTCGAGTCGAAGTACGATAAGGTTATACGGCGCTAAACGGGAGCATCAGCTTTTCTTATTATGATATAATGAAACAATTGATATTTGTGTTTGTGGATGGTGAGGTAATGAGTAAAGGAACGCTATTGAAAGGTGCAATTATATTATCAATAGCCGGAGTAATTACAAAAGTAATTTCTGCAATATATCGAGTGCCGTATCAAAATATGGCTGGAGATATCGGATTTTATGTTTATCAACAAGTATATCCTTTTTATGGGATGGCAATCATTTTTGCAACGATTGGTTTTCCAGTTGTAATTTCTAAATTTGTTGCAGAATATAGAGTTAAAAACAAAGAGAAGCTCCAAGAGTTTTTGGCGTTATCCTTTATTAGTTTACAAATAGCTGGATTAGTAATATTTCTAATCTTTTATTTAGGAGCCCCTGTTATCGCTTCATTTATGCAAGACAATCAATTGGTACTGCCGATTCGAGCAATTTCTTTTATTTTTTTATTTGTCCCATTTGTCGCTGTTGTTCGCGGGTATTATCAAGGACTGGGCGACATGAAACCGACAGCTATGACTCAAATTATCGAACAGGTTATACGCATTACGGTAATATTAACGTTTACATACATTTTTGTTAAAAACGGTTTTGGAGATTATGTGGTAGGTACTGGTGCTGCATTTGGATCAATAATAGGAGTGTTCTTTGCAGGTGTTTTATTATTTTTAATTAGTAGAGAAGACATATCATATCGAGCTTTCTTAATGCACATTAAGAAGGTCAACGGGTATACAACTGTTATAAAGAAAATATATATGCATGGCTTTGCGATTTGTTTAAGCGCAATGGCCTTAATTTTATTTCAGGCAATTGATGCGTTTACGATGGTTCCTTTATTAAAAACAATAGGTATTAACGTAGAGGAAGCTAAAATCATGAAAGGTGTTTATGATCGAGGACAACCATTAATACAGCTAGGAACAGTTATTGCTACATCAATTGCATTACCACTTATTCCGATGTTAGCTACTGTTTTTGCGCAAAAGAAATGGGAAGAACTAAGAAGTAAAGCGGAGTTAGCGTTGCGAACTAGTTTATTATTCGGGCTTGCAGCAGTTGCTGGACTAGCAATTATAATCGAACCTGTAAATATTATGCTTTTTACAGACGGAAAAGGAACAGATGTTTTACTTATTTTAAGTTTTTCAATCCTTTTCAGTTCTATAACTTCTACTACATCGGCTGTGCTACAAGGTGTAGGTTATATCGGGTTGACTGCTCGCCACGTCACTTATGGTATTATTTTAAAAATCATATTATCTCTAGCTTTAATTCCTATATATGCAACGAAAGGAGCTGCTCTTGCCACAGTAATAGGTTTTTCTTTTATTGCATTATTAAATGTCATTGCAATGCTTAGAAAAGTTGGAGGTTGTATACCTTCATTAAAAAAAATACTATTAATGTTATTAGCAACAATCTTCCTAATTGTTGCGTGCAGTAGTTGGCAATTTTTAATAAGTGATTTCCTTCACTTACATATGAACACGCGCTTAGGAGCAGCTTTTATTGCCCTAAGTACAGCAGTTCTAGGAGTAGCCGTTTATCTTGGGACGATTATATTTGTCGGTGTTTATTCTGAAGAGGAACTTAAGGCTCTTCCTATCGCAAAAAAAATTCCAATATTAAAAAGAGAAAGATAAGAAGGATGATATTGTGAGTAAATCTATTAAAATTATTGGTCTAGGTGCTGGTGATGAGCAGCAGATCACACTAGGTACATTACGAATATTAAAAGAGGCGGAAGCGTTATATTTACGTACGAAGGAACACCCAGTTGTACCCTATTTAGAAACAGAAGGTGTTCACTATTGTTCATATGACAATATATATGAGGAAAATAAAGCGTTTGAAGACGTATATGCTACTATCGCGGAAAAGCTATTAAGTGAAGCTGAAACGAAAGATATAGTTTATGCAGTACCAGGACATCCAATGGTTGCAGAGAGTACAGTGCAATTATTATTAGAAGAAGGAAAAAAACGCGGGTATAAAATAAATATTGCGGGAGGCCAAAGCTTTCTGGACACTCTGTTTACTGCACTTAAAATAGACCCGAACGATGGGTGTCAATTTGTTGATGGAACAGTGTTGAAGCGGAACGAATTACAAGTACGTCATCATATCATTATTAGCCAAGTTTATGATGCCTTTATCGCTTCAGAGGTGAAGTTAACATTAATGGAGCTATTGCCAGATGATTATGAAGTTAAAATTGTAACAGCTGCGGGTAGTATGGAAGAAAAGATAGAAACCGTAAAATTACATGAATTAGACCGAGCGGTGACTCTTAGTAATTTAACTTCTGTATATGTTCCACCTGTAAAAAAGGAAGAAGTACTTTATCGTAATTTTGAGTTTCTGCGTCAAACCATTGCAACTTTACGTGGACCGAACGGTTGTCCGTGGGATAAAGAACAAACACATGAAACGCTAAAAAAATATTTAATAGAAGAAAGCTATGAAGTTCTTGAAGCTATTGATGAACAGGATGATGACCATCTCATTGAAGAGCTTGGCGATGTTCTTTTACAAGTATTACTTCATGCTCAAATCGGCGAAGACGATGGCTATTTTTCAATTGACGATGTTATTAAGAATTTAAGCGAGAAAATGATTCGCCGCCACCCTCACGTTTTTGCAGATGTAAAGTTACAAACAGAAGAGCAAGTTGTCGAGAACTGGCAAAAGATTAAAAATAGAGAAAAGAAAAATGCTAGCGATTACTCACATTTAAGTGGTGTTAATAAAAGTTTACCAGGGCTTTTAAAAGCATATGCCATTCAGAAAAAAGCGGCTAAAGTTGGATTTGACTGGCCAAATGTAGTGGATGCTTGGGAAAAAGTTCGTGAAGAGGTCACAGAATTCCATGAAGTTTTTCAACAAGATTATGATAAGCAGGTAGAAGAAATAGGCGACCTATTATTTGCGATTGTCAATGTTACTAGATTCTTGAAGATTGACCCTGAAATCGCAATCAATAGTTGTATTCGTAAGTTCGAAAAACGTTTTCATTTTATTGAAGAAAATGCGAAAAAATCAGGCGTAAAATTAGAAGATATGTCTCTTGAAGAAATGGATAACTTATGGAATCAAGCGAAGAAAAGATAAAATGTAATTGCAGGACTTTTGCATTCTTAAGAGAATGTTACGAGGAAAAGCATTTTAGTGATTTATTTGGGGAGAGGTGTAATTAAATGAGATTAGATAAATTTTTAAAAGTTTCGCGGATCATTAAGAGAAGAACACTAGCGAAGGAAGTGGCAGATAGTGGTCGTGTTTCTATTAATGGGCTTGAAGCGAAAGCAAGTACAAAAGTTAAAGTCGGCGATGAGCTAACACTTAAATTTGGCCAAAAAATATTAACGGTAAAGGTAGAAGCGATATCTGAGAATGCGAAAAAAGCTGAAGCAGAAGAACTTTACTCTATCGTAAAAGAAGAAAGAATCGAAAACCCATCCATTTAAAGGATGGGTTTTTTACCCTTTAGAAATAAATTACTCTCTTTCTACAAAGATTTATAGAGGGCTTGTTCTATTTATTCATAAATTCTCATAAATATTTTGGTAGAGGGAGGCGATAGTAATGGAACGCTATTATGAAAATAATACAGTGAATAAAGGTGCAACTGAAGCACAGCATGACATTATTATGAGAGGGAGGAGAGCGGTAGAAATCACCGGCGTAAAACAGGTGGAAAGCTTTGATAATGAAGAGTTTTTACTGGAAACATCTATGGGTTACTTATCGATTCGTGGTCAAAACTTATCAATGAAAAACTTAGATGTAGATAAAGGGAATGTCTCAATCAAAGGGAAAGTATTTGATATTGTATACCTAGATGAGCAGCAAACGGAGAAAGCTAAAGGGTTCTTTAGCAAGTTATTTAAATGAGTCTTTCCGTTCAATTTCTAACTACATTGGCTATGATAGCAATGGGGGTAGAGGTTGGTGCTGCACTTGATACGTATAAACGATTTATCGAGAAGCAAAAATCGATTATATTATTTATTAATGATTTTTTGTTTTGGGTATGCCAAGGTTTATTAATCTTCCTTGTTTTACTTAATGTAAATGAGGGTGAACTTCGCATATTTGTTTTTTTAGCATTACTTTGTGGATATGCAATGTACCAAAGTTTATTCAAGTCAATATACATGAGACTATTAGAAAGATTAATTTCCATTACAATTACCTTGTATCGTTTTTTGCGAAAACTCATCAATGGACTTATTATTAAGCCCATTATATGGCTGTTGCAACTAGTTCTTGCTTTATGTATGATGATAGGAAAGGTAATTTACACCATATTCCTATCAATATGCAAATTCTTTCTTGCGATAATATCCTGGATCTTAAAGCTTCTTTATGCATTACTTCCGACAAAGATTAAAAATTATTTACACAAAGGGAAGGAAATTTTGTTAAAAGGAAAAGGATATTGGGTATTATTACAGAATAAAGTAAAGCAATGGATTAAGAAATGGCGGAGTTAGGAGGTTCAATAACGTATGGAACCGGCAAGAAAACGAAAGATTACTCAAATTCATTCAGAATACGCACAGTATGAAAATGAGGTCCAAGTTAAAACTAATACAAAGCGTAATTACTTGAAGAACCGTTTAATTGCACTCGTAGTAATAATGACTATAATTACAGTACCTATGCTTGTCATGATGAACAATCAAGACGCAAAAATTGCAAGTCAACTAAAAGAAAAAGAAGCAATGGAAGAAAAATTAGTTACTTTAAAGAAGGAACAAAAGCAATTACAACAAGAAGTTATTAAATTAAATGATAATGAATATATAGCAGAACTTGCTAGAAGAGACTTATTTTTGTCAAGTGAAGGTGAGAAGGTTTTCATAACCCCGCCATCATCAAATTGACATTGCAATTTTCTGTAACGTATAATAAAGAAAGTAA
This sequence comes from Lottiidibacillus patelloidae, assembly GCF_002262935.1. Lineage (NCBI taxonomy): Bacteria > Bacillati > Bacillota > Bacilli > Caryophanales > Bacillaceae > Lottiidibacillus > Lottiidibacillus patelloidae. Next base: position 20,398 of record NZ_NPIA01000011.1, on the reverse strand, counting down.
TGTTAACTTTTTTATTTCTTAAGGAGGAGCAATTTTTTTATGTCAATCGAGGTAGGCAGCAAGCTACAAGGGAAGGTCACAGGTATTACAAACTTTGGAGCGTTCGTTGAGCTTCCAGAAGGTGCTACAGGGTTAGTTCATATCAGTGAAGTTGCTGACAATTATGTCAAAGACATTAATGATTTTTTAAAGGTCGGAGATGAAGTTCAAGTTAAAGTCATCAACGTTGAGTCAGATGGCAAGATTGGACTATCAATTAAAAAGGCGAACGAAAGTGAGAATAAAGCGGCATCTTCTTCAAGACCACCACGTTCTGGAAAACCACAACGTTCACCTAGACCTCCAAGAAAGCCGATGGAAAATTTCGAATCGAAAATGAGTCGTTTCTTGAAGGATAGTGAAGAAAACTTAGCTTCACTGCGTCGCAATACGGAATCAAAGCGCGGAGGCAGAGGAGCTAAGCGTGGCTAGCTAACTGCTTGCTTGGAAATATTAAGCACCTATTTTAGGTGCTTTTTTTCATGAAAAAATATTGACGGATAAACTTAATTTTTGTATTATAAATCTTGTGTTTTTCATATTGGCGGTGTAGCTCAGCTGGCTAGAGCGTACGGTTCATACCCGTGAGGTCGGGGGTTCGATCCCCTTCGCCGCTACCAAGTAAATAATTCTGGCCCGTTGGTCAAGCGGTTAAGACACCGCCCTTTCACGGCGGTAACACGGGTTCGAATCCCGTACGGGTCATCAAAAATAGAAAAACCTCATCTTATGATGAGGTTTTTTTATTTATTCTTCTTATCAAAGTAACAACCCTCGTACTGTTACTATTTCTTCATTAATTATTCAAAGTGTTATAATTTTGTATATCTATCTCGAGAAAAAACAAATAGGATTTTTTATTATAAGGAGTTATTCAATGAATGAGTATGTAAAGCTATTAAGGAATAAGTACTACAGAAAGTTTTTAATCGCGATGACGGTACTACAACTTGGTCGAAAAGTCTCATGGATTGCGTTAGCTTGGTTTGTCTATGAAGTTACTGGTTCCGCTCTTTCGATTGGAATTGTCATCTTTTCAGCGACAATATCACCATTACTATCGAGTATATTTGTCGGGGGTATTTTAGATAAGTATGACAGAAGGAACATAATGATTTTTGAAAACATAATTAGAGGAACATTACTTTTAAGTATTCCATTACTTTTTTGGTTTGATCTATTGAACTTCCAGCTTATTATTACAGTTGTAGTCATAAATGGAATACTATCTTCGTTTACTACGATAGGGACTTCAGCAATATTGCCTTCGTTTATTCATGAAGATGATTTAGAAACTGCAAATGCGCTTTTTACAATGTCATGGCAAATTGCCTTTTTAGTTGGTCCGGCTATTGGTGGTCTTTGTGTAGCAGCATTCGGCTCGCCAATTACGCTTTTACTAGATGTTTTGGCCTTTTACATTGCCTCATTTTTATATTATAAAATTCCTCAAGAAGTATATCAGCGCGACCAAACAATAGATACGAGTAAAGATGATAATAAAAGTAATAGTCAAAGAGTGTTGAGCTTTTTCAAAGATACCAAGGCTGGATTTACTTTCATCTTTAAATTCCCTGTTCTAATTGTTATTGCTGTTGTAACTTTGTTATTTAATTTTGCTTATGGGCCGCTTGAACCGATGTTTCCAATATACGTCGATAAAGTTTTACAATCTGGACCGGAAACATTAGGTCTTATGTGGACGTTTTTCGCAATTGGTTCATTGTTAGGAGCATTTTTGTGGGTCCGTTTTAAGAAGAACTTCGCATATTCTCACGCATTAGGTAGTGTCATTATTTTGTGGGGAATTGTCCCGTTCCTATTAACGAAAGTTGATACTCCATTTCTTGTGTTTGCTTTCATGTTTTTCGGTGGAGCGGTATATGCACCTTACAATATTGTTGCACCTACATTGCGCCAAAGGCTTGTTCCGAATCAGATAAGAGGAAGGGTTTTTGGAGCTTATGGCTTAATAGGTGGTTTAGGTCTACCTTTAGGCGTCTATGTAGGTGGTTTGTTAGGGGAGTATTATGGAGCAATTCATACCATCTTTCTTTCTAGTATATTTACTTTTTGTTTAGGGATATTTGTTTTTATGCACCCTGCTTTACGGTTTACTAAAGCGGAAACGTTGAAGGTACCGGAAGATTATAAAAGTTTGAACTAAGGTGGTATAAATAGATGAAAGCACCCCAGGATATATTAAAAGTTTGGAATAAATTTAATAGCTTTCCAATGGAAACGTTAACGAAAGCGTGGTTTTATGAGCAAGGTACAAAGCAGAAGCAAAGAAGCGTATCGTTAATGAAAGAACATTATGAGCAATATCTTATTACAGGTAATTGCTTTGACTTAACGATATGGCTGTTAGACGAATTTAAAGAAGCGGGAATTGAGTCGTACCCCATCGGAACGAACTTACATACAGAAGATGCTCATGTCGCGGCGATCGCTTTAGATGAAAAGGGTAATCGTTATTTATGTGATTTAGGTGATCAATGGATTCAACCAATTTTAGTAGATAAATGCTCTAGTTGTTTTAGTGAAGAAAAGTTAGCAGGTTACTTTCCGGCAGCGGAAGTAGCAGTACAGGCAGAAGAAAATCAAGCTACAATTAACTACTATAGACCGAACGGAAAAATAAGTAAGCAGACATACGATTTAACAAAAGTAAGTAATGAAGAATTTTTCCTAGCTGCTGAAACATCTCAGCGTAAAGTAGGAAAGAAACCGTTATTAGAATGTCGAATCTTCGATAAGGGTGAAGTAACACATTGGGAGTTTTATAATTGGGAAAGTTGGTTAAGTACAAGTAAAGGAAAGTTTTATGATAAAGAGGTACAAAATATAGATAAGTGGGTTACGAGAATCCATCAAAAAACTAGCTATGATAAAGCTTTTATATTAGAAGCATTAAAGCTATATGCACAAAGAAAATAAACCGCCATTAGGCGGTTTATTAATTACTCAGAAAAGAGAAGTAGTTAAAGTTTTAGCAATAATGTAAGAAAAACGTCGATAAGTTTACCTGTTTTCCACTCTTATTTTGACAAAGTTTGAAAACTAGCTATGTTTTAATTGAAAAAAAGCATGGGACAAGCGAGAAAAAATAGGAGGGTGGGAAAAAAATGCGAGTTTCAACAACAGTTGAACATATGAAAGACACAATACCATTCTTTGTACGAACAAGAAGGCAATTAGAAACTGTCTTAATAAAAAAAGGTTTATTTTTAATGATTATCGCTTTTCTACTAGGAAGAGCTGCAATATTAACGGACATTATGCCTTTTGCTATTCCGTTTTTCGCAACCGTTTTCATTATTAAACGTGATAAAGCTTTACTTATTGCAATGGCTCTAATTGCTGGGAGTATAACAAAAGATCCAATCAATAGTGTTTTTGTATTTTCAGGATTAGCTGTTTTTTTAATAACAAGAAAACTAATTAATTTTAGTAGCAAAAGTGATCAGCGTACTTTGCCATTTACAATTTTTCTAGCAAGTTTAATTACACGCCTTTGTTTTGAGTATATGGTGGGTCCAGATCTTTTATTACTAGAATTAGTGATGGCATTTTTAGAAGCCGGACTAAGTTTACTGTTAGCAATGATTTTTTTACAAAGTGTGCCATTATTAACAACAAATAATAGAAGGCATGCGTTAAGGCATGAGGAAATAATAAGTTTAATGATATTAATAGCTTCAGTAATGACTGGAGCGATTGGCTGGACTGTCTTTGATTTATCTATAGCCAATATACTTACGAGATACTTAGTTATCGTTTTTGCATATACAGGGGGAGTGGCTGTAGGAACAACAGTTGGTGTAGTTACTGGCTTAATAGTTAGCTTAGCGAGTGTCAGTAGTTTATATCAAATGAGTTTACTAGCTTTTACAGGGTTGTTAGGTGGACTTTTAAAAGAAAATAAAAAATTTGGAGTAGCTATTGCTCTTATTATTAGTACGTTACTAATCGGACTATCTGGATTAAATAGTCAGTCATTAACAAATGCGTTATACGAATCATTTGTCGCAATCGCATTACTTTTTTTCACTCCAATATTTATTTTTAAAAAAATATCTACCTATATCCCTGGAACAAAAGAATATAGTAATGAACAGCAACAATATTTAAGAAAAGTGCGAAATGTAACAGCGGATCGTGTTGAACAATTTTCAAGCCTATTCCAAGCTTTAGCAAATAGCTTCTCTTATAATGGCCTCACTGTAGAGGATGAGGAGTCAAATAAAGAGGTTGATTATTTCCTGAGCAATGTTACAGAAAAAACGTGTCAAACGTGCTTTAAAAAAGAATATTGTTGGGCAGAAAATTTCAATAAAACATATGGGTATATGCAAAATATAATGGATGAAGTTGAAGAGCATGAGGAAGTCCGCAACAAAGTGTTCCTTCGAGAATGGAATAACTATTGTTATAAATCAAAAAAAGTAATCGATGCGATCAAACAAGAATTAAATTATTTTCAGGCTAATAAAAAGTTAAAAAGACAAGTGCAGGAAAGTAGAAAGCTTGTAGCTGATCAACTTTTTGGTGTATCACAAGTGATGGAAGACTTTGCGAAGGAAATACAACGTGAACGAATGCAAAATCATCATCAAGAAGAACAAATTTTAGAAGTAATTCAAAGCTTAGGCTTGGAGATTTTACAAATTGAAATATATAGCTTAGAGGAAGGGAAAATAGATATAGAAATTACTTTCCCAGGACCGGATATGTTAGGTGAATTCGAAAAGTTATTTGCACCATTACTTTCAGATGTATTACAAGAGACGGTAGTTGTTAAAAATAAAGAGGGCGGCGAACACCCTAATGACCCTTGTACGATAACTTTCGGATCGACGAAAGCGTTTGAGATTGAAACTGGGGTCGCGAATGCTGCTAAAGGTGGAGCTTGGCTGTCGGGGGATTGCTATTCAACAATTGAGTTAGCCTCAAGTAAGTATGCAATAGCTATTAGTGATGGAATGGGTAATGGGCAAAGAGCTCACTTAGAAAGCAATGAAACGCTAAGATTGTTGCAGAAAATACTTCAATCAGGTATTGAAGAGAGCATAGCAATAAAATCGATTAACTCAGTCCTTTCTTTACGGTCGACAGATGAAATATTCTCGACGCTTGATTTAGCAATGGTTGATTTACAGACTGCAAAGGCGAAATTTTTAAAGATTGGTTCAATCCCGAGTTTCATTAAAAGAAACGACCGTGTTTTAATGGTTCAAGCAAGTAATTTACCAATGGGTATTATTAAAGACTTTGAGGTCGATGTAGTTAGTATGGAGTTAAAAGCGGGAGACTTACTAATTATGATGAGTGATGGAATTTTTGATGGCCCTAAACATGTAGAAAATAAAGAGTCATGGTTAAAACGAAAGCTAAGTGAATTTGAAACCGAAGACCCACAAGCAGTAGCAGATTTATTATTAGAAGAAGTTATTAATTCACGTGATGGCGACATTAATGATGATATGACGGTTGTAGTTGCTAAAGTTAAGCGCAATATACCAAAATGGGCTACATTTTCACAAAAGCAGTTTTTAGGTAAATTAAACAACCAATAAGATTTATAAAAGTCCGAGAGAGTTAATCCTTGGACTTTCATTTTTTAGGGGTTATTGTAAGAAACAATAGGGAAATAATGATAAGATAGAGTAGTATTTAATAAACATAATTATTAGGCTAGAAATGAGGATAACGTTTTGCAAACGGTTCACGGTTTTATTAAGCGGCATCAGCTTATAAAAAATAATTCTACAATTGTAGTAGGTGTCTCTGGTGGGCCAGATTCATTGGCATTGCTTCACTTTTTATGGAACCATCGTACCCATTTTGGTATTAATGTCATTGCTGCTCACGTCGATCATATGCTTAGAGGGGAACAATCTCACGACGATTATCTAGCAGTAGCTGCATTTTGTGATGCATTGGGCATACTACTTGAGGCAGAAAAAATAGACGTTAATAGCTATAAAAAGAAAGAAAAGCTTAGTACGCAAGTAGCGGCTCGAAATGCTAGATATGCCTTTTTTGAAGATGTGATGAAAAAGCACCATGCAGATTATTTAGCATTGGCACACCACGGGGATGATCAAGTAGAAACAATGATTATGAACCAAGTTAGAGGGAGTGTTGGATTTGGTCAGGCGGGTATCCCTTTCAAGCGTCCTTTTTCTGAAGGGATGATTATTCGTCCATTTTTAAGCATAACGAAAGATGAAATTGAGCACTATTGTAAAGAAGAAAAAATATTACCTAGATATGATGAAAGTAATGAGAGTGATTCGTATACAAGAAATCGATTTAGGAAATATGTCTTGCCTTTTTTGAAAAAGGAAAATCCAAATGTCCACTTGCGAATGCAAACGCAAAGTGAACTACTGATGGCTGATCAACAGTGGCTGATTAAAGAAGCAGAAGAAAAATTAAGCGATTTACTTATTAGTAAATCAAGGGAAACTGTTATTTTAGCTGTAGAAAAATTTATACATGTTCCCTTTCCTTTACAAAGGAGAATGATTACTCTAATATTAAATTATCTATATGGTCAAAATGCCCAAGATTTATCTTATGTACATATTCAGCAGGTGTTAGATTTACTTAATAATAAACACCCTTCTGGGGAATTGTTTTTACCAAAAGGAATTTACATATCACGTTCTTATTCATGCTGTTCATTTTCAGTACATATGCTTAAAGAAGACCATTTTTCTTATGAAAAAGAATTACATATTCCAGGACAATGTGAAACTCCAATTGGCACTATTCAGGTTAGTTTAGAGGAAAAACTCCCAACAATAAAAGATGAGAAATCTTTTTTTGTTTGTAATTACGAAGATTTAACACTTCCAATTATTGTTCGTACTCGAGTGCCAGGTGACAGAATGACATTGAAGGGGAGTCCAGGTTCAAAAAAGCTCAAGGCAATATTTATTGACCAAAAGGTGGATAAAGAGCTACGCGATGTATGGCCGGTTGTTGTTGATGGTAATAACAATATATTGTGGTTACCAAAACTAAAGCTTTCTAGCTTTGCACAAACCTCACAAAACACTGCTAAATATGTCGTATTCACATTTTGTAATCTTAACCAATAGTGTGGGAGGAAAAGTAATGCATAATGAAATGAAAGAAGTACTAATATCAGAAGAAGAGATCCAAGCGAAGTGTGAAGAACTTGCAAAGGTCCTTTCCGAAGAATACCAAGACCGCTATCCACTAGTTATTGGCGTGTTAAAAGGTGCTGTATTATTTATGGCAGATTTAACAAAGCGAATGAATATTCATTTGGAAATGGACTTTATGGATGTATCAAGTTACGGTAATTCTACTGTATCTTCTGGTGAAGTGAAAATAATTAAAGATTTAAACACATCTATTGAAGGGCGCGACATCTTAATTGTCGAAGATATTATCGACAGTGGCTTAACATTAAGCTACTTAGTAGACCTCTTCAAGCACAGAAAAGCAAAGTCAATAAAAATTGTCACTCTACTTGATAAGCCAACTGGTCGTAAAGTCGATCTAAAACCAGATTTAGCAGGCTTTATTGTTCCAGACGCGTTTGTTGTAGGCTATGGTTTAGACTTTGCTGAGCGCTATCGTAATCTGCCTTATATCGGTATTTTAAAGCCAGAGATTTATGAAAGTTAATCATTTTGTGTTAAATAATAACTATGATACTATTAACTACGGTGTATATGCTCGTGGGAGGAGGTAAGGAATGAATAGAATTTTTCGTAATACAATCTTTTATTTACTAATATTCCTTGTCGTCGTTGGAGTTGTAAGTATCTTTAACGGGCCGAAGCAAGAAACAGAGGAATTAGATTTAAAACAGTTTTTCCAATTGCTAGAGGCTGGTGAAGTAGAATCAATAACGATTCAACCGGCACATGGAGTATATTTTGTTACAGGTCAATTGGTCAATCACTCGGAAAAAGAAAGTTATCAAACAAACGTATTCCAAGGTGATACTACGCATGCTGCAATAGTTGCAGCTGCAAAAGAACAAAACATTGCCATAACAATAAAGGAAGCAGAACAAACGAGTGGATGGGTAACATTTTTCACATCAATTATTCCGTTTGTCATTATCTTTATTTTATTCTTTTTCTTGCTAAACCAAGCGCAAGGCGGCGGAAGTCGTGTTATGAACTTCGGTAAAAGCAAAGCAAAAATGTATAGTGAAGAGAAGAAAAAGGTGCGCTTCAAGGATGTTGCAGGTGCAGATGAGGAAAAGCAAGAACTTGTTGAAATAGTTGAGTTTTTGAAAGACCCTCGTAAATTTGCTGAATTAGGTGCACGAATTCCTAAAGGGGTCTTATTAGTAGGACCTCCAGGAACAGGTAAAACATTACTAGCAAGAGCCGTTGCAGGTGAAGCTGGCGTTCCGTTTTTCTCAATTAGTGGATCAGACTTCGTCGAAATGTTTGTCGGTGTAGGTGCATCACGTGTACGTGATCTATTTGAAAATGCTAAGAAGAATGCTCCGTGTATTATTTTCATTGACGAAATTGATGCAGTTGGACGTCAACGTGGCGCAGGCCTTGGTGGCGGACATGACGAGCGAGAGCAAACGTTAAACCAATTATTAGTTGAAATGGATGGATTCGGTGCAAACGAAGGAATTATTATCGTAGCTGCGACGAACCGCCCAGACATTTTAGATCCAGCTTTATTACGTCCAGGACGTTTTGACCGTCAAATTACGGTTGACCGCCCAGACTTAAAAGGCCGTGAAGAAGTCTTAAAAGTACATGCTCATAATAAACCATTAGCGGATGACGTTAATTTAAAAACAATTGCAATGAGAACACCAGGCTTCTCTGGGGCAGACTTAGAAAACTTATTAAACGAAGCTGCACTTGTTGCTGCTAGACATGATAAGAAGAAAGTTACAATGGAAGATGTTGATGAAGCAATCGACCGTGTTATTGCGGGTCCTGCTAAAAAGAGTCGAGTTATCTCTAAGAAAGAACGCAATATCGTTGCTTACCATGAATCTGGTCATACAGTTATTGGAGCAACATTAGAAAATGCAGAAATGGTTCATAAAGTTACGATAGTACCTCGAGGGCAAGCAGGTGGTTATGCAGTAATGCTTCCGAAAGAAGACCGTTACTTTATGACAAAGCCTGAGTTACTTGATAAGATCGTTGGTCTATTAGGTGGGCGAGTAGCCGAGGAATTAACTTTCGGTGAAGTATCAACAGGTGCACACAATGACTTCCAACGTGCTACTGCAATTGCACGTAAGATGGTAACGGAGTACGGAATGAGTGACAAGCTTGGACCGCTTCAATTCGGTCAAGTGCAAGGTCAAGTGTTCTTAGGTCGTGACATTCAAAGTGATCAAAACTACAGTGATCGTATCGCGTATGAGATTGACTTAGAAATTCAACGAATTATTAAGGAACAATATGATCGTGCGAAGCAAATTCTAACAGAGAAGAAAGATAAGCTAGAACTTATCGCTCAAACATTGTTAGAAATTGAAACTCTTGATGCTGAGCAAATTGAGGAATTAATGAAGACAGGAAAGTTACCGGTTCGTGCTGTAAAGGACGCTGGTGATGTGAAAGTAAATATTAGTCGTCAAGACGAAGAACCTATCGATGTTAAAGATGACGAAGAAACTCCTGTTGATGAAAAGAAAGAAGATTAATACATGATGAAAGAATGCCTTATTAGAAGGCATTCTTTTTTTATGTGTTTGTACAATCGCGGTGATTTTACAATTGCGTCTAATTTCTTCAGAAATAGTGATATTATTGCAACATCTGAACTAATCATTGCTATTTTCTTTAGCCTATATGAGTGATATGATATGATGAAATCAAAATTGAATTAGTGGTGATGACTTATGATTTTAGTATTAGATGTAGGGAATACAAATACAGTCTTAGGGGTATATGATAATAACGAATTAAAATATCACTGGCGTATTGAAACGAGTAGAAGTAAAACGGAAGATGAATATGGCATGGTTATTAAAGGTTTATTTGCACATGAAGGTTTAAACTTTTCTAGCATTAAAGGTATTATCATTTCTTCTGTCGTACCTCCGATTATGTTTGCACTTGAGCGTATGTGTACGAAGTATTTTCACATCAATCCGATTGTAGTCGGGCCAGGGGTGAAAACAGGATTAAACTTAAAATTAGAAAACCCAAGAGAAGTTGGAGCTGACCGAATCGTTAATGCGGTTGCTGGCATACATTATTATGGCCAACCATTGATTATCGTTGATTTTGGTACAGCGACTACTTATTGCTATATAAACGAAGAAGGTCACTATTTAGGTGGAGCAATTGCACCTGGAATTAGCATTTCAACTGAAGCGCTTTATTCAAAAGCAGCTAAGTTGCCCCGGATTGAAATCGCTAAGCCGGAACATGTTGTTGGGAAAAATACGGTAAATGCGATGCAATCAGGTATTTTATTTGGCTATGTCGGACAAGTTGAAGGTATCGTTAAAAGAATGAAAGATCAGGCAAATGGCACACCGAAAGTAATCGCTACAGGTGGTCTAGCCAAATTAATTTCAAAAGAAACCGATGTTATTGACTATATTGATCCATTATTAACATTGAATGGCTTAAACTTAATTTATCAAAAAAATTGTTAAAGGAGTCTACAACTATGAAAGACTACATCGTAAAAGCCTTAGCGTATAACGGTGCGATCCGCGTGTATGCAGCAAGAACTACCGAGACAGTTTCAGAAGCGCAAAGAAGACACGACACTTGGGCGACTGCATCAGCAGCATTAGGTCGTTCGTTAACTGCTTCGGCTATGATGGGTACCATGCTTAAAGGTGAAGAAAAAATTACAGTGAAAATTGAAGGTGGAGGTCCGATTGGACATCTAATTATTGACGCAGACGCAAAAGGGAATGTTCGTGGATATGTTTCAAATCCACATGTTCATTTTGATTTGAATGAACATGGAAAGCTTGATGTTGCTAGAGCTGTAGGAAAAGAAGGATTTTTGACAGTAGTTAAAGATATTGGGATGCGAGATCATTTCACTGGGCAAGTGCCAATTGTCTCTGGTGAATTAGGAGAAGATTTCACTTACTATTTTGCATCTTCTGAGCAAGTGCCATCCTCAGTAGGGGTAGGTGTATTAGTAAATCCAGATCACTCTATTTTAGCCGCTGGTGGATTTATTATTCAAGTTATGCCTGGTGCAGATGATGAAGTAATTTCGAAAATAGAACAGCAGTTATCTTCCATTGAGCCGGTATCTAAATTAATTGAAAAAGGATTATCTCCAGAAGAGTTAGTTCGAAACGTGCTCGGAGAAACAGAAGTGAAGTTTTTAGATACGGTTCCTGTAAAGTTTCAATGTAAATGTTCACGTGAACGAATTGAAAATGGACTGCTTTCATTAGGCGCTCAAGAGCTTCAAAGTATTATCGAAGATGAAGGGAAAGCAGAAGCGGTCTGCCATTTTTGTAATGAAAAATATACTTTTAACAAAGATGAGTTAGAAGAAATTAAAGGTCAATCGAATAAGGGGAATTAAAATAATGTTTAATCACAAATTGCTTTATGCAATTATTGCAGTACTAGTATTATCTAATAGCTATTTCTTATTTACGAGCATAAAGAAAGATGACAACGATGTTGTAGCAAAGGTTGGAGAAGTTGAAATTACTAAAGAAATGTGGAGTGAAAAATTAACTAAGCAGTTTGGGCAAGACGTTTTAAAGGATATGATTAATCGCGAAGTAGTATTTCAATTAGCAAAGAAGCAAGGCTTAAAAATTTCACCAGAAGTTATTGATAAAGAAGTTAGTTTATATAAAGTAATGCATGATCAATCTTCACATGAATTAGAGAATTTACCAGACTTTGATGAAGCTAAGTTACGAGAAGAAATAGAATATATCTTATTGCTAGAAGAGATATATACGCAAGATATTGTTATTTCTGAAGCAGAAATAAGAAATTATTATGATGAAAACAGATCGCTGTTCGAACAAGACGATATCTATTACTTATCTCACATTGTAGTAAAGACAGAAGAAGAAGCGAATGAAGTATTAGCAGAATTGAATGCAGGGTCGAGTTTTGAGGCTTTAGCTTTGGAGAGATCTTTAGATATGATAACAGCTTCAAGGGGTGGCGACATCGGATATGTTGAGCGAAACTCTTATTCTGTACCTGAAGAATATGTTCATGTCGCAGATTCTTTGTCAGTCGGTGAAGTAAGTTCTCCTATAGAAATTGCTGAGGGTTATGCTATTATCGTTTTGAAAGAAGAAATTCCAGGGACTTCGTATGCTTTTGAAGATATGAAAAGGGAAATACGAAGACAACTTGCTTTGCAACAAATCGAAGGAGATATTAATGCTGAGCATTTATGGAATGAACTAGGGGTAGTGTGGCAATATAATGAACATTAATACTTGTTACGAAAACTCGCCTTTGGCGAGTTTTTTCTTTTTTTGGTGAAAATAAGTGTACCACTACATACTATCATGTAAAATAAAAGCAGGTTTATAGGACTGGAGTGAATCAATTGGAGAAAGCAATCACTGGTAATAGAATAGTTATTTGGAAAAAGATAAAAGGAAACTATAAGGACCTTTTTTATAAATATAAAATGCTGGCGAGGAAAGAAACACATCACGTCATTTTGGAAAGTTTACTAGGTGGACGCTACAGTATTATAGGGCTGCAACCGTTTGCTATTGCAACAGGGTATGAAAAATCGTTACAAATCAATGTTGGTGGAATCGAAGAAACTTATCATGGTGATCCGTTAGAACAACTAAAACAATGGATGGAACCGTATAGGACAGCTGTAATTGAAGATTTACCTGATTTTCAAGGTGGGGCAATTGGCTATATAAGTTACGATTATGTTAGACAAATTGAAGTATTACCTGAGCAAAGTAGAGATGATTTACAAATGCCAGAAATATATTTTTTAATCTTTAATGATGTAATTGTATATGACCATCAAGAAGAGGCACTTTGGTTAATTACCCATAGTCAAGAGCGAAGTGAGCAAGAAGCTGAAAAGAGATTAATTAAATTAGAAAAAGCAGTACAAAGTGAATTCAGTGAGGAGAGTTGGAAAAAACGCTCAAATGTTGGACTTGAGAAAAAATTCTCATTAACTGAAGATGCATTTAAAAATGCAGTGGAACGAATTCAAAATTATATTTCTGCGGGTGATGTATTCCAAGTTAATTTATCAGTTCGACAGGCGGAAGAACTTAACACAGAGCCTTTGCACATTTATGAAAAGTTAAGAGAATTGAACCCTTCACCTTATATGGGGTATTTTCATGTTCCTGAATTTCAGCTCGTATCTGGTTCGCCGGAACTTTTAATAAAGAAAAAAGGGGATACATTAAGTACTAGACCTATTGCTGGAACAAGGTCACGAGGAAAAAATGCACAAGAAGATGAATTGCTTGCAAAAGAGCTAATAGAAAATGAAAAAGAACGAGCAGAACATGTCATGCTCGTTGACTTAGAAAGAAATGACCTCGGAAGAGTAAGTAAATTCGGTACGGTTGAAGTAAATGAATTTATGACAATAGAGAAGTATTCACACGTCATGCACATTGTTTCAAATGTTCGAGGACTACTTGCAAAACAGTATGATGGTTACGATGCGATAAGAGCAGCTTTTCCTGGCGGAACAATTACCGGCGCTCCTAAAGTTAGAACGATGGAAATTATTGAAGAATTAGAACCTGTTCGTCGTGGTATTTATACTGGCTCAATTGGTTGGCTTGGCTTTAATGGTGATTTAGAATTGAACATTGCAATTCGAACAATGGTAGCAAAAGATAATATAGCTTATGTACAAGCTGGAGCTGGAATAGTTATTGATTCTAATCCAGCAGCGGAATATAAAGAGTCATTGAAGAAAGCAAAAGCGTTATGGAAAGCAAAAGAGCTAAGTGAACAGGAGGTGAGTGTTAATGATATTAATGATAGATAATTACGATTCATTTACGTACAACTTAGTGCAATATTTAGGCGAGCTAGGTGAGGAGTTAATAGTTAAACGTAATGATGAAATAACAATAGAAGAAATCGAACTGCTAGACCCGAGCTTTTTAATGATATCACCAGGACCTAAAACACCAAATGATGCAGGGATTAGTTTAAATGTAATATCACACTTCAAAGGGAAAATACCAATTTTCGGAGTTTGCTTAGGGCACCAATCGATTGGCCAAGCGTTCGGTGGAGAAGTTGTCCAAGCGGAAAGGTTAATGCACGGAAAAACGTCACTCATCCATCATGATGGAAAGACGATTTTTCAAGATATTGAAAACCCATTTACTGCAACGAGATATCACTCGTTAATTGTAAAAAAAGAAACGTTGCCTGATTGCTTAGAAGTTTCAGCGTGGACAGATGCAGGTGAAATAATGGCCTTAAGACATAAAGAATATGCAATTGAAGGTGTACAGTTTCATCCAGAGTCAATAATGACTGAGTCGGGGAAAATGTTATTACAAAATTTCATTAATACACATCGTAAAACGAATAGGACTGTAAACAAAACATGTATGTCTATTTAAATGGACAAATAGTAAAAGAAGAAGAAGCTACTATTTCAATCTTTGAGCACGGTTTTATGTATGGCTTAGGTGTTTTCGAAACGCTCCGTGTTTATGAGGGACATCCATTTTTATTTCATGACCATATGGAGCGGATGGCTAGGAGCTTAAAACAAGTTGGTATTATAATGCCTGAAAAGTGGCAGAAAGAACTGTTGAGTAACCTCATTATATTACTAGAGGCGAACAACTATAAAAACGCTTATGTAAGAATAAACATATCAGCTGGAGCAGGTTCACTTGGACTTCAAGTCGAACCTTATGTAAGCCCGACAATTATTATTTATTCCAAGCCGATGCCCGTGCTATCAAATAACCTACAGGGTAAACATTTGCAACTTCTGAAAACGAGAAGAAATACACCTGAAGGTCCAGATCGAATAAAATCACACCATTTTTTAAATAATGTAATCGGTAAACGTGAAGTTGGTGAATGCACAAATATCGAAGGATTATTCCTAACAAAAGATGGCTTTGTTGCTGAAGGAGTAGTATCGAATATCTTTTGGGTAAAAGATGGTGTGCTATATACTCCGGCACTTTCAACAGGAATCTTAGGGGGAATCACCCGCGGATTTATTTTGTGCTTAGCTAATAAACTTGAAATTCCATATCGAGTAGGTAAATTTAAACTAGAGCACTTACTTAATTGTGAGGAAGCTTTTGTTACAAATTCAATCCAAGAAATTGTTCCGATTAAAGGAATTGAGAAGATGAAATTTACAGCAAAAAATGAATTAACGGAAATGTTCAAAGAAAATTACGAGAAACATCGTACGTCGCTTTGGTCGACCGTTAATATATAAAGGTGATGCAAATGATAAAAAGTGTAAGCAAACATAATAAAGGATCATTGATATGTCGGCCATATTCACTTAATCTATCGGAAAAAACGGCGATTATGGGCATTTTAAACACAACACCAGATTCTTTTTCTGATGGTGGAAAGTTCAATGAAGTGGATCATGCTGTCGCTAAAGCAAAAGAAATGGTTATAAACGGAGCAGATATTATTGATATTGGTGGCGAGTCAACAAGACCTAATGCGGAGAAAGTTTCTTTGGAAGAAGAAATTGCTCGAGTAATACCAATCATAAAGGCAGTTTCTGAAGCGGTAAATGTACCAATATCGATTGATACGTATAAAGCAGAAGTTGCGAAATTGGCTATTGAAGCGGGTGCTCATATTATTAATGATGTTTGGGGAGCAAAAGCAGACAAGGATATGGCCATAGTTGCTGCAGAAAAAGAAGTACCTATCATCTTAATGCATAATCGGAATAATAAAAATTACAATAACCTAATGGATGATATTATAAGCGACTTGGCGGAATCAATCTCAATAGTAAAGAAAGCTGGAGTGAAAGACGACAAAATTGTCTTAGATCCAGGAATAGGGTTTGCGAAAACATATGAGCAAAACTTAGAAGTGATGAATAAACTTGATCAAATCACGAAATTAGGTTACCCAGTGTTGCTAGGAACTTCGAGAAAATCAATGATAGGATTTGCCTTGGATTTGCCAGTCGATGAAAGAGTAGAAGGAACTGGTGCTACAGTATGCCTAGGAATTGAAAGAGGTTGTGACATTATGAGAGTACATGATGTTCTAGAAATGTCGCGCATGGCTAAAATGATGGATGCGATGCTTGGAAAGGGAAAGTGAGGAGTTTCTAATCGATAAAATATATGTTTCAGGAATGAAGTTTTATGGGTATCACGGTGTTTTTCCCGAGGAAAATAAGTTGGGTCAGCGCTTTATTGTTGATGTAACATTAGAATTGCCATTAAAAGCAGCGGGTGCAACGGATGATTTGGAAGAAACCGTTAACTATGCAACGGTTTATGAAACAGTGAAAGAAGTAGTTGAAGGTCCCCCTAAAAAGCTAGTAGAGTCAGTTGCTGAAGAAATAGCTGCTAGATTGCTCCTAAATCCGAAAATACACTTTTGTACAATAAAGATGATAAAGCCAGATCCCCCTATTAACGGTCATTATGATTCAGTAGCTGTTGAAATAGGAAGAGGTACTAGAGGTTCCAATGGATAAAAATATAGCGTACATTAGCTTAGGGACAAACATCGGGAATAGGGAGTTAAATTTACAAAAGGCAATTTCTTTGTTGCAAGCGGATGCAAAAATACAAGTTGGAAATATTTCATCTATTTATGAAACAGATCCTGTCGGCTATACTGAACAAGCGAGATTTTTAAACATGGTAGCTGAAATTAATACTTCTTACACTGCTAGCGAATTAATTAAAAAAACGATGGAAGTCGAGGCTTCGCTTGGTCGTCAGCGTACAGTTCATTGGGGACCACGAACAATAGACCTTGATATTTTATTATACAATCAAGACAAAATTGAATCTGATCACTTAATAGTCCCTCATCCTAGAATGGTTGATAGAGCGTTTGTTTTAATTCCTTTATTCGAGATTGTTGGTGACATTGTCGTAAATGAAACATCTCTTAAAGACGCAATCAAACGACTACATGATAAAGAAGGTGTCCATTTATGGAAACAGAAAATTTCGGCAGAAGAATTCGCGCCTACAGAAAATTAAAAGGATTTACCCAAGAGACGTTTGCTAAAAAATTAAATGTCTCTATTTCTCTATTAGGTGAAATTGAACGTGGAAATAGAAATCCTAGTGAGAGTATATTAGAGCAAATTACACAATTGTTACAAGTTACTATAGATGATTTAAAGCCAAAAGAATAGAGGTGGAACCTTTGTTTAAAATAGATAATATTACAATGAATAATAGAGTTGTACTTGCACCTATGGCAGGAGTATGTAACTCGGCATTCCGTTTAACTGTAAAAGAATTTGGAGCCGGATTAGTTTGTGCAGAGATGGTAAGTGATAAAGGCATTGTCCTTGAAAATGAAAGATCGTTGCAGATGCTTTATGTTGATGAAAGAGAAAAACCTTTAAGCTTACAAATCTTCGGTGGAAATAAAGATACGCTAGTTGAAGCTGCTAAAATAGTAGATACGAAATCAAATGCAGACGTAATTGATATCAACATGGGTTGTCCAGTACCGAAAATTACGAAATGTGATGCTGGTGCAAAATGGTTATTAGACCCAGATAAAATTTATGAAATGGTTTCTGCTGTAGTTGCCGAAGTAGAAAAGCCGGTAACAGTAAAAATGCGTACGGGCTGGGATGAGAAACATATTTATGCTGTTGAAAACGCAAAAGCAATCGAAAGCGCTGGAGGAAAAGCTGTTTCACTCCATGGTCGAACGAGAGTGCAAATGTACGAAGGTGTTGCAGACTGGGACATTATTAAACAAGTGAAAGAAGCGGTAAATATTCCGGTAATCGGAAATGGTGACGTTACGACGCCACAAGACGCTAAGCGTATGCTTGATGAAACTGGTGCAGATGCTGTTATGATTGGCCGAGCTGCATTAGGAGACCCGTGGATGATTTACCGTACAGTTCGTTATTTAGAGACAGGTGAACTTTTAGAACAACCTACGGCATTAGAAAAAGTAGAAGTTTGTTTACTTCACTATAATCGCTTAATTGGAATAAAAGGTGAGGTTGTTGCTACTCGAGAAATGCGTAAGCATGCTGCTTGGTATTTAAAAGGATTACGCGGAAACGGACTTGTTCGTAATATGATCAATGAAGCAGAAACGAAAGAAGCGTTAACAGATATATTATTAAATTACGCTCAAAGACTATCAGAAGAAAAAGTAGGTTAAGTTGACAGTGCCGGCTACTCTTTTCTATAATATTCTGAGATGGAATACTAAACTGCCAGTGATAAACTGGCAGTTTCTTTATATATTCACAAATAATCGTTTACATATATAAGCGAAAATAATTAATTGGAGATGATTTTATGAGCCAGAATGAATTAAATGAGCTCTTTCAAGTCCGTCGTGACAAAATGCAAACACTTCGTGATAGTGGAATTGATCCGTTCGGAAAACGTTTTGAACGTACGCAAACAGCAAAAGGTATCGCTAGCGAGTTTGATGCTTTATCAAAGGAAGACTTAGAAGAACAAAAGAATGAAGTTAGCATCGCTGGAAGAATAATGACAAAGCGCGGCAAAGGAAAAGCTGGATTTGCACACGTGCAAGATTTAACAGGGCAAATTCAAATTTATGTTCGTAAAGATATGTTAGGTGAAGATAAGTACGAAATTTTTAATACAGCAGATTTAGGGGATATAATTGGTATTAAAGGTGAAGTATTTAAAACTAAGGTTGGGGAACTTTCAATTAAGGTGTCTGACTTTGAATTACTAACGAAATCTTTACGTCCACTTCCCGAGAAGTTTCATGGTCTAAAAGATGTTGAACAAAGATATCGCCAACGCTATTTAGATTTAATTATGAACCCGGAAAGTAAAGAGACGTTTATAGCTCGTAGTAAAATCATCCAATCAATGAGATCGTATTTAAATAATCTTGGGTATTTAGAGGTAGAAACACCGACGATGCATTCGATTGCTGGAGGAGCTTCAGCTCGTCCTTTCGTCACACACCACAATGCATTAGATATGACATTATATATGCGTATTGCAATTGAATTACATTTAAAGAGACTAATTGTTGGTGGTTTAGAAAAGGTATATGAAATTGGTCGCGTATTCCGTAATGAAGGAGTGTCAACAAGACATAACCCTGAGTTTACTATGATAGAGCTTTATGAAGCTTACGCTGATTACCAAGATATTATGAGTCTTACAGAAAATATGGTAGCGCATATTGCTCAAGATGTTTTAGGGACAACAAAAGTTACTTATGGTGATGTAGAAATAGATTTATCTCCACAATGGAAAAGGATTCATATGGTAGATGCGATAAAAGAGTATGTTGGTGTAGACTTCTGGAAGCAAATGACTACTGAAGAAGCGAAAGCTTTAGCAAAAGAACATAATGTATCTATTAAAGATTCTATGACTTTTGGACATATTGTTAATGAATTCTTTGAACAAAAAGTAGAGGAAGAGTTAATTCAGCCTACATTTATTTATGGACACCCAGTAGAAATCTCGCCACTAGCTAAGCAAAATGCTGAAGATCCACGATTCACTGATCGTTTTGAGTTATTTATTGTTGCTCGTGAGCATGCTAATGCATTCACAGAGTTAAATGACCCAATTGACCAAAAACAAAGATTTGAAGCGCAATTAGAAGAAAGAGCAGCAGGAAATGATGAAGCGCATATGATGGATGAAGATTTCGTTGAGGCGCTTGAGTACGGTATGCCACCTACAGGTGGTTTAGGTATAGGTATAGATCGATTAGTAATGTTACTAACAAACTCGCCATCAATTAGAGATGTATTATTATTCCCGCAAATGCGTCATAGAGACTAAAACTAAACCTGCCAAACGTGGCAGGTTTTTTTATTTTCATCTTTTTTTAAAAAAAGTGTTGCATTACAATTGTGAACTTGGTATATTAATAAGCGTCGCTTCTGACAACAAGCAACAACAAACATCACCGAATTAAAAAGATGAAATAAGTTGTTGACTTGGAAGGTCGCGATGTGCTATATTAATCAAGTCGCTGTTTTAGCGAAATTGTTCTTTGAAAACTAAACGAAACGCCAAGCGAGTCAATCGTAATTCCTAGAGTTAATACTCTAGATAAAAGGTTCCATACACCTTTCAAAAAAAGATGGAAAATGAGCAATCAAACAAACTATTATGGAGAGTTTGATCCTGGCTCAGGACGAACGCTGGCGGCGTGCCTAATACATGCAAGTCGAG
>NZ_NPIA01000010.1 GCF_002262935.1 Lottiidibacillus patelloidae | reverse complement strand
CTCGACTTGCATGTATTAGGCACGCCGCCAGCGTTCGTCCTGAGCCAGGATCAAACTCTCCATAATAGTTTGTTTGATTGCTCATTTTCCATCTTTTTTTGAAAGGTGTATGGAACCTTTTTTCTAGAGTGTTAACTCTAGGAATTACGATTGACTCGCTTGGCGTTTCGTTTAGTTTTCAAAGAACAATTTTTGCTGTCGATTAGTGTCGACTTGAATTATAATAACAGGTTGTCCACGTTATAGTCAAGATGTTTTTTCATCTTTTTTATAAATGATTTTTGTTATGTTTTCAGACGACTTTTTTAACAACGTTAGTTAATATATCACATCTGTTTTTTAACAGTCAACCTTTTTTTCTTTTTTGTTCTTATGTACTTTGCGCAGTCTTTTTGCGAGCCAAATCTAGCTAGCATTTTAAACAATATTTGATAACGAATTTCCATAGCATCTTTTATATCATTATCTATACGAGGGTCCGTTAAATCTAATAGTAACTCCTCAAGCTCTCTTTTAATTAAGTACTCCATTTCCTTACCTTCTTGTTCTGTTAGTAATAACCCGATCATTTTGACCACCCCTTTTTCTTCACATATGTTTGCCTTATTTTCCAAAAATATGTACAAATATTTTTTCTTTTCATCATATCTTGTCCTACGTTGCATATGTTTGAAGTAGATACGTATGGAGGAGGAAATAGAAGATGAATTTCTTTTTTGTCATTAATGGGAAAAGGTTTAAGCAATACTTAATTATCGCTATTGCTGCTTTATTTGCCGCTGCCATTTTATTCGTTGAGCGTGGTCAACAACCAGTATTCTCTACAAAAACCGGTCCAAAAGCAATATACCAAGGGAGCGAAGAGACGAATAAAGTAGCACTTACTTTCGATATAAGCTGGGGAGATAAAAAAGCTCTTCCTATATTAGAAGTTCTTCAGAAAGAAGGTATTTCAAATGCAACATTCTTCCTTTCCGCTTCTTGGGCAGAAAGGCACCCTGAAATAGTAAAAAAGATTGTTGAAAGCGGCTATGAAATAGGAAGCATGGGATACCGTTTCAAGAGTTATACAGAAATGGATGATAACGAAATTAAGAAAGACCTTTTATATGCTCAGCAGATTTTTGAAAAAATAACTGGGAAAAGACCTTCTTTATTAAGACCACCAAATGGTCATTTTGATACAAGGGTTTTAAATATTACGGAATCGCTAAAATTTGATGTTGTTCACTGGAATAAAAACTCAGAAGATTGGACAAATCCTGGGGTTGATAAAATTGTCTCTAATGTGATAAATAATTTAGATGGTGGGGATATCATCTTATTACATGCATCAGACAGCGCTAAGCAAACTGCCGAGGCTTTACCTAAGATTATTAGTCAGATTAAAAGTAAAGGACATTCTTTTGCTACTATATCAAGCATGATTGCTAATGCTGAAAGTAAAAGCAAAGAGGAAAATTAACTTCATATACAAAAAATGAGCTGAGGAGAAATCCTCAGCTCATAGCATTTTTATTTTGTTGTTCCAGTTAATCGATGTAAGATGAGAACTTGCCAAATGTTACATGCCAGTAATGGTAATAGCATTAACCATAAATATTTCGCATCATTAATTCGAAGCACTGGGAACCATTCTAATGTCGTTACTACCACAATGAAAAATAGTGTAGGAACAAAAGCTCCTTTATTCGTTGCTTTACTTTTTACATATGCCACTACTAAACCAACTACTAACAGGAATGAAGCAGTTAAAATATACGGTAAGATTCCTTCACCTTCTGCAAAGTTAATATAGCGTAGCCATATTAAATCAAAATACACTACTGCAATTAAAAGCCACTGTACCGGATTCCATAAAGCTCCGAACATCCCCAACCCAAAGCGATGAACTGTTAAGTAAGCAAAAAAGCCCATTTGACTAATTAAGCTAAAAATTAAGGAAATGCCGAACAACCAAAAAACAGAAAATAAAATATCAAGAGCTAATCCTTCTCTTAAGAAGTTTATGTATTGTTCTCTCTCTATAATTACACCTGTAAATACTCCGACCATTCCACCTAGTAATAATGTTGTATAAAATAAGTAAATCCAATTTTTTATTTTCATGTTAATGTTCACATCCCGTTACTTTAAATACTTTTCCTATTCGATTTTACCAATGAGGCTTAAAAATTGCTACCTTTAGCTGAAATTCATGAATAATATTAGGTTATTTCACCCCATATTAAAGTAACCTATTTATGAGTGAAAGGAGTTCAGCTTATGGCTAGAGCAAAATTGCTCTTCTTCTCCTGTATTTTTTTATTCCTAATCGTAGCATGTGCTCCAAAGGAAGAAAGTGAAGGTAATTACGAAAAGACGAAAAATATGGTCGTAGACATCCTTAAAACAGATGAAGGAAAGAAAGCACTGCAAGAAATGCTTGCTGATGAAAAAACAAAAGAGCTTTTAATTATGAATGATGACGTTGTCAAGGCGACAATTAAACAAACGTTACTATCTGAAGATGGCTTAAAGTTTTGGAATGAACAGTTTAAGGATCCTAAGTTTGTTGAAACATTTGCAAAAAGTATCCAGGAACAAAACAAGCAACTTCAAAAAGATTTAATGAAAGATCCTGATTATCAAGAAGCGATGATTGAAATATTACAAGATCCTGAAATGGAAAAACAGCTTACTAAATTGTTAAAGAGCAAAGAATACCGTAAGCATTTACAAACAGTGATCATTGAAACATTAGAAAGTCCATTATATAAAACACAACTTATGGAAATTTTAACAAAAGTAGTAGAAGAGGTAATTAAATCTGGTAAGGCTAGCGAAGATTCCGGAGGCCAAGGTGGTTCCGAAGAAAGTGAATAAATTTTCATTTTGAATGGTGCTAAAAGCGCTCAGAGAATTAAGCTCTGAGCGTTATTTGTTATACCGTTGCAAACCCAATAATGCTAGCCTCAAAAAATATGTAACTAGCTATAATTAGCAGATTTACAGTAACTAGTAGGATTCCTCTATTTTTCGATTTCTGAAATAAATAATAGTGACTAATAAAGATAGTAACGATATAAAGTGTCATACCTACTAAGACATATAACCAAAAAACATTGTCAGTCGGATTATTAATAGAAATTGGGAATCCATCTTTTAGAGAAAACAAAAATTCAACGAAGCTATAGAAACCGTATAAAACAATAATAAACCCTTGCTCCATGCTTCCCATTTCAACACTAGCCACTAAGCTAATAATTAGCAAGACGATTAGATAGCCAACAACAACCATTATTCCTTTTATTACGTATGGATTACTACTTTCACTCTTCCCATTAACCATTCAAATCACTCACTGTCAAAAAATTTTACCATTAGCTACATTTTAACATTTCTTTCCTAATACCGTTTTCCGATATAAAAAAGAGTACAAAACCTAAGAAGGTTTTATACTCTATCTGTCTTTTCAACTAAGTTAGCTTTTATTTATTTAACTTCGAAATCACTTTATCAGCAATTCCATCATATATTTTTCCAATGCGATCGTATTCACGGTATACCGATGGCGCGAATTCATCATCTTTTACATCTGGTTGCTCTAATGGGATTTGACCGAATAAGTCTGTTTTTAACTCTTCAGCTAATCGTTCTCCTCCCCCACGACCGAATACATATTCTTTTTCACCAGTGTTTTTACTTTCAAAATACGCCATATTTTCAATGACACCTAAAATAGTATGGTTTGTTTTAATAGCCATTGCTCCAGCTCTTGCTGCAACAAATGCTGCTGTAGCATGTGGCGTAGTAACGATAATTTCTTTACATTCTGGTAGCATTGAATGTAAATCTAATGCAACATCACCAGTACCAGGAGGTAAATCCAATACTAAATAATCTAAATCGCCCCACTCTACTTCACTAAAGAAGTTGTTAAGCATTTTACCTAACATTGGTCCACGCCATATTACCGGTGCATTATCTTCTACAAAGAATCCCATTGAAATTACTTTTACGCCAAAACGCTCGACAGGGATAATGCGTTCGCCACGAACAACAGGTCGCTTATCTATACCCATCATATCTGGAACACTAAACCCATAAATGTCTGCATCAATGATTCCGACTTTTTTCCCTTGTCTAGCAAGTGCTACTGCTAAGTTAACAGAAACTGTCGATTTTCCAACCCCACCTTTACCACTCGCAACAGCGATAAAAGTCGTCTTACTATTTTTGTCTAGTAAAGAAGGCGGTTTATTTGCTTCCCCAGATAGGTTTGCAATTTCCTCTTCCGTATATTGTTCAAAACGGAGACCAACAGAACCCGCTCCTGCTGCTTTCAATTCATTTACAAGCGCCATTTGTAATTGCATTTGTTCCGGAGTCGCCGGTTTCGCAATCGCTAACTTCAGACTGACGTAATCATCTTTAATTTTCAAGTCACGAACTGCATTACACTCTAGCAATGGTTTATGTAAAAATGGATCTTGCTTATCTTTTAATATTTCAAGTACTTTTTCCTCTGTAATCATGATAGCACCGCCTTTTATGTGTAAATATTCTTTAGTATAAGTATATCATAATAAAACAAGAAGTACCCTCTCTTAGTCCGAGGGTACTTTTTCATCTGTACTATATCTTAGTATACCTTGATAAATGGAGGCGGCAATTTTTCTTTGATATTGTGCCGTCTTTAACAATTCACTTTCATGGTGGTTTGATAAGAAGCCTACTTCTACTAATGCTCCTGGAATTTTCGCTCTTGAAACTAAGTAGACGCCACTAATCGGTTTAGCAGATCTGTTTGTATTTTCTAAGTTGCGTCTTATTTCATGTTGAATAAACTTTGATAATATTTCATTTTCTTCAATACTAGGATTAAAAAATGTTTGCGCCCCTCTCCACTTTTCAGAAGGAATTGCATTTAAATGAATACTTATATATAAGTCTGCGCCTGTTTCATTTATTACTTCTACTCGTTTTCGTAAGTCTTGATTTTTTCGATGCCGTAATCTTCCCGTTCCTTCATCAGCTAAATCTGTGTCCTTTTCTCTCGTCATAATAACTAGTGCACCAGCTTCTTGTAAGTAATCTCGTAATGCAAGGCAAATTTCTAGTGCAATATCTTTTTCTTGCACACCCGCTTTACTAGTTGCCCCACCATCGGGCCCTCCGTGTCCTGGATCTAAAATAATAACTTTTCCAGAAAGAGGTGTATTCCAAGTAGACCAAGAAAAGTCACTTAAAAACTGATTCTTTATTAATAGAAATAAAAGTACAACCGATAAACTAACAATGGCAACTTTTATCCATTTCCTCACCTTTATCCCCCCTAGCCCACTACACTATCTATATATGACTATATGGGACAAGGTGAAGTTTTATGATTTGTTTAATGTAAACGAAGTCGGATTTTTTTTAGACCTTCTAAAAACCCTTTCTCCCACCAATAATTTATGTAACTTTCGCAAGTAAAGTATAAATCTTCTGTGCTCATATCTCTCGTTTTACCGAGCCATGTATTAATAAAATCATATAAATAGTCAATATAGCCCGACATTTCTTGGTAAGAGCGCTCCTTTACTTCATTTACCGATTCGCCAAAATGTCCGAAGCGGCTGAAGCTGGCTCCCAATAAATAAGATTCTATCGCTACATCAATGCAGCCATCTTCAATTGCTAAATAATAAACATATGTGGGATGCACATAAGGATTGAATTGTTCTTTTACATGTTCTTGCAAAACTTTTAATGATAGTTCTCGCAAAAGTTTTTTTTCATACTGTAAGCGTTTTTGTCTTTTTCTTTCTTGAAAAGTGGTAACTACAGACAAGCTTCTCACCCCTTTCCTTATATTGTCTTCCTATTTTATTTTCATCATACAAAGAAGTAACATTTTTGTTGTTTGATTTTTTGCGCATAAAAAAACCTCTCTTGAAAATTCAAGAGAGGTTTTTATTTACTATGCTAAGCTATTTTTTCTTCTAGCTACTACGAAGATTACAGCACCAATTACTAATAGTGCAAAACCGTATAGTAACATATCATACATTGACGTTGCTGTATTAGGTAATTCTGGTTCTCCAGCATTAATTGGAGTTTCATCATCACTGTTTGCAAAGACACCGAATGTACTAAAGTGTCCTACATTTGCTTGCGCAAAACCAGTTGAAGAATCATAACTACTACCTGATACAAGCTCCCATTCACTTGTTGTTTCATTATAATAGAATACTTTTATGTCTGTAGCTTCTACATCTGTGATAAGCTCTTGATTTACTTCAAATGATAAAGTAATCACATGTCCATCAAAATCTGTTACTTGTGTAGAGCCAATTGTGATGGTGAAATCATAAACAGCACCTAAAGCACCTTCTGCTACTTTCTTCTCAAGTGTAATTGTAATATCTGCCGATCCAGCAGCTGCTAAAAGTTGTGCGATGATAGCAGCAGGAATTGATACAGAAGAATCACCTTTACCTATTTGCAGTGTAGCATTACTATTGTTTAACTCAACAAGTAGATCGTTTTTCAAGTTAATTACTAACTTGTTTTGATCTTTTGCATTTTCAGGATTAATGACAACTGTACCACCGTCTGCCACTTTATTTACATCGTCAGCGCTTATAGTTGCTGTCATTTCCTTATTCTCACTATTAATTACAGTTTGTGGAGTTACTGTAACTTTTTTCGGAGCTTCTTCTTCCTCAACTTCACATTCAATTTCGCTAGTATTCATCGCTAAGTCTTCTGCAAAACGTACTCGGATACGGTTTCCAGCAGCACCGGAAGAAGCAATACCAGCTACATCAATTTGATCGCCAACTTCGAAGCGGTCAAGCCCTAATGGTAAGTAACCATCAGTGTGAATGTAAGCATCACCATAACAGTCCTCAACTAGCATATAACTTCCTGAGTCATTAATCTCAGTAATTGTACCCGTCATTTGTACTAACTGGCCGTTGTAAGTTCCAGCATCAACGTCTGAAGAATCAACAATCTTCTTCTCAACGATCGTACCTTCACCTACATAAAGAATTTCCATATCAAAGTCTTCGAACGCTAATTCCATTTCACCTTCGAAGAATGTTACTCCACCAGTAGCAATTACAACTGTTCCTACAGGTAAATCTTTACCTTGTGGACCATATAGTGCGATACCACCAGTTTCATCTTGAATGTAAACAGTATCAAAGAATTCTCCTGTTGGAGCTGTAACAACACCTTGAACTGTTACGATATCTCCTTCTTCAGCAGTTTCACGAACATCACCAATATTTTCAATTCGGTCATAACCTGCTAACCAATCAATTGCACGTAAAGTGAATGACGTGTTACTAACATCATTAACAATTTCATAATCAGAGTAGAAGTGACGACCCGCAACCATAATACGTCCTTCACCAATTAATTCTTTTGCAACTAATGGAATTGCTTCACCATTGTCACCAGAAGTTTGGTTTTCATCATCTTCTCCACCAATTGCTTCATTATACGTGTAATATCCTTCAGCAACATTGTAGTTGTAAGAAGATTCATTACCAGCAACTAAAATTTCCAATCCTGTTGAAAGGTCATTTGTTAACGCTTGTAAGTTTTCATCAACTAATGAAGAACTTGAGAAGAAGCGAAGTGCTTCCATATTATCATTGATGTTACTTAAAGGTGTATCAGGCATTGTGTATGCATATACTGACCACTTCATACCACCACTGTAGTATTCAGAAGTGTTTGGCTCGTATACGTTATCACTATTTATACGGATACCTGAGTTCATTTCTTCTAGTAAACCATTAAGCATTCCGTTATCTGCAAAGCTATAATTAGATTTTGCTGATAACATTAATGAACCACCAGCTTGAACCCAATCGCTTACTGCTTTCATTTCGTCAGCAGATAAGTTATCTGCAAGCTTTGTTGGTGTAGTGATTACTAGCGTATCATATCCAGCTAATGATTCAGCTGTAAATGGCGCATTATTAAGATCTGTAGAATATCCATTACGACGTAATAATTCCATGAAGTCATTCATTGCTCCAGGAGCGTCATAATTTTTATGGTACATATCGATTAATACTTTCTTTCCATTCGAGCTAACAACTTTTACGTTTTTAGCCATTTCTGTAACAGTAGTTACACCTTCAATTTCAGTTAAGACTGCAATAATACGATCTTGACCAGATTTTTCTGGAATCCAAGCCACATCGATGACACCAGATTTTCCTGGAGCGATGTATCCTAAAGTACCAGTTCCGATATAGTTCTCTTCACTTACTTCAGAGCGATAAAATTTAACTTCTAAGTTTTCAACAGAGCGGATACCCATGTTGCTAATTTGTGCAGTTAAAGTTGTTTCTGCTCCTGGTAAGCTCGGATCAGGATTTACTAATAAACCTGTTAATTTAACATCATTTTCTCCAGCAGCAGTAAAGATTGCTGAAGCTGTCGTCCACTTACTATTTGAGTGGATAACTTTTACTACATACCAGTTAGCACCTTTTTCAGGAGTTACTGTTGGATTCCAAGTAAACTCAGTTGCTCCACCAGCCATAATTGTGTCAATGATCGTTCCACCGTTAGTAATTAATTGAATTTGGTCGATTGGGTCATCATTGTCTTGTACCCAGATATCAAATTCAAGTGCTTCGCCTTCTTCAACTTCTAACGTACTACCCATCCAGAAACCGTTTGCTTTTACGCGTAATTTCGTATCGCGAGCTTCAGTCGAGTAAACACGACGATTTTTAACAGCTTCCATAAATGCTTCATTTGATAAATCTTCTGCAACTACTGCAGTTAAGTTATCTGGGTCACCCCAGTTTGTTGAGTGATTATCTTGTCCATTAATTGCACCTACGTGCCAACCGTTATCCATTGCTTTGAAGAAATGTTCTTCCGCGCGTGCATAACTGTATGGTGGTGCACCGTTACCTATTTCAATCATACTCATCATATGGTCTACTTCAGGAACATAAGATAAGTCGTTAAATGAATCACTTGGCCAGTTCGGGTGGTTAAATGCTGCTACTACGTTTTCTTGTTCAGTTAACCAGTTGTAGAAATCCGCAAGTTGCGTCATTTGCTTTTTCGCTTCTACATAGTTTTCAGAATTCCAAACGTTAGCATGTCCCCAACTAGAAGATGTCATTTCAAATCCACGCATTGCAAGGAATTCACCTGCATGAGCTTCATTAAACGCGTTTATCATTTCTCCAGTTTCATGCCATTCAGATCCTGCTTCTCCAATAAATTCGCTTTTATCTTCAGCTAAACGCCCATCATCTAACCAGTTTGAGTGGTCAGTTACGATTAAGTAATCTAGTCCATTGTTATACGCATATTCAAATGCATCCGCAGGAGTTCCTTTACCATCAGAGAAACCAGTATGTGCATGTGGTACTCCGAAGTAATAATTGTACTCAGCACTGTCTTTTTGTACATAGAAATGAGATATTACACTAACTTTTTGACCGTTTACATCAGCAATTTCAAGGTATAAACTATGTTCGCCGTATGCTAAGTCAGTTGCAGGTGTATAAGTAAATGTAAAGTTTTCAGCATCTACTGAAGCATCTGCTGTTACATCTGTCCCATCTAAATGTAGTACGAATGATGTCCAGTCAATTGCTGCTTCAGTTTCTTCAAATTTTGCAGAAATTGTTGGTTTTACATCTTTTGTAGACGACATTTTCGCTGGGCTTAAGTTATAAATTAATGGTAACTTCGCATTTGGATCAACTGGCGCTTCTTGCTCAGTCATATCCGCTCCATCACGTAATTTTACTTGTGGTGATTTGTATGCTGCAGAAATACCAATTACGCTGTAAAAACGATTTTCAATAAAGTCTGCTTTATTAAAGTTTTCCGCTTTTGAAAAGTATACTGCAGTTGTGCGATCTTCCATATCCGTCACATAAAAACTATAGTTGTCTGACGTATCAGTAAGCTGTACTAAGTCTAACTTTACTAATGAACCTTGGTAATCAGCAACTTGGTCAATAGTGATTGATACTGGTTCTGGTAAATCATTACCAGTGTTAATTACTTCAATTGTATCTGCTGTAGCTACATCTAAAAGTAGGTCAGCGTTATTTTCTCCAATAATACCAGTAACGCGAATTTTGTCTCCAAGATTGTAGCCACTTAAATCTACTTTACTACTATACGTATCAATTCGAATACCTGCAGTAGCATCTTGGATATAAATTAACGTGTCTCTTTCTGTATGTGTAACTATACCTTCAACTGTTACTTCTGTACCTGCATCTAAAACTCTTGCAGCAGCAATATCTGTTGTGTTTGTCTCTTCAGCTGCTGGTACAATCATATCTGCTCCGTCACGAAGCTTTAGTTGAGGTGTTTCATAATAATTATTTCCAAGGCCAATAATGTCATAAACTTCACCAACATTGTAGTTAGCTGAATCGAAATTATTTGCTTTACTATGATATAACTCTGATTCACCTGAGCTATCTTCTACTGCAAAGGAATATTTTTTAAATTCATTAATTGTTACATCTAATACTTTTACTAGCTCACCTGGGTAGTCTGCCAGTTCAGCTAATGTAATTGTAATCGGTTCAGGAAGTTCTAAACCTTCGCTAATTACTTCAATATTAGCTATATCTTCTAAACTTACTTCCAGTTCGTCTCTAAAAGCATCAATATTACCTGTCACCTTTACAATACTACCTGCAGTGAAAGGTGTTAGATCAACATTTTTTCCATATGTGTCAATTTTAATTCCAGCAGTACCGTCTTGAATGTACATAGCTGTAGCGCTTTCATTAAAGGTAATCATACCTTGAACTGTTACTTCTAAACCTTCGTCTATTACACGTGCCATTGATATTGGCATCGCTTCCATGTTAACCATGTCTGCACCATTAAGGAGCGTAATTTGTAAATTCTCGTAGTATGTTGAAGCGATTCCTTCAATTACATATACTTCACCATTAGCATAGTTTGCAGTGTCAAAATCTGCTGCTTTTTTATGGTATAAGTTTGCAGAAGCTGAACTATCTTGTAATAAGAAGTTATAGCTTTCTGTATCTAGAATAATAGCACCATTAACTTTTACTAATTGACCTTGATGGTCTTCTAATTGTGAAAGTGTAATAGTTTTTGCTTCTGGTAGATCATTACCTTCGCTTATTACTTCAATACTTTCTGCTGATTCAACAACAATTAATAGTTCTCCTTTGTAAGAGCCGATTGTACCAGTTACTTTTAATTTACTACCTACTGCATAATCTCTTAAATCAACAGCTGGGTCTGAACCATAAGAGTCGATCTTAATTCCAGCAGTATCATCTTGTATGTACATCTTGTTACCGCTTTCATTAAACGTTACAATTCCCTCTACAGAAACTTCAACTCCAGCATCTGCGTTTCTTGCTTCAGCAATCGTTAATGTGCTGTCAACGGCATCAACTGAATGTGAACCTAAATAATCGAACGTATTTTGAGCATATCCATCCCATTCTGTAGCTGGGTCAAAATCATCAGATGCATTAGTATCACCTGACGTGATTGAACTTTTGCGTACTAATGTATGCTCTTTTGTCGTAACATCACCAGTTCCCCATTCTGAACCAGGATCTTCACCTAATTTACCAATTACATCAATAATAGTGTCGTTATGCTTTAAAATAAGAACATCGTCACCATTGTAATAAGTTGCGGCACTAGTAATATCTGCAACATCTAATATTGCCTGGTCTGCTCCTGCATTAGCAATGACATATACATCTCCATTAACCAATGTCCCTTCAAGAGTAGTAATGTTTGGGCTATCTGTTGCTCCATTGTTATATCTTTCAATTGTGTACTCGCTTAAATCTACATCAGAACCTGTCCCATTATAGATTTCTATTGCTTTGTTGTTACTACTTCCCTCAATATACTCTGAGAAAAATAGATCATTTTCTATTGCTTGAACGTTTTGTGTTGTAAGTGGATGCGCTGGCAGCATGCTTAGTAGCATTAAGACAACCATGAACATTGAGAACCACTTACGATTCTTGTTATAAAATCGATTCAAAGCTTTTCCCCCTCTTTTTTATTACACAATCTACTATTTTTTATGTAGATATAGTACTTTTGTACTTTTCTATTTTATCAGAATACTAGTGTATTAACATCAATTTTTTGTAAATTCACATACAATTTAGGATATATACTTAGATTTTTTCACAAAAAAGCATATATTTCGTGATATATTTACATAAATGTTTATATTTTGTTTATAATCTAAGAGTTAAATCGATATAAGGAGAGGGAACTTTTGTCTATTAATTTACTGAAATATATTGCTGTCATGATAACAAGTTTTTTTCTTTTTTTAACAACTGCTTCACTTCATACTTTTGCTCACCCGCTGAGTGCTAGTTATGGGGAACTACTTATTGAAGATGAAAATATTCATTTGTCTTTTTCTATCGATGAATTGTCTGTCATTGAGTCCGTTTCTGCTGACCAGAATGGGGATGAAAAACTTGATGAGGAAGAATTAAAAGAAGCGCAATATGCCATTACTGATTGGGTGACTGTTAATCTGCAAGTGACAGTTAACAATGTAGCGAAGCGGCCAAACATAACTAGTATGTTTACTGAAAAGCGTGGAGATAAGATGGTAGTTTCGTTTGAAATCGACTATCCCATAGATTCTGGAACTAAAACAATTCAATTAACAGATCATTTTTACTATAAGTCTCCTGATAAAACTTCATATACTCATTTTTTAGTAGTTAAACATAAAGAAGAAATTAACGAATATTTACTAAAGGGAGAAAATCGTTCTTTATCATTAGAAGTAAAAGAGGAAACTTCTGGAAAAGAAATTGTTAACACTGAGGCAAAGGCAGCCTGGCTCCAATTTTTAATTCTAGGGATGGAACATATCCTCACTGGTTTTGATCACTTATTATTCTTATTAGCGCTATTACTTGCTAGACAAAAATTTAAAGATTACTTAAAAGTTGTTACATCTTTCACTATTGCTCATAGTATTACTTTAACACTTGGATATCTAGGGTTCATTTCTATTCCATCATGGATTGTAGAAGCAATTATTGCTTTGAGTATTGTTTATGTCGCAGTAGAAAATATCTTCCGCAAAACTGTCCATCATCGTTGGACGTTAACTTTTCTTTTTGGTCTAATTCATGGGCTTGGTTTTGCAGGGTTGTTAATGGAGATGGATATTCCTAAGGGGCATTTAACAGTTTCGTTATTTAGCTTTAATGTTGGGATTGAAATCATTCAAATTGTTTTAGTAGCTTTAGTTTTACCAGCATTAATTTTCCTACAAAGAAAAGCTAATTATTTACTCATTATGAAAGGGACATCTATAGCCCTTGCGATCATTGGTTTCTTTTGGTTTATCGAACGAATTTTATAATTTCACCTATAATAAAACCTCGAAAGCAAAACTTTCGAGGTTTTTTGTTATCTAGGTTGATAGATTTGAATTGATTCTGCTTTTATACGAAATAAACTAATTAACCCTGTTGCCTCATCAACTTCTTCTCCAACTTCAAGCGTTCCATAAACCCAAAGCCCATCTTCTGTATATGGCACTTCCTCTCCATTAGGAGGATAGATAGCAATTGCTTCTAAATATTTTGGGTTATCCGCTGAACAAAACGGACATGCCGCTCCTTGTGTTGGTACTAAGTAAATGAAACGATTATCGATAGGTGTAAGCTCAGTCATATAGCCCATAATCCCTACCTTTTTCCCATTTAAACTTTGCATTTTTTCAGTAATTTGACCATCACCAGAATCTGATTTTGTAAAAAAATCTTCAAAAGTAATTTCTGTTAATATAGCACTTTCTTTTTCTTCAGTTGTTTCTTTCTTTTCAGCAACGTCCGTTCCACAACCTGCTAAAAGAATCGCACTAAGAGTGGTGGCTAAAAGTAAGAGTATTGTTTTTTTCATGATGCGCTCCTTTGAAATTAATTTTTTACTATGCTTGCTTTCGGCCGATATCCCTATTAAAAAGGAACAGTGTCGGTATGAAAGATATGATTAATGCTAAAAGAAAAATTGATACACCCACATAGATGATATTGCTTGAAATAATAAACGTAGGCATTGCAAAGCCTAAATACATTTTACTATATGTCCCAACGAGAAAGACAATTGTTTGTGAAAGAAAATAGCCCATACTTGTTCCAATTAATGATACAAATGACATTTCTATTAATATGTTAGTTGCTATTTTATACCTAGGTACTCCTAGTGACCTTAGTATCATCGTTTCTCCTCTTCGTTGATTCATTGAACCAAGCACAGCAAAAACAATAAATAAAACTGCCATAAAAATCGAAATTGTCGCTAGTAACATTGCGATTTGTTTACCAATACTAAATGTTTCTAGCAATTGTCTAAACATAATGACTGGATAGACAGCTTGCATTTCATTTTTTTTATCTATTTCCTCTTTTAACCCCGGAGCAAACCCAAGCATTTGGGGCTTGACTAGAATTGCGGTAACTTCTTTTTCATCCTCGTGCTCTTCCGTATGTGCCTCTTCACCTGTTTCTTCTTCATGAGCATGCCATACGCTTTCAATTGATGTGAAAATACCTTTATCATCAGCACTTCCAACTGGTTCCAAGATACCAGTAACAATATACTCCATTTCGTCGTGTTCATTATTTCCTTCAAAGCCATGGCTACTATGGAAATGATCTCCAACTTGTAAGTCTAATTCTCTAGCAACGCTCGCACCAATAACTACTTCATAGGTAGATTTAAAATATGATCCTTCTGCGAGTGAAAAGCGCTCTTGTAACCCTTCACGAAACGGCTGAAAAAATTCCAACGTCGTCCCGATAACTGGATATGACTCGTAAGAATCGCCAAGGGCAATAGGAACAACCCGGAGTACTCTTTCATCATCTCGAAGTTCCTCATAAAGTGAATATGGAACATTACCGAGCGGTTTATCAAAATATAATAGACTATTTAACGTTAATTGCATCGGGCTACCTTCAGCACCAACAACAATATCATAAGAACCAGCTTGATCCTTAATGCCCTTATCTAATCCTTCAAAAATCATCATGACAGAAAAGACTAGTGCCGCTGCAATCATAATAGCAATTGCTGTAAATATCGTATTCGTTTTCCTGCCAAGAATACTTTTAAGTGAAAATTTTATTATATTCATTTTGTTACCTCATTTAACATCTTTGCGTATATTTCATTAAGGTTATCCATCTTCTCTACTCTAGCAAACTCATTTGCAACTGTTGGATCATGCGTAACTAATAGGAGTGTCGTTTTTTCTTCTGTACAGATTTCTTTTAGAAGGGCGACGACTTCCATTCCAGATTTCACATCTAAACTACTAGTTGGCTCGTCCACTAACAGCAACTTTGGTTTGTGTAAAAGTGCTCTTGCAATCGCTACTCGTTGTTGTTCCCCTTTTGATAATAACGAAACTTTCGAGTGTTTACGGTGGGCTAAACCTAACTTTTGTAACAATCGTTCTGCTTTTTCTTTCGCTTCTCTTCCCGAAAACTTAGTAGAAGCTAGATTCTGTATTAATATATTTTCCATGGCACTCATATAAGGAAATAATTGAAACTCTTGAAAAACAATTCCGATATGATTTCCTCGAAACCTATCGCGCTGCTTTTCTGATAACTGCGATAGTTCTTCGTTAAAAATAGTTATCCGACCTGACGAAGGCTTTTCTAATCCTGCAAGCAAATGCAAAAGAGTAGTTTTCCCTGAGCCGCTCGGTCCCATTAAAACAACTTGTTCTCCTTTGTTCACTTTAAATGTTTCTACTTTCAAGATCATTTCTTGTTTTTCAAGGTTAGTAACGATTTTCTTTACATGTTCACATTGAATTGCAACTTCCATTTTCCGAACACCTCTTTAACAATTATCTAACTTTTATCTTACCATCATTGCATATTTTGGAAAGAATTATTTTTTTAGAAGGATTTTCCAAACGCGTAAAGAATAGAATACTAGTAACATGGACGTTTAGGAGGATATTTTATGAAGAATAAAATCATTTGTATAACTATCTTCGCTCTCTTTCTTAGTATCGGAAATGTTGTTTACAGTGCTATTAAAGACGATCCAACGGCAATTTCAGTGCAAAAGATGCCATTAATAACTAAGGAACAAATCATTAACAAAGATCGTGTTATACTTCCGATTGTTTCTGGAGTAACTTCTGATGGAGTAATTACAGAGGAAAACGAACCTAATGCAGACAGTTTCACTTTAAATTCAAACCCAGATCCTTACTTTAAAGCGAACATCGGCAAAGTAGATTATAAAAACTTTAAGGTAAATGACATTATTAGCTTTGAATCATTAAAGAAAAATAATGGGAAACTTAAACTAGCAAAAGTAATGACATATAGTATGTATCAGCAAATGTATAGTCCAGATTCGATTAGTCATGATATTTCACCTAATCGCATGATCTATGTTGTACAGATTCATTACCCCGATGGCTTCCACCACGCAAAGGTTGGACTAATTAAAAATTGTCTTGTTACAGGGTTGTACGATATTGAAACTGCGCAGGTATTAGAAAGTGATTTTGAAAGATTAGACTAGTTAACCAGTTGGAATTGTCCAGCTGGTTTTTTTATTAGTAACAAAATACTTTATAATGGCGTTACAAAGGTTATTTTCACCATGTCATACAAATACGGCTAATACATTATCTAAGAGGAGTTAATAAATTGAACAGGATATCGATATTAGAAAAGCCACTTATTTTACAAAACGGGATCACTATTAAGAATAGATTTTTCAAATCAGCGATGAGCGAAGCATTAGGATCAAAAAGCCATCAACCAACCGCTTCTTTAATTACTTTATATCGAACATGGGCAGAAGGTGGTGTCGGTCTATCGGTGACAGGGAATGTCATGATTGATAGTCAGGCACTAGGTGAACCTGGAAATGTCGTCGTTGAAGATGAACGCGACCTAGATATGCTTAAAAACTGGGCAAAAGCCGGGACAGAAAACGAAACGCAGCTTTGGATGCAAATTAATCATCCTGGGAAGCAATCACCAAAGATGATAAGTAATGAACCAGTTGCTCCGAGTAGTATTCCTTTGACTGGGAAATTGCAGAACTTCTTTAACACCCCACGGGCTCTTACGGAAGAAGAAATTAAAGACCTTATTAAGCGCTTTGGGAATTCCGCACGCATTGCAAAAAAAGCCGGTTTTACAGGTGTGCAAATTCACGCAGCCCACGGCTATTTAATTAACCAATTTTTATCGCCTTACCACAATCAAAGGAACGATCAATGGGGAGGCCCGCTAGAAAATAGAATGCGCTTTGTTTTAGAAGTTTATCATGAGATTCGTGAACAAGTCGGAGATGCATTTCCAATAGGAATTAAACTGAATTCTGCAGACTTTCAACGTGGAGGCTTTACTGAAGAAGAATCAATGGAAGTAGTAAAAAAACTCTCTGAAGTTGGCATCGACTTAATTGAGATTTCTGGTGGTAACTATGAGCAACCAGCGATGATGGGCTCGTCTAAAAAAGAGAGTACTAAAAAGCGAGAAGCTTACTTCCTCCATTACGCAGAAAAAGTAAGAACGCTGATTAACACTCCTTTAGTCGTTACCGGGGGATTTCGAACAGTTTCTGCCATGAACGAAGCAATCGAATGTGGCGCTGTCGATATGATAGGAATTGCTAGACCTTTTACATTAATACCCGATTTACCTAATAAAGTTTTTAATGGTACATATGAACCATTACAAGATAAGCCGATTAAAACTGGTCTCTCCTTGATAGATAACAATTTACCGATCATTGAGATGGGATGGTATGGTCAGCAATTAAAAAGAATGGGGCAAGGAAAAGCACCTAAACCTAATCTCAGTCCGTGGTCGACATTATTGCACGTCCTCACGAGCCAAGGAAAATATGCTTTTCAAAAGAAAAGAGGGCTGTGAGTAATCTTACAAATATAAAGAATGGACAAGTCGTTATTAATGTCCATTCTTTGTTTATTTGCTTATCCTCTAACTTCACTTTCAAATTTATCTTTATGTGCTCCATTACAATATGGCTTATTTGCGGAAAGACCACAGCGACAAAGGAATACCGTGTCCTTCGTATCCATCTCTTTTCCTTCCCCATCATGCAATGTAACGCCAATCACCTGCAATGGACCATTATCTAAAATTTTGATTTCTGCCATGTTAGCTTTCACCTCCTTTATTTTAATGATTTGAAACTGGAGTAATCTTTTCGTTTTCACTAAAAAGCTTGCTCTCCATTGCAAACATTCTACTACCACTTACTACTAAAGCTATCGCCATCGCAAGTAATGCTATATCTAACTCATACCCACCTAAAAATCCAGCAGATAATTTCGCTGTTACGATTGCTCCCACCATGACACTTCCGGTTATAAAAGCTGCAACTCTAGTACCTAACCCTAAAATTAATGCGATTCCTCCAAATAATTCAATGAAAGCTACCACATAAGCTAATGATCCAAATAAGCCGATACTTTCAAACCAGCCCGCTACATTTGTAAGGCCCATCTCAAACTTTGCAATTCCGTGAAGTACAAATGTTACGCCCAATACTAAGCGAATTACTAATAAGCTTATTTCATAATTATTTTTCATTTTCCTATCCCCTCTTATTATATATTGTTAGTTAGTTACTTTTAGTAACTATTTAGTTAAAAAAATATACCTACTACTAGTAGCTATATTTAAAACTGAAAAATAATATGACTTAATGTTGCATATTGATAGCTATGATGCATGACTTTCGGTTTTTCTTTAACATCACCGCTACCTAAAGCAATAAAAAGTGGAACGATATGTTCTGCCCTCGGTACGGCAAGTTGTGCATGTGGCGCTAACTTATCGTAATTAAATAATTGCTCATACTTTCTTTCTCTCACTTGTTCAATAATCCACTCATCGAATTCAGTTGCCCATTTTTCTGGATATGATTGCCCCCATTTAATTAAACCTAAGTTATGGGAAATCCCACCACTACCAATTACTAATATATTTTCATTTGCTAATTCTCTTAGCGCTGCGCCAATTGAAAATTGTTCTTTTGGAGACAAATCAGGGTTAACGGAAACTTGGACGATAGGAATATTAACTTCTGGATACATATGCTTTAAAATAACCCATGATCCATGGTCAAGACCCCTTACTCCATCTTGGTCCGATTCAATATTATGATCATTTAATAATCGCTCAACTTTTGCTGCAACTTCAACCGAGCCACTAGCAGGATATGTTACGTTGTGGAGCTCTTCTGAAAAACCACCAAAATCATGAATTGTATCGTATTTATCTTCTTTAAATGAAATTGTCGTAACTCGCTTTTCCCAATGCGCTGTAAATAAAACAATAGCCTTTGGATTATGCAATGAACCGATTTTAGATAGAATGTCAGTATATTCATTCTTTTCAATTGCTAATGTTGGTGACCCATGACTAATGAAAAAAGATGGCACTATAAATTCCTCCTTTTATATTTTTTATTATCACTTCACTTACTTTTCGTAAGTTAGTATATAATAATAATTATAGGTGCGTCAAGCGCAAATTTTATATTGTAAAATACCAATTAGTTATAACAAGTTGTATAATATAGCTAGTGAGGTGATTCGTATGCAAAACCTTTGACCAAAGATTGAAAAGGCCTTGCAGTTGCTAGGCAAGCGATGGACTGGATTAATTATTTATCAACTCTTATCAGGACCACAACGTTTCTCTGAAATCGATGCAGCTCTTCCAGTTAGCGGAAGACTATTATCAGAGCGATTAAAGGAACTTGAAGTCGAAGAAATTGTAACTCGAGAAATTTATCCCGAAGTTCCTGTACGGGTAGAATATTCATTAACAGAAAAAGGTCGTCAGTTAGAGCCTATTTTTACTGAATTACAAAAGTGGTCTGATCAATGGGTAGAAACTAGTAAATAGGACTAACCAGCCCTATTACTATTAATTTAAAATAAAGACAGGTGATATTTTTTCACCTGTCTTTATTAGTATCTTCCTTTTTCTCAACTCTCACTTTTTCTAAAGCAAGAATCGATATGGTCATTCACTAAACCGACACCTTGCAAATAAGCATAAATAATTGTACTACCTACGAACTTAAATCCACGTTTCTTTAAATCTTTACTTAGCTTATCACTTAGGTCTGTTTTAGCTGGTAATTCGTTTATAGTTGTCCAGTTATTTATTATTGGTTGATTATTTACATACTCCCAAAGAAACTTACTAAATGATCCAAACTCTTTTTGAATTTCGATAAAAGCTTTCGCATTCGTAATAGTAGAATTTATTTTAAGCTTGTTTCTAACAATACCCTTATTTTCTAACAAGCTTTGTACCTTTTCTTCGTCATAGTTAGCTATCTTTTTTACGTCAAAATTATCAAATGCCGCTTTATAATTTTCTCTTTTTTTCAAAATAGTTATCCAGCTTAGCCCTGCCTGTGCCCCTTCTAATGTTAACATTTCGAAAAGAAGCCGATCATCATAAACAGGCACTCCCCATTCCTCGTCATGGTATTTCACATATATTTCTTCGCTAGTTGACCACTCACATCGTTTCATAAGTCACTCTCCTATCTATTAAATATATCATTTAATATTTAATAATATATAAGGATAGCTGGATTAATTAGATTCCTCTAAATGCATTTTTACTAATTAAACGCAAAAAAAGACCCCCAACCATATAGGTTGAGAGTCTTGAATAAGCGATAGATTAACGTTTTGAGAACTGAGGAGCACGACGTGCACCTTTAAGACCGTATTTCTTACGCTCTTTCATACGTGCGTCACGAGTTAAGAATCCAGCACGCTTTAATGAAGCGCGGTATTCAGGATCAACTTCTAATAAAGCACGAGAAATTCCGTGACGGATTGCACCAACTTGACCAGTGTATCCACCACCATCAACGTTTACTAATACGTCGTATTTACCAAATGTATCAGTTTCAGTTAATGGTTGCTTAACGATTTCCATTAAAGCTGGTAAGTTAGGAAAATATTCATTAAAGTCAGCGCCGTTAATAATGAAGCGTCCGTCACCAGGTACTAAACGTACACGAGCTACAGAGCTTTTACGACGGCCTGTGCCGTAATATTGTACTTGAGCCAAAGCGATTACCTCCTTTTAATTAACCACGAAGTGTGTAAACTTCTGGGTTTTGTGCTTGATGCTTGTGTTCAGAACCAACGTATACATTTAACTTTTTAGCCATTTGACGTCCTAGGCTACCTTTTGGAAGCATCCCTTTAACAGCTAATTCGATTAAACGCTCTGGGAACTTTTGAAGTAACTCTTGAGCAGTTTGTTGCTTTAATCCACCTGGGTGTCCACTGTGGCGATAGTAAACTTTATCAGACCACTTTTTACCTGTTAAATGAATTTTCTCCGCGTTGATGATGATCACGTGATCTCCAGTGTCAACGTGTGGAGTGAATGTTGGTTTATGCTTACCACGTAAAACAGATGCTACTTCACTTGCTAAACGACCTAATGTTTGGCCCTCTGCATCGATAACATACCATTTACGATCAACTGTGCTAGCGTTTGCCATGAATGTTGTACGCAATGTGTTTCCCTCCTCAAATAATAATAAACTTTATATACGTTTTACGTAATTGTTGTTATTTATTAAAACACTTTCCGGGGTAGAAGTGAATTAAAGAAATACCATAACATATAATATAATAGTGCATAGGTAATGTCAAGGGAAAATGATACACTGGCTAAGTTGTTATATTTTTTTCTTTACGAATAGAAAACTTCCCATAAATATAAACCTTGTGCTGGCGCAGTTCTACCTGCTTTTGCTCTGTTTTTCGCTTCAATTATTTCTTTCATCTCGGAAACTTTTATTTTCCCATTACCAACCTCTAAAAGAGTCCCAACTAAGATTCGCACCATATTATATAAAAATCCATTCCCTTTAAAAGATATCGTTAGCTCATTATCTTTCTTGCTAATTAGGATGCTATAAATTGTTCTTACTTTATCTTTAACATCTGTATTAGCTGCGCAAAAAGAAGAATAGTCATGTGTACCCACTAATAGATTAGCCGCTTCCTCCATCCTTTTTATATCAAGCTCGTATGGGTAATGATACATATATTTTCTTTGAAAGACATTCGGATCTTTACTTAGTAATATTTTATAGCGATATTCCTTGCCAGTAGTTGAAAAGCGGGCATGGAATTCGTCCTCTACGTCTTCTGCATTGCTAACGTGAATATCATCAGGTAATAGGGCATTTAGAGCTTTTTTCCACGCTTCGATTGGAAGGATTAAATTCGAGTCAAAATGACATACTTGACCGATTGCATGGACTCCTGCATCTGTTCTTCCAGAAGACGTTACTTTTATATCGTAGCCTTTGTGCATTTTCCTTAAAGCATCTTCAAGTTCTAATTGAACAGTTCGCTTATTTGGTTGAACTTGATATCCTGAAAATGCTGATCCATCATAACTAATAGTGATCCTTATTCTGCTCATATGTGACTCCTAGTAAGTTTTAAATATCGCTAATACAATTGCTAGTAGGGCCGTTATAATGAGCGCAGCGCTATCCGCAAGCGTCCACAGCGACGTCCTATATTTTGTTCTTCCACCACTACCATTATACCCTCTTGCTTCCATTGCTATAGCTAAATCATCTGCTCTTTTAAATGCACCGATAAATAGTGGAATAAATAAAGGTATTAACGCATTAAATCTGTCTTTCATTGAACCAGAAGTAAAAGATGCTCCTCTAGCAGATTGTGCTTTTATGATCCGTTCGGTTTCTTTTATCATTGTTGGGATGAAACGAAGTGAAATTGCCATCATTAAAGCAAGTTCATGCACAGGTAGGTTAAACCTTTTTAAAGGCTTTAATAACCTTTCAATCCCATCTGTAATCTCTAGTGGCGTACTCGTCAATGTTAACAGTGATGCCATCGTAAAAATATATAGTAAGCGTAGTGCTACTATAATACCGTTATATAAACTTTGTTCATGGATATTGTAATGCATAAATGATGCGATTACCTTTCCTTCTTCAGTCGAAAATATATGGATGATAAATGTAATTAAGCTAATGAGAATAATAGGCAAAATGCCACGAAATATATATGAGAGATTAATGCGAGTAAGAAATACTGTGAAGAGGATAAATAAAGATAATAATATGTTTGTAATAAAATTGTTGGCTAAAAAAACAATAAAAACAAAGACAAATGTAAAAATAACTTTAGAACGAGCATCTAGTTTGTGAATGACCGATTTTCCAGGTACATATTGCCCTATGATTACATTCATGTTGTTACTCCTTATTTAAAGAAACACGTTGAATATAGTTTGCAGCTTCTTCAATTGTTAATCCTTTAAACTGCATTTTTCTATTTGTACGCTCATCAAATTTTTTCATAAATGAAATTGTTTCAGGTATATCTAAATGAGCATTAGCAATAAACTTATCATTATAGAAAAGATTTTGCGGAGATTCTGCTGCAATTAACTTTCCATCTTGCATCACGAAAACTTTCTCAGCAAATTTTGCGACATCTTCCATTTGATGCGTAACTAAAATAATCGTTGTTTGCTTTTCTTTATTTAGTTTCGCAAACAATTCCATAACTTCTTTTCGTCCAGTACTATCGAGACCTGCGGTAGGTTCGTCTAATATTAACACTTCTGGTTTAAGCGCCAAAATAGATGCTATAGCTACCCTTCTCATCTGACCACCGCTTAAGTGGAACGGCGAAACTTGAAAAAACTCTTTTTTTATTCCTACAAGTGCAAGTGCTTCGTGCGCACGTTTTTTTGCAAGATTCATTGTGTAGCCAAAATTAAGTAACCCAAATAACACTTCTTTTTCTACTGTTTCTTCAAAAAGTTGTTGTTCAGGATTTTGAAACACATAACCTACCTTTTCACGTAAAGGCTTTAACTTTCTTTTTTTCGTTTTAGAAGTAAGTATAAAGTCGCCTACTTGAATTGAACCTTCGCTAGGAAGTAGTAAACCGTTTATATGTTGTACTAAAGTAGATTTTCCTGAACCAGTTTGTCCAACTACTGCAACATATTGACCTTTTTCAATATTTACAGAAACATTATGTAATGCCTTTCTTTCAAAAGGACTATTTTGCTCATAGATATGTGAGATGTTATTTATATTAATTTGCATAAATCATCAATCAATTCCTCATGAGTTAGGTGTTGTTCTCTTAGCGGAATCCCCCTGCTTTTTAATAACTGTTTCAATTGAACAGTAAAAGGAGCATCGA
Source organism: Lottiidibacillus patelloidae (assembly GCF_002262935.1). Lineage (NCBI taxonomy): Bacteria > Bacillati > Bacillota > Bacilli > Caryophanales > Bacillaceae > Lottiidibacillus > Lottiidibacillus patelloidae. The sequence goes on along the minus strand of NZ_NPIA01000010.1, from coordinate 49,073 downwards.
GATAATTATTTTCGGTTAGAAAAAGTTTGGTTGGGCTACCATCAAAGACAATATTCCCATCCTTAAATTGAATAATTCTTTCAGCAAAAAGCAATTCATTCACATCATGTGTTATAGAAATAATAGTAATGCCTTCACGATGTAAGTCTTGCATTAATGAGATTAACTGTATTCTCCCCTTCGGATCAAGCATTGATGAAGCTTCATCAAAAATAATGATCTTAGGTGATAATGCGATAATACCAGCTATTGCTACTCGTTGCTTTTGCCCACCGGATAACCGATGTGGCTCAATCTCTTTAAATGGTAACATATCGACTTTTGTTAAGCTCTCATTAACCTTTTTTAACATCATTTCCCGTGAAATACCTGCATTTTCTAATCCAAATGCAACGTCATCTTCCACTGTTGCCCCAATAAACTGGTTATCTGGATTTTGAAATACCATTCCTACTTCTCTGCGAATGTTTATTAAGTTAGCTTCATTTGCTGTAGAAAGTCCAATTACATTCACTATACCTTCACTAGGAAGATATAAGCCATTTAACAATTTGGCGAAAGTAGATTTCCCTGAGCCATTCGGTCCAATAACGGAAACCCACTCGCCTTCTTTAATTGTTAAGTTAATATTTTCTAACGTCCATTCTTGGCCATCATTGTGACGAAAAAATACATCTGATAAAGAAATACATGTGTCTAAATGCATATGTTTTTTCTTACCCTTCCTTTATTTATTCACCAGGAAATAATAAAAAAAGGGCACAGAAGCAGATCTCGTCGATGCTGTCCCGCCCTTTTCGCAAGTACTTAATTAAACAAGTTCGATGATTACCATTGGTGCACCGTCTCCGCGACGAGGACCAACTTTTAAAATGCGTGTGTATCCGCCTTGACGCTCTTCATAACGAGGAGCGATATCGTCGAATAACTTAGCAAGTGTGCGCTCACCAGTTTCTTCATTTGATACTTCATTACGAATGTAAGATGCAGCTTGACGACGTGCGTGTAAATCTCCACGCTTACCTAATGTAATCATTTTTTCAGCGATACGACGAACTTCTTTCGCTCTAGCTTCAGTAGTTTCGATGCGCTCGTTGATGAACAAATCAGAAACTAAATCACGAAGCATAGCTTTACGGATAGCACTCGTACGGCCTAATTTAGCGTAACCCATGAACATTTCCCTCCTTTTAAGTAAATTATTTTTTGAAAGTTATAGAGGAATTAATCTTCTTTACGTAACGATAAGTTTAATTCTTCAAGCTTAACTTTAACTTCTTCTAAGGATTTACGTCCTAAGTTGCGTACCTTCATCATATCTTCTTCCGTTTTTTGAGCAAGCTCTTGAACGGTATTTAATCCAGCACGTTTTAAACAGTTATAAGAACGTACGGAAAGATCAAGTTCTTCAATTGTCATTTCTAACACTTTTTCTTTTTGATCTTCTTCTTTTTCAACCATAATTTCAGCATTTTGTGCTTCATCAGTTAAGCCAACAAAAATATTTAAATGTTCTGTAATAATCTTTGCTGCTAATGAAACTGCTTCCTCTGGTGAAATGCTTCCGTCTGTCCATACATCGAGGGTGAGTTTATCATAATTTGAGACTTGACCAACACGAGTATTTTCAACTTGATAAGTCACACGAGAAATTGGTGTGAAAATAGAATCAATAGGAATAACGCCAATTGGCTGGTCATCATGCTTGTTGTCATCAGAAGGCTTGTATCCTCTACCGCGCTTAGCAGTTAAACGCATTCTTAGAGTAGCACCTTTTGCCAATGTAGCAATGTGTAATTCTGGATTTAAAATTTCTACATCACTATCATGGTTGATGTCAGCAGCAGTAACAACACCTTCTTCACTAACGTCAATTTCTAATGTCTTTTCTTCATCTGAGTAAATTTTCATTGCTAACTTTTTCAAGTTAAGAATCATTGAAGTTACGTCTTCAGAGACACCTTCAATTGTAGAAAATTCATGCAGTACTCCTTCAATTTGAACAGCAGTAACTGCAGCACCAGGTAAAGATGATAATAAAATACGACGAAGTGAGTTTCCTAAAGAAGTTCCATAACCACGCTCAAGTGGTTCAACAACGAATTTCCCATAAGTGCGATCTTCACTTATTTCAACTGTTTCAATCTTCGGCTTTTCGATTTCTATCATTGAACAAACCCTCCTTCAAAACGTCGAGACAACGGCTAGTACCATACTAACCGATATTCCCCATAAGGTACCTAAGACCTTATTTTAGTGGTTCATATAATTGGGTACAAATAAACGAACTATATCATATCCCATTATAGACATGATAACAAATTTTATACCGTTTTTTTCCACTCTGAGAGATTATACGCGACGACGTTTCGGCGGACGGCATCCATTATGAGGAACTGGTGTTACATCACGAATTGCTGTAACTTCTAGTCCTGCTGCTTGTAAAGCACGAATTGCTGCTTCACGTCCAGCACCAGGGCCTTTTACAGAAACTTCAATTGTTTTCATACCATTTTCCATAGCAATCTTTGCAGTTGTTTCTGCAGCCATTTGTGCAGCGAATGGTGTAGACTTACGAGAACCTCTGAAGCCTAAAGCACCAGCACTTGACCAAGAAATTGCATTACCATGTACGTCTGTAATTGTAACAAGTGTGTTGTTGAAAGTAGAGCGAATATGTGCAATACCAGCTTCTACATTCTTTTTCACGCGGCGTTTGCGTGTATTAGTTTTACGAGCCACTGTTTGTAACCTCCTTTACTATTTCTTCTTATTAGCTACAGTACGACGAGGACCTTTACGTGTACGAGCATTGTTTTTAGAGTTTTGACCACGAACTGGTAAACTACGACGGTGGCGGATACCACGGTAGCTTCCAATTTCGATAAGACGCTTAATGTTTAATGATACTTCACGACGAAGATCACCTTCAACTTTGTAGCTGTCTAAAATTTCACGGATTTTTCCTAATTCATCTTCTGTTAAGTCACGAACGCGAGTATCTTCAGAAACACCAGCTTCTGCTAATACTTTTTGTGCTGTTGTTTTACCAATACCAAAGATATAAGTTAAAGAAATAACAACACGTTTGTCGCGCGGAACGTCAACACCAGCAATACGAGCCATTTATTCGCACCTCCTTATTTATTAACCTTGTTTTTGCTTATGCTTAGGGTTTTCACAAATTACCATTACTTTACCTTTACGGCGAATAACTTTGCATTTTTCACAAATCGGTTTAACTGATGGTCTTACTTTCATTTTCCTAACCTCCCTATATACGGAGTACTTTTATTTATATCGATACGTGATGCGACCACGTGTCAAGTCGTACGGAGATAGTTCAACTGTTACTTTATCACCAGGTAAAATGCGAATAAAATGCATGCGGATTTTGCCTGAAACATGTGCCATTACAACATGACCATTTTCCAGCTCTACTTTAAACATCGCATTTGGTAAAGCTTCAACGACGGAACCCTCTATTTCAATTACCTCATCCTTAGCCATCGATGTGCTCTCCCTTCTTCCATTCAAGTAGTTGCTCGTTTACAAACTTCGATACTGCAAAGCGCAGCTTTCCATTTGTAACACGACCTGTTTCTTTAATACTGTTTTCAACTTCCGGAGATATATAGTTAAACAGTTCTAGATGATTAATGTTCTTCTTTTTTGGAGAATCATACTTTCGTTTATCTCCATCAGCAATAAGTACGAACCTTTCGTCTATAACCCCGATAATAACACTATATTGATCTGTCTCTCTACCTTTAAGGTTTTTAACAAGTTGACCAATATTCGGTGCCGAGTCTGATTCACTAGCCAAAAATATCACCTTCATCTAGGCCTTTGTCAAAATTTCAAAGCCTGTTTCCGTAATAGCAATTGTATGTTCAAAGTGAGCACACATTTTACCATCTGTGGTAACTACTGTCCAATTATCCGGTAAAGTTTTTACATAACGTCTCCCTGCATTAACCATTGGTTCAATCGCTAATACCATGCCTGGCTTCAGACGCGGTCCTCTTCCAGGTGGTCCATAATGAGGAATTTGAGGATCTTCATGCAATTCCTGCCCAACTCCATGACCTACATATTCTCTTACAACAGAAAAACCATTAGCCTCAACTAATTGTTGTATTGCATGGGAAATGTTTGTCAGACGTTCTCCAGGTTTTGCTTCCTCTAACCCTTTATATAACGACTCTTCAGTAACATCTAAAAGCTTTTGGCTTTCTTCGGAAATGTTCCCTACACCATATGTCCAAGCAGAATCGCCATGATAGCCATTATACTTTGCGCCGATATCAATACTGATTATATCACCGTCTTTTAAAACACGGTCACCCGGAATACCATGAACAAGTTCTTCATTAACTGAAGCACAAATGCTACCAGTAAAACCGTTATAACCTTTAAAAGATGGAATAGCATCATTTTGTCTAATAAACTCTTCAGCAATTTGATCGAGCTCTTTAGTCGTTATGCCAGGCTTAACATAAGGCTGTAATTTTTCATGCGTAAGGGCGACAATCTTTCCTGCATGACGCATGATTTCTATTTCGCGCGGTGTTTTACATATGATCATTGCTTTCCTCCGAAGAGGTTTTGCAAATCACTAAACACTTTATCTATCTCTTGATCGCCATCAATGTTTTTTAAATAACCTTTCTCTTCATAAAAGTCGAGAAGAGGTTTTGTTTGCTGCAAATATACTTCTAGACGACGTCCAACCGTTTCTTCATTATCATCTGGACGTTGATATAGCTCTCCTCCACATTTGTCGCAAGTTCCTTCTTGCTTCGGTGGATTAAAGAATAAGTGATATGTTGCACCACAAGATTTGCAAATGCGTCTTCCTGTTAAGCGCTCCATTAAATTATCCTTTGGCACATCAATGTTAACAGCGAAATCTAAAGGTCGATTTAGTTCGTCTAAAATACTTTCAAGTGCATCTGCTTGAGCAACCGTACGAGGAAACCCATCTAACAGAAACCCTTTTTCACAATCTTTTTCACCTAAACGTTCTTGAACAATACCGATTGTAACTTCATCAGGGACAAGGTTACCAGCATCCATAAACGATTTAGCTTTTAGACCTAATTCAGTACCGCCTTTAATCGCAGCACGGAACATGTCTCCAGTTGATATATGTGGGATACCGTATTTTTCAACGATTCTTTCAGCCTGAGTACCTTTACCAGCACCAGGAGCTCCCATTAGTACTAACTTCATGTTATCCCTCCACTATGTCGGGGCTATCATTGAGGTGATAGGGAAGAATACTTCTCCCCTGTTTCCTCTATTTATTTAAGAAAGCCTTTGTAGTGACGTTTCACAAGTTGACTTTCAATTTGCTTCATTGTTTCCAGAGCAACACCTACAACGATTAGTAAACTAGTTCCACCGATTTGAACTGCTGGTGGTAATCCAGCAAACTTTATGAAAAAGATCGGTAATACTGATACTGCCGCTAAGAATACCGCACCAACAAATGTTAAACGATATAAAACTTTAGTAATAAACGCTTGTGTATTTTGGCCAGGACGAATTCCTGGAATATAGCTTCCTTGTTTCTTTAAGTTTTCTGCCATTTGTTCAGGGTTTACTTGAATAAATGTGTAGAAATAAGTAAAGGCAACGATTAATGCTACATATACCACCATACCAATTGGTTGCGTGTAATCAAAAGTATTTATAATCCAAGTTGTAACATTGTTTTCACCGAAAAAGCGTGCAACTGTCGGTGGTGTGATAATAAAGGAAACCGCGAAGATTACCGGAATTACCCCTGCCGCGTTGACTTTTAACGGTAAGTGAGTTGAACGTCCTCCATTAGGGTTGCGTCCAGCTGTTTGCTTTGCATATTGAATTGCAATTTTACGAACTGCTTGTTGTACATAAATTACACCAACAGTTACTAAGATGATTGCAAGTACAATTAAAGCTACAGTGATGATGCTGATGAATAGATCTTCACCTGCACCTCTTAACTGAGTTTCATATAGCTGACCAACTGCTGTTGGAATAGCTGCTACGATACCAGCAAAGATAATGATTGAGATACCGTTACCTACACCTTTAGCTGTAATTTGTTCTCCTAGCCACATTAAGAATGCAGTACCTGCAGTTAGGACTAAAGCAATTAGTAAGTAAGTACCAATGCTTTCGTTCTTAATTAGACCCGGGAATAAATTGTTAAAGCCGATAGACATACCAATTGCTTGGATAAAACCTAAAACAATTGTTCCGTAACGAGTAAATTGAGCTAATTTACGTCTCCCTACTTCGCCTTCCTTAGACCATTGAGTAAACTTTGGCACAACATCCATTTGTAACAATTGAATGATGATTGAAGCTGTGATGTATGGCATAATTCCCATTGCAAAGATAGAGAAACGTTGGAGTGCTCCTCCTCCGAATGTATTTAACATATCGAAAGCACCCATATTAGTGAAATCGATAGCATCTTTATTGATTTGAGGAACTGGAATGTAAGTTCCAATTTTAAATACAACTAACATTAATAGTGTGAATACGACCTTTTGTCGAATGTCACCAACGCGCATAATATTGGAGATTGTTCTGAACATTAGATCACCTCAGTTTTTCCGCCAGCTGCTTCAATCGCTTCTTTTGCAGAAGCGCTGAATTTATGAGCTTTGACAGTAAGTTTTACTTCTAGCTTACCGCTTCCTAAAACTTTTAAACCGCTCTGTAACTTGCTGATAACACCAGCTTCTAATAATAATTCAGGTGTAATTTCTGTTCCCTCTTCGAATCGGTTTAACGTTTCGATGTTCACAATTGCATAATCCTTACGGTTAATGTTAGTGAAACCACGTTTAGGTAGACGTTGGAATAAAGGAGTTTGACCACCTTCAAATCCTAGACGTACACCACCACCAGAACGGGATTTTTGACCCTTCTGACCACGTCCACTAGTTTTTCCGTTTCCTGAACCAGGGCCGCGACCAACTCTGTTACGAGTTTTACGAGAACCTTCAGCAGGTTTTAAGTCGTGTAATTTCATTTCGGCACCTCCTCTTTAACGTTATGATGCTTATGCTTCTAATTCTTTTACAGTTACAAGGTGAGCAACTTTGTTAATCATGCCGCGGATTGCAGCATTGTCTTCTTGTACAACTGCTTGATTAACTTTACGTAACCCTAACGTGTTAACTGTTACTTTTTGATCTTTAGGACGACCGATTACACTTCGAGTGAGGGTGATTTCAAGTTTTTTAGCCATTGTAAATCCCTCCTTATCCTAACAATTCTTCTACAGTTTTACCGCGAAGTTTTGCTACATCTTCCGCACGCTTTAAGTTCTTAAGACCGTTAATAGTTGCACGAACCATGTTAATAGGTGTATTTGAACCTAGAGATTTTGAAAGAATGTCGCCGACGCCACCTAATTCAAGAACAGCACGGACAGGTCCACCAGCGATAACTCCTGTACCTTCAGAAGCCGGCTTTAGTAATACGTGACCTGCACCAAATTGTCCGTCGATTGTATGAGGAATTGTAGTTCCTACGATAGGCACGTTAATTAAGTTTTTCTTTGCATCTTCAACAGCTTTACGAATAGCTTCTGGTACTTCTTGAGCTTTACCAGTACCGAAACCAACATGTCCGTTTTTGTCACCAACAACAACTAAAGCAGCGAAGCGGAAACGACGTCCACCTTTTACTACTTTAGCTACGCGGTTAACCGTAACTACACGTTCTTCAAGCTCTACTTTGTTCGGATCAATGCGACGCATCTGAGTCCCTCCTTTTGTGATTAAAATTGTAATCCTGCTTCACGAGCAGCTTCTGCTAAAGTCTTAACACGCCCGTGGTATAAATATCCTCCACGATCAAATACAACAACTTTATAGCCTTTTTCAATAGCACGCTTAGCTACTAATTCTCCGACTAGCTTAGCAGCTTCCACATTACCACCATTATCAGAGCCTAATTCATTATCAATTGTAGATGCAGACACAAGTGTTACACCGTTTACATCGTCAATCAATTGAGCATAAATGTGCTTTGATGAACGGAAAACATTTAAACGTGGGCGTTCCGCTGTACCTGAAAGATTACGACGAACTCTAGCATGTCTTTTTAAACGAGCAGCATTTTTATCAGGTTTTGTAATCATCAACGTCACTCCTTTCCGTTACATTTAATGACACTAATATTTATTACTTAGCCGATTTACCTTCTTTACGACGAACATGTTCACCTTCATAACGAATACCTTTACCTTTGTAAGGCTCTGGCGGACGAACGTCACGAATGTTAGCAGCGATTGCTCCAACACGTTCTTTATCAATACCACGTACTGTAACTTTCGTGTTAGCTGGTACGTCGATTTCAATACCTTGCTCAGGATCGATCTCAACTGGGTGTGAATACCCAACGTTTAAGATTAATTTGCTTCCTGATTTAGATGCACGGTAACCTACACCGATAAGTTCTAAATTCTTTGAGTAACCGTTCTTAACGCCTTCAATCATGTTTGAAATAACGCTACGAGTAGTTCCGTGTAAAGAACGGTGTAATTTACTTTCGCTTGGACGTTCAACAACTAACGTGTTGTCTTCAAGCTTGATGATCATGTCTTGATGGAATTCACGTGATAATTCACCTTTAGGACCTTTTACAGTCACATTAGTTCCATCAATAGTTACTGTTACGTCACTAGGGACTTCAATTGGTTTCTTTCCGATACGAGACATCGTTACACCTCCATTTCCGGTTTGTTTCTATTACCAAACGTAAGCTAGTACTTCTCCGCCTACTTGTTGTTGACGAGCTTCTTTATCAGTTAAAATTCCGTTTGATGTTGAAACGATTGCGATTCCTAAACCGTTTAAAACACGTGGAACTTCATTAGACTTAGCATATACACGTAAACCTGGCTTACTGATACGTTTAACACCAGTGATTACACGCTCTCTATTACCACCGTACTTTAAGAAGATACGGATGATTCCTTGTTTACTATCTTCAATAACCTCTACGTCACGGATAAAACCTTCACGTTTAAGGATATCAGCGATTTCTTTTTTCATCTTAGATGCAGGAACTTCTAACTTTTCATGACGCACCATATTCGCATTGCGAATACGAGTTAGCAAATCTGCAATAGGGTCTGTCATAACCATCGTTTTACCTCCTTCCTACAGTCGAGCTTACCAGCTTGCTTTTTTGACACCTGGAATTTGCCCTTTATAAGCAAGTTCACGGAAACAAATACGGCACAATTTAAATTTACGCAATACAGAATGCGGGCGACCGCAACGTTCACAACGAGTGTAAGCTTGAACGTTGTGTTTAGGCGTACGCTTCTGCTTAGCGATCATAGATTTTTTCGCCACGCTTTTCCCTCCTTATTTAGCTCAGTCCAATTATTTTTGGAAAGGCATGCCTAGTTGAGCTAATAGTTCACGAGCTTCTTCGTCTGTGTTCGCAGTCGTAACAATTACGATATCCATTCCACGAACTTTATTTACTTTATCATAATCAATTTCAGGGAAGATTAGCTGCTCTTTAATACCTAATGTGTAGTTACCACGACCATCAAATGACTTCTTAGATACTCCACGGAAGTCACGTACACGTGGTAATGAGATAGATACTAATTTATCAGCAAACTCATACATACGCTCAGCGCGTAAAGTAACTTTTGCACCGATAGGCATTCCTTCACGAAGACGGAAACCAGCGATTGATTTCTTCGCTCTAGTTACTAGTGGTTTTTGTCCTGTGATTTCTGCAAGTTCTTCAACAGCTGTGTCTAATACTTTCGGATTAGATACTGCGTCTCCGATACCCATATTAATAACGATCTTTTCGATCTTTGGTACTTCCATAACAGATTTGTAGTTAAACTTCTCCATTAATGAAGGTACAATTTCCTTTTGATACTTTTCCTTCAAACGGTTCATGCCATTGACCTCCTTTCACAAAAAACTATTTATCTAAACTTTCTCCTGATTTCTTAGCGACACGTACTTTCTTACCATCTACAGTAGTGTATCCTACACGTGTAGGTACGCCTGTCTTAGGATCAAGCGGCATAACGTTTGACACATGAATTGGTGCTTCTTGGTTAAGAATACCACCTTGCGGATTCATTTGTGATGGTTTCGCATGCTTTTTAACGACGTTAACACCTTCAACTAATACTTTGCTGTTTTTCGGGAAAGATTGAAGGATTACACCTTGCTTGCCTTTATCCTTACCAGAAATCACTTGTACTTTATCACCTTTTTTTACATGCATCTTCATTCGCACCTCCTTAAAGGCTTTTTATCTTTTAATTACAATACTTCTGGAGCTAATGAAACAATTTTCATGAAGTTTTTGTCACGTAATTCACGTGCAACAGGTCCGAAGATACGAGTCCCACGAGGACTTTTATCATCTTTAATGATTACTGCTGCGTTTTCATCGAAACGGATGTAAGTTCCATCTTGACGACGAACTCCACGTTTCGTACGAACTACTACAGCTCTAACTACTTCACCTTTTTTAACAACGCCTCCTGGTGTTGCTTGCTTAACGGTACATACGATTACGTCACCGATGTTAGCAGTCTTGCGACCAGTACCACCAAGAACTTTAATCGTTAGGACTTCACGAGCACCAGAGTTGTCAGCAACTTTCAAGCGAGATTCTTGTTGAATCATGCGTATTGACCTCCTTTCGGACTAAAAGGTATATCCGGTTTCATTAAATAATTACTGCTTCTTCTACTACTTCAACTAAACGGAAACGTTTGTCTTTTGAAAGTGGACGAGTTTCCATAACTTTTACTACATCACCAATTTTAGCTTGGTTGTTTTCATCATGCGCTTTTAACTTTTTAGAGTATTTCACGCGTTTACCGTATAAAGTATGCTTTTTATACGTTTCGACAAGTACTGTAATCGTTTTATCCATTTTATCGGAAACAACGCGTCCAGTGTAAACTTTGCGACCATTACGTTCAGACATATCGCAAACCTCCTTCCGGTTATCTGTTTGTTATGCCGATCTCTCTTTCACGGATGATCGTTTTCATGCGTGCAATTGACTTACGCACTTCACGAATACGAGCAGTGTTTTCTAACTGACCAGTCGCTAACTGGAAACGAAGGTTGAATAATTCTTCCTTTAGTGACTTGATCTTTTGTTCGATTTCAGCAGTGGTTAATTCACGCAATTCATTAGCTTTCATTAGATTCACCACCAGTTTCTTCACGTTTTACAAACTTAGTTTTGATTGGTAACTTGTGAGAAGCTAAACGTAATGCTTCACGAGCAACCTCTTCAGAAACACCATCTAGTTCAAACATGATACGGCCTGGTTTTACTACCGCTACCCATCCTTCAGGTGCACCTTTACCAGAACCCATTCGAACTTCTAAAGGCTTAGCAGTGTAAGACTTGTGAGGGAAAATTTTAATCCATACTTTACCGCCACGTTTCATATAACGAGTCATCGCGATACGCGCTGATTCGATTTGACGGTTAGTGATCCAGCCAGCTTCTAAAGCTTGAAGACCGAATTCACCGAAAGTTACGTCGTTACCACCCTTTGAACGTCCGCGCATTTTTCCACGGTGTTCTCTACGATATTTAACACGTTTAGGCATTAACATAATTATTTTCCTCCTTCCTGACCTTTTTTAGTTGGAAGGACCTCTCCACGATAAATCCAAACTTTGATACCTAATTTTCCATATGTTGTATCTGCTTCTGCAGTAGCATAGTCAATATCAGCACGTAAAGTGTGTAGTGGAACAGTACCTTCACTGTATGATTCAGCACGAGCGATATCAGCGCCACCAAGACGACCAGATACTTGAGTTTTAATACCTAGTGCACCAGCACGCATCGCACGTTGAATCGTTTGTTTCATAGCACGACGGAATGAAATACGATTTTCTAATTGGCGAGCAATGTTTTCTGCAACAAGTTTAGCATCCATATCAGCACGTTTGATTTCAATAATGTTGATGTGTACACGTTTACCAGTTAAAGCGTTTAACGCTTTACGAAGTGCTTCAACTTCCGAACCACCTTTACCGATTACCATTCCTGGTTTAGCAGTAGAGATAGAAATGTTTACGCGGTTAGCAGCACGTTCGATTTCAACTTTTGATACTGAAGCATCCTTAAGACGCTTTTCTACATATTCACGAATTTTAATGTCTTCATGTAAAAGGTTTGCAAAATCTTTATCCGCATACCATCTAGAGTCCCAATCACGAATGACGCCGACACGAAGACCGACAGGGTTAACTTTTTGACCCACGAATTACCCCTCCTTCTTTTCTGATACCACAACAGTAATGTGGCTCGTACGTTTATTTATTGCGCTTGCACGTCCCATTGCACGTGGACGGAAACGTTTCATAGTTGGACCTTCATCAACAAACACTTTAGAAACAACTAAGTTATTAGGATCAATATCAAAGTTATGTTCAGCGTTAGCCATTGCAGAGTTAAGTACTTTTTCTACAACTGGAGATGCTGCCTTTGGTGTGTGTCGAAGGATCGCGATTGCTTCGCCCACTGCTTTTCCTCTGATTAAATCTACTACTAAGCGGACTTTACGAGGAGCAATACGGACTGTTTTAGCAACTGCTTTTACTTGCATATTGTGTACCTCCCCTCAATTAACGTCTTGTTTTCTTGTCATCAGCAGCATGACCTTTGTAAGTACGAGTTGGTGCAAATTCACCTAACTTATGACCTACCATGTCTTCTGTGATGTAAACAGGAACATGTTTGCGTCCGTCATAGACAGCAATAGTGTGCCCGATAAACTCTGGAAAGATTGTAGAACGACGAGACCAAGTTTTAATAACTTGCTTCTTTTCACTCTCACCCATAACTTCCACTTTCTTCATTAAGTGATCATCGACAAATGGTCCCTTTTTTAAGCTACGTCCCATAAGTGAACCTCCCTTCGTGATTGTGCTACGGTTCGCGTGAACCGTAGTTCAATCCCGTTATTTTTTACGACGACGAACGATAAATTTGTCAGACGCTTTGTTTTTCTTACGAGTTTTGTATCCAAGAGTTGGTTTACCCCATGGAGACATTGGTGATTTACGTCCGATTGGTGCACGACCTTCACCACCACCGTGTGGGTGATCGTTCGGGTTCATTACAGATCCACGAACAGTTGGGCGTTTACCCATCCAACGAGAACGACCTGCTTTACCAACGTTTACAAGTTCATGTTCTAAGTTTCCTACTTGACCGATAGTTGCACGACAAGTTAAAAGGATCATACGAACCTCACCAGAAACTAAACGAACAATTGCATATTTTTCTTCTTTACCAAGTAACTGTGCACTAGCACCAGCTGAACGAGCTAGTTGTCCACCGCGACCAGGTTTTAATTCGATATTGTGGATAACTGTACCTACTGGAATGTTAGCAATAGGAAGTGTGTTACCTACTTTAATATCTGCTTCAGGACCAGACATGATCTCTGTTCCAACTGTTAATCCTTTAGGTGCAAGGATGTAACGCTTTTCACCATCAGCATAATTGATTAACGCAATGTTTGCTGTACGGTTTGGATCGTACTCGATTGTAGCAACGCGTCCAGGTATTCCATCTTTCGTGCGTTTGAAATCGATAATACGGTATTGACGTTTATGTCCACCACCTTGATGGCGTACTGTCATTCTTCCTTGGTTGTTACGACCACCTTTATTGTGTAAAGGAGCCAATAATGATTTTTCCGGTCTGTCTGTAGTTAGCTCAGCGAAGTCCAAGCTAGACATGCCACGACGACCAGGAGTGGTTGGTTTATACTTTTTAATCGCCATTGTAGTTTTCCCTCCTTCTCTTTAAAAATTATGCTTCGAAAATTTCAATGTCTTTGCTGTCAGCAGCAAGTTTAACAATAGCTTTTCTACGACGTGGTTTAAAGCCCGCATGACGGCCTACACGCTTGAATTTACCCTTGTAGTTCATTACATTCACCTTTTCAACTGTAACGCCGAAAATCGCTTCAATAGCATCCTTGATCTCAGTTTTGTTAGCTTTAACGTCAACTTCGAAAGTATACTTGCGATCTACCATTAAATCAGTTGTTTGCTCTGTAATTACAGGGCGCTTAATAACATCACGATGATCTCTCATTATCCAAGCACCTCCTCTACTTTAGAAACGGCACTTTGCGTCATGATTAGCTTGTCATGATACACGATGTCTAAAACATTGATTCCTGCAGCGTCAACAACTGTTACACCAGGAATGTTATTTGCTGATAAAGCAACCGTTTCATTGTAATCACCAGTAACTACTAATACTTTGTTGTCTACTGAAAGATTTGAAAGAACAGTTACCATTTCTTTTGTTTTTGGTGCATCGAATGCTAAGTTATCAACAATTACTAACTCGTTGTTTACAACTTTAGTAGATAATGCTGATTTTAATGCTAAACGACGAACTTTCTTTGGAAGCTTGTAGCTGTAGCTACGTGGCGTTGGTCCGAATACGATACCTCCACCTTTCCATTGAGGAGCACGAATCGTACCTTGACGTGCACGACCTGTTCCTTTTTGACGCCATGGTTTACGTCCACCACCGCGTACCTCAGAACGACCTTTTGTGTCGTGTGTTCCTTGGCGCATAGATGCTTGTTGTGCAACGATAGCATCAAACAATACATTTTCGTTTGGCTCAATTCCAAACACAGCATCAGCTAGTTCGATGTCACCAACTTGTGAACCGCTCTGATTTAATACTGTAAGTTTAGGCATTTGTTATCCTCCTTTCTCGTAACTTAATTACCTTTTACTGCTGAATTTATTTGAACAAAGCTTTTCTTAGCTCCAGGCACATTACCTTTGATAAGTAATAAGTTGCGTTCAACGTCAACTTTTACAATTTGCAGATTTTGTACTGTAACTTTTTCTCCACCCATACGTCCAGGTAATAATTTACCTTTGAATACGCGGTTTGGATCTACAGGACCCATTGAACCAGGGCGACGGTGGTAACGTGAACCATGAGACATCGGTCCGCGAGATTGGTTATGACGCTTAATAGCACCTTGGAAACCTTTACCTTTTGAAGTCCCAGTTACATCAACGATGTCACCTTCTGCAAAAATATCAACTTTAACCTCTTGACCAACTTCGTATTCTGACATGTTAACGTCACGAAGTTCCTTAACGTAGCGCTTAGGGTTTGCATTAGCCTTTGCTGCATGGCCTTTTTCAGGTTTGTTAGAGCGACTTTCTTTCTTATCGGCAAATCCAAGTTGGATAGCTTCGTATCCATCAGTTTCGTTAGTCTTCACTTGAAGAACAACGTTAGGATCAGCTTCAACAACTGTTACTGGAATAACTACTCCGTTTTCAGTGAAAACTTGAGTCATACCTACTTTTCTTCCTAAGATTCCTTTGGTCATGAGTTACACCTCCTAAATAAAATAAAAAAACAAGTTAATTAAAATTCAATATTATAGCTTAATTTCGATATCTACACCAGACGGTAAATCAAGTCTCATTAATGAGTCAACTGTCTGTGGCGTTGGATTAACGATATCGATAAGACGCTTATGTGTTCTCATTTCAAATTGCTCACGAGAGTCTTTGTATTTGTGTACCGCACGTAAAATCGTGTATACCGCCTTCTCAGTTGGTAATGGGATCGGTCCAGATACAGAAGCACCTGAGCGTTTCGCTGTTGCAACAATCTTCTCTGCTGATTGATCTAAAATTCTGTGATCATAAGCTTTTAAACGAATACGAATCTTTTCTTTTGCCATTATATTCCCTCCTTTTTCGCCCATTTTATAATAGACATTCTCCGTGGAAATTCCTACACCTGCCATGGCAAAGGGGCCTGGTGTGTCAGCAACCTCCCACATCATCGCAGTGTTTGAACACAACATTACATATTATACATAGATTTTATATTCTTTGCAAGTAGTAATCTTGTGAATTCGTTCAAACCACACTTTTATTATTATAACTGTCGAACCGTGTCATTTCAAGGGTTATTTAGAAATAGAAAAAACTCCCTATTTATAAAATAGGGAGTTAAAAGTAAGGTTAGTTACTATTCTTGAATTGAAGCAACTACACCTGCACCTACAGTACGTCCACCTTCACGAATTGAGAACTTAGTTCCTTCTTCGATAGCGATTGGAGCGATTAATTCTACAGTCATTTCAACGTTGTCACCAGGCATTACCATTTCAACACCTTCAGGTAATTGAGTGATACCAGTTACGTCAGTTGTACGGAAGTAGAACTGAGGGCGGTAGTTAGTGAAGAATGGAGTATGACGTCCACCTTCTTCTTTTGATAAAACGTAAACTTCAGCTTTGAACTTAGTGTGAGCTTTAACAGTACCTGGCTTGATTAGTACTTGACCACGTTGGATGTCTTCACGAGATACACCACGTAGTAATGCACCAATGTTGTCTCCAGCTTCAGCATAGTCAAGAAGCTTACGGAACATTTCAACACCAGTTACAGTAGTTTTTCCTGGCTCTTCAGTTAAACCAAGGATTTCTACTTCGTCTCCAACTTTTACTTGTCCACGCTCAACACGTCCTGTAGCAACTGTTCCACGACCAGTGATTGAGAATACATCCTCAACAGGCATCATGAAAGGCTTATCAGTTTGACGCTCAGGAGTTGGAATGTAAGTGTCTACAGCTTCCATTAATTCATGGATGCGTGCTTCCCACTCAGCATCTCCTTCAAGAGCTTTAAGAGCTGAACCTTTGATTACAGGAATGTCGTCACCAGGGAAATCGTAATCAGATAATAAGTCACGAACTTCCATTTCTACTAATTCAAGTAATTCTTCGTCGTCAACCATGTCACACTTGTTTAAGAATACTACGATGTAAGGTACACCTACTTGACGAGAAAGTAAGATGTGCTCACGAGTTTGTGGCATTGGGCCATCAGCAGCAGATACTACTAAGATAGCTCCGTCCATTTGTGCAGCACCAGTGATCATGTTCTTAACATAGTCAGCATGTCCTGGGCAGTCAACGTGTGCATAGTGACGAGTAGCAGTTTCATACTCAACGTGTGCAGTTGAGATTGTGATTCCACGCTCGCGCTCTTCTGGAGCACCATCGATTTGATCGTAAGCGCGTGCTTCAGCGCCACCAGACTTTGATAATACAGTAGTGATTGCAGCTGTTAAAGTTGTTTTACCGTGGTCAACGTGACCAATTGTACCAACGTTCGCATGTGTCTTTGAACGGTCGAATTTAGCTTTACCCATTATAATATATCCTCCTTTAATTTGCTTTAAGTATATATGAAACTAAGAAATCAGAAACTCTAGATTTCCCATTTCTTAGCTTACATTATTTTTTCAAATCTAACAATCAATAAGTTATTGACCTGCTGATTTTTTAATAATTTCTTCAGAGATGCTCTTAGGTACTTCTTCATAATGATCGAAATGCATTGTGAATGTACCGCGACCTTGTGTACGTGAACGTAGTGAAGTCGCATATCCGAACATTTCAGAAAGTGGAACCATCGCTTTAACAACTTGTGCGTTACCGCGAGCTTCCATACCTTCAACGCGTCCGCGACGAGAAGTTACGTCACCCATAATGTCTCCCATGTTTTCTTCTGGGATTACAACTTCAACCTTCATGATTGGTTCAAGAATTGCAGGGTCACAATATTTCTTAGCATTCTTAAGAGCCATTGAACCTGCGATTTTAAACGCCATTTCGTTCGAGTCAACATCATGGTAAGAACCATCAAAGATAGTTGCTTTCATGTCTAGTAATGGGAATCCAGCTAACATACCGTTTTGCATAGATTCTTCAATACCATTTTGAACTGCAGGGATGTATTCACGAGGAACAGATCCACCAACAATTTTATTTTCGAATGTAAATCCTGCACCCTCTTCAGCTGGTTCGAATTCGATCCATACGTGTCCGTACTGACCACGACCACCTGATTGACGTACGAATTTACCTTCAACTTTAGCTGCTTTACGGATAGTTTCTCTGTAAGCAACTTGTGGAGCACCAACGTTAGCTTCAACTTTGAATTCACGTTTCATACGATCAACAATGATATCTAAGTGAAGTTCACCCATACCAGAGATGATTGTTTCGCCCGTTTCTTCATCAGTTTTTGTGCGGAATGTTGGATCTTCCTCTGCAAGCTTAGCAAGAGCAGTACCCATTTTATCTTGGTCCGCTTTTGATTTAGGCTCAACAGATAATGAGATAACTGGCTCTGGGAATTCCATAGACTCTAAGATAACTAAGTTCTTTTCGTCACATAGTGTATCACCTGTAGTAGTATCTTTCAATCCTACTGCAGCAGCGATGTCCCCAGCGTATACTTGTGCAATTTCTTCACGAGAGTTAGCGTGCATTTGTAGGATACGTCCTAAACGCTCACGCTTACCTTTCGTAGAGTTCATTACATAAGAACCAGCTGTAGCAATACCAGAATAAACACGGAAGAAAGTTAACTTACCTACGAATGGGTCAGTCATAACTTTAAATGCAAGTGCTGAGAACGGAGCCTCGTCACTTGATTCACGTACAACTTCTTCATCTGTGTCAGGTACGATTCCTTTGATTGCAGCAACATCAACTGGTGACGGTAAGTAATCGATTACTGAATCGATCATTAGTTGTACACCTTTGTTTTTGAATGCTGATCCACAGATTACAGGATAAAATTCAACGTTGATTGTCCCTTTACGGATCGCAGCTTTAATTTCTTCATTCGTAAGCTCTTCACCTTCAAGGTATTTCATCATTAAATCTTCATCTAGTTCTGAAACTGCTTCTACTAACTTATCGCGATATTCTTGAGCAAGCTCTTTCATATCTTCAGGAATTTCACGTGGCTCAGCACGAGTTCCTAAATCATCTAAGTAGTAGTAAGCAACCATTTCTACTAAGTCAATGATACCTTCGAACTGATCTTCAGCACCGATAGGTAATTGAATTGCATGTGCATTTGCATCTAAACGGTCATGAAGCGTTCCTACAGAGTATAGGAAATCTGCTCCAATTTTATCCATTTTGTTTACGAATACAACACGTGGTACGCCATAAGTTGTTGCTTGACGCCATACTGTTTCTGTTTGAGGTTCAACACCTGATTGTGCATCAAGTACTGCAACCGCTCCGTCTAATACACGTAATGAACGTTCAACTTCAACAGTGAAGTCTACGTGTCCAGGAGTATCAATGATGTTGATACGGTGACCTTTCCATTGAGCAGTTGTTGCAGCAGATGTGATTGTAATACCACGCTCTTGCTCTTGCTCCATCCAGTCCATTTGTGATGCACCTTCATGAGTTTCACCGATCTTATGAATACGTCCCGTATAGTATAATACACGCTCTGTAGCAGTTGTTTTACCAGCATCGATGTGAGCCATGATACCGATATTACGCGTATTCTTTAAGGAGAACTCTCTTGACATGGGTATTTCTCCTTCCATTATGAAATATTCTTTTTTATTTTATGAAGCTATCTTACCAACGGTAGTGAGCAAACGCTTTGTTCGCTTCTGCCATTTTGTGAGTATCTTCACGTTTCTTAACTGATGCACCAGCATTGTTAGCTGCATCTAAGATTTCATTAGCAAGTCTTTCTTCCATAGTCTTCTCTCCGCGTAAGCGTGAGTAGTTTACTAACCAACGAAGACCTAAAGTTTGACGACGCTCAGGACGAACTTCTACAGGTACTTGGTAGTTTGCACCACCAACACGGCGAGCTTTAACCTCAAGTACTGGCATAATGTTCTTAAGAGCTTGTTCGAAAACTTCCATTGCATCCTTACCAGAACGTTCTTGTACTAAGTTGAACGCTCCATAAAGAATTGTTTGAGCCTTACCTTTCTTACCATCAACCATGATTTGGTTGATTAAGCGGTTTACAATTTTAGAATTGAAAACAGGATCTGGCATAACTTCACGACGAGTTACAGGACCTTTACGTGGCATAACATTCCCTCCTTCCAGATGTTTTATAAGTTATGTTTCAATTATTTTTTAACTTTTGGTCTCTTCATACCGTATTTAGAACGTCCTTGCATACGTCCTTCAACACCAGCAGTATCTAAAGCACCACGTACGATTTTGTAACGTACCCCTGGTAAGTCTTTTACACGACCACCACGGATTAATACTACACTGTGCTCTTGAAGATTGTGTCCAACTCCAGGAATGTAAGCATTAACCTCGATACCATTAGTTAAACGTACACGAGCGTATTTACGTAAAGCCGAGTTAGGCTTTTTAGGTGTCATTGTTGCAACACGCGTACATACACCACGCTTTTGTGGAGAAGATTGATTTGTTTGAGCTTTAATAAAGCTGTTGTACCCTTTATTTAAAGCAGGTGAGTCAGACTTCTTCACTTTCGTTTTACGTCCAGCACGGACTAACTGATTAATAGTAGGCATCTATTTTCCTCCTCTCTTTTTTTTAAAGTTATAAGACCACTGAGCCAGGTGGTTCATTTGTGGGCAAAAACAAAGTTTTTGCTGAGGTGGCGGTAAAACCACCTCGCAAAAACGTTATTATCTTACTATTGCAGCTGTAGCTGCACCAACTTCGATCCCACAATGCTTCCCTAACTTTTTCATCGTTTCGATTTTTTTAATCGGAACGTTTTTCTCTTGTGCTAGTGAAAGCACCTTTGTGGTCAATTTATGATCAGCATCTTCTGCGATCAATACTTCTTTGACTAACCCATTTTTCAATGCTTTTAATGTTTGTTTTGTTCCAACAATAACATTAGAAGCCTGCGGTACTTTATCATTAGACATATGTTTTCGTATCCTCCAAAGTAGCAGGGGTTTTTAAGCACTTCGTAATAATATCATTTCTCATCATCTAATGTCAACAGTTCAATTCGATTTTTGAGCAACTACTTCTTCTACTTCTTCATCAAAATCTTCTTCTACTTCTTTTTCAACAGCAAGGTTGCGATATTTTGTCATTCCAGTACCAGCTGGAACAAGCTTACCAATAATTACGTTTTCTTTTAATCCTAGTAATTCATCACGTTTACCTTTAATTGCTGCGTCTGTAAGAACTCGAGTCGTTTCTTGGAATGAAGCTGCAGATAAGAATGAGTCTGTCTCAAGTGACGCTTTTGTAATACCTAGTAATACCGGTCTTGCCACTGCTGGTTGACCGCCTTCAATAAGTACTTTTTTGTTTGCATCTTTAAACTGATGGATATCAATTAATGAGCCTGGTAATACTTCCGTATCCCCTGAATCTACTACACGAACTTTTCTTAACATTTGGCGAACCATCACTTCAACGTGTTTATCACCAATTTCTACCCCTTGCATGCGATATACTTTTTGTACTTCGCGAAGCAAGTATTCTTGCACGCTATTAATTCCACTTACCTTTAATAATTCTTTTGGATCAATTGAACCTTCAGTAAGTTCTTCACCAGGATATACATCTTGGCCAATTTGAACTTTAAGTCTAGCGCCATAAGGGACTGGATAATTTTTCGTTTCCACTTCACCTTGGACAACAATTTCTTGTTTATCCTTCACTTCTTGAACCTCAGTAACTTTACCTCGGATTTCAGTGATAACAGCTTGACCTTTCGGGTGACGAGCCTCAAAGATTTCTTGGATACGTGGAAGACCTTGTGTAATATCATCTCCTGCTACACCACCGGTATGGAACGTACGCATCGTTAACTGAGTACCAGGTTCCCCGATTGATTGTGCAGCAATAATTCCAACAGCTTCTCCAACTTCAACATCAGAACCTGTCGCTAAGTTACGACCATAACACTGTTTACACACACCGTGTCTTGTATCACACGTGAACGCTGAACGGATCATGATTTCTTCGTGACCAGCTTCAATGATTTCACGAGCGATATCTTCAGTGATTAAGTCATTCTTTTTAACAAGAACTTCTTTAGTTTCTGGATGTTTCACTGTTCTGAACGATACACGACCTAAAATTCGGTCATATAAGTTTTCAATAACTTCATTACCGTTTTTCAGTGGGCTAGCGAGTAATCCTCTATCCGTTCCACAATCATGCTCACGAACAATAACATCTTGGGCTACGTCTACTAGACGACGAGTTAAGTAACCTGAATCGGCAGTTTTTAGTGCTGTATCGGCTAGACCTTTACGCGCACCATGAGTAGAGATGAAGTATTCCGTTACCGTTAATCCTTCACGGAAACTTGACTTAATCGGTAATTCGATAATACGACCAGACGGGTTAGCCATTAGTCCACGCATACCAGCTAACTGTGTAAAGTTAGATGCGTTACCACGGGCACCTGAGTCACTCATCATAAAGATTGGGTTCGTTTTATCAAGTGTTCTCATAAGCTTCTCTTGAATCTCATCTTTAGCTGCAGTCCAGATTGCAATTACTCGATCATACTTTTCTTCGTCTGTAATTAAACCACGACGGAATTGCTTAGCAACATGGTTTACTTTTTCATCAGCTCTAGAAATGATTTCCTGTTTCTCAGGAAGTACCACGATGTCAGAGATACCGATTGTGATACCTGCTTTCGTCGAATACTTAAATCCTAAGCCTTTCATACGGTCAAGCATTTTTGAAGTTTCCGTAATTTGATATTGCTTGAATACTTCAGCAATGACTTTTCCTAGGAAGCCTTTCTTAAATGGTAATACTAATTCTTTTGACTTAATAAATTCTTTAACATTCGTTCCTTTTTCAATGAAGTATTTATCTGGAGTTTTCACCTGTAGGTTACTTTCCGTAGGTTCATTAATATAAGGGAACGTGTTTGGTAAGATTTCATTAAAGATTAGTTTACCAACTGTTGTAACAAGTAACTTGCTATTTTCTTCTTCTGTGAAAGTTGCGTTACCTGTAGCTCTCGCTGGTATTGCAACTCGTGAGTGTAAATGAACATATCCATTTTGATATGCAATTAACGCTTCAGAAGTATCTTTAAATGTAAATCCTTCACCAATAGCGCCTTCTCTTTCAAGTGTTAAGTAATAGTTTCCTAATACCATATCTTGTGAAGGTGTTACTACCGGCTTACCATCTTTAGGATTTAAGATGTTTTGTGCCGCAAGCATTAGAAGGCGAGCTTCTGCTTGAGCCTCAGATGATAAAGGAACGTGAACTGCCATTTGGTCACCATCAAAGTCAGCGTTATATGCTGTACATACTAATGGGTGTAAACGGATCGCACGGCCTTCAACAAGTGTAGGTTCAAATGCTTGGATACCTAATCTATGAAGCGTAGGTGCTCGGTTTAGTAATACAGGGTGTTCTTTAATAACTTCTTCAAGTACATCCCATACTTCCGGTTGCACACGCTCAATTTTACGTTTTGCACTCTTAATGTTGTGAGCAAGTCCTTTTTCAACAAGCTCCTTCATTACGAATGGTTTAAATAGTTCTAACGCCATCTCTTTCGGTAATCCACACTGATACATTTGTAAGTGTGGTCCTACTACGATTACTGAACGGCCTGAATAGTCAACACGCTTCCCTAGAAGGTTTTGACGGAAACGACCTTGCTTTCCTTTCAACATATGTGAAAGTGACTTTAGTGGTCGATTACCAGGTCCAGTTACAGGACGTCCTCTTCTACCGTTATCGATAAGCGCATCAACTGCTTCTTGAAGCATACGCTTTTCATTTTGAACGATTATGTTCGGCGCACCTAAATCTAACAATCTTTTTAGACGGTTATTACGGTTAATTACTCGTCGGTATAGATCATTTAAATCAGATGTCGCAAAACGGCCACCGTCAAGCTGTACCATTGGGCGAAGCTCTGGTGGAATAACAGGAAGTACATCTAAAATCATCCATGACGGATTGTTTTCAGAGTTACGGAACGACTCTAGCACTTCTAAACGCTTAATAGCACGCGTTCTTCTTTGCCCTTGTGCCGTTTTTAATTCTTCCCTTAATTCATCAACCTCTTTTTCCAAAGCAATATCTTTTAATAGCTTTCTAATCGACTCAGCGCCCATTCCAGCTGAGAAAGTGTTGCCATACTTTTCACGGTATGAACGGTACTCTTTCTCTGTTAAAAGTTGCTTTCTCTCAAGAGGAGTCTCCCCTGGATCAGTTACTACATATGAAGCAAAGTAAATAACTTCTTCCAGTGAACGTGGAGACATATCTAAAACAAGACCCATTCTACTTGGAATTCCTTTGAAATACCAAATATGAGAAACAGGGGCAGCAAGTTCAATGTGCCCCATTCTGTCACGACGTACTTTTGATCTCGTTACTTCAACGCCACAACGATCACAGACAACGCCTTTATAACGAACTCTCTTATACTTTCCGCAATGACATTCCCAATCTTTTGTCGGTCCAAATATTCGTTCACAGAAAAGACCGTCTTTTTCTGGTTTTAACGTACGATAGTTTATCGTTTCCGGTTTCTTAACTTCACCGTAAGACCATGATCTGATCTTATCCGGTGAAGCAAGCCCTATTTTCATATATTCAAAGTTGTTCACGTCCAGCAAGGGGCCGACCTCCCTTTTATTTACAGGTGTTTATACCCTATTTCGTTTCAATATTTAGGTTTAAATTATCCGCTGATTGTGAATCCTCTTCATCTAAATCACGAAGTTCAATTTCCTCTTCATCAATAGATAGCATCTTCACATCCATACCAAGACTTTGTAATTCCTTAATTAATACTTTAAACGATTCAGGAACTCCTGGTTCAGGAACGTTTTCACCTTTTACGATAGCTTCATATGTTTTCACACGGCCGACTACATCGTCGGACTTCACTGTAAGTATTTCTTGAAGTGTATAAGCAGCTCCGTATGCTTCTAAAGCCCAAACTTCCATCTCACCGAAACGTTGACCACCGAATTGTGCCTTACCACCAAGCGGTTGTTGCGTAACTAATGAGTATGGTCCAGTTGAACGAGCATGAAGTTTATCGTCAACCATGTGAGCAAGTTTAATCATATACATAACACCAACAGATACACGGTTATCGAATGGTTCACCAGTGCGACCATCGTATAATACTGTTTTTCCGTCACGTGCCATACCTGCTTCATCAAGCGTTTCCCATACATCTTCTTCACGAGCTCCATCGAATACTGGAGATGCAACGTGAATGCCAAGTGTTCTTGCTGCCATTCCTAAGTGAAGTTCTAACACCTGACCGATATTCATACGTGAAGGAACACCTAATGGATTTAACATGATATCAATTGGTGTACCGTCTGCTAAGAACGGCATGTCTTCTTCAGGAAGAATTTTTGAAATTACACCTTTGTTACCGTGACGTCCAGCCATTTTATCCCCTTCAGAAATCTTACGTTTCTGAACGATATAAACGCGGACAAGTTGGTTAACACCTGGTGGTAATTCGTCGCCATCTTCACGGTTGAAGACTTTAACATCAAGGATAATTCCTCCACCACCGTGAGGCACACGTAATGATGTATCACGTACTTCACGAGCTTTCTCACCAAAGATCGCATGTAATAAACGTTCTTCAGCTGTAAGTTCTGTAACCCCTTTTGGAGTAACTTTACCTACTAATAAATCTCCATCTTGTACTTCAGCACCAATACGGATAATTCCACGTGAATCTAAATTACGAAGTGCATCCTCACCTACGTTAGGGATGTCACGAGTAATCTCTTCAGGTCCGAGTTTCGTATCACGAGCTTCAGATTCATATTCTTCAATATGAATGGATGTATAGACATCGTCTTTTACAAGACGCTCACTCATAATTACTGCATCCTCGTAGTTATAACCTTCCCAAGTCATAAATCCTACTAGAACGTTACGTCCTAAACCAAGTTCACCTTTTTCCATCGAAGGACCATCTGCTAAGATTTCACCTTTTGTAACGCGATTTCCTTTGGCAACAATCGGACGTTGGTTGTAGCATGTCCCTTGGTTAGAGCGTTTAAATTTCAATAGTTTATATTTATCAAGATTACCTTCTACTTCTTTTCCATCTACAACTTCTATTCTACGAACGCGAATTTCTCTAGCAGAAGAAAATTCTACAATTCCGTCATGCTTACAAATAACAGCAGCACCTGAGTCTTTCCCAGATACATACTCCATTCCTGTTCCTACAATCGGCGCTTCCGGTTGCATTAAAGGAACTGCTTGACGTTGCATGTTCGCTCCCATTAGAGCTCGGTTAGAGTCATCATTCTCTAAGAAAGGAATACAAGCTGTCGCAGCAGAAACTACCTGTTTTGGCGATACATCCATGTAATCTACACGTTCACGACTAAACGGCGTTGTTTCACCACGGAAACGAGAAATAACGTTTTCTTCAATAAATGAACCATCTTCTGCAAGTTTCGCATTTGCTTGAGCAACAACATAGTTGTCCTCTTCATCTGCAGTTAAGTAATCCATTTGTGAAGTAACTTTCCCAGTTTCAGGATCTACTCGACGGTAAGGTGTTTCGATAAAGCCATACTTATTAACTTTAGCAAAACTTGATAATGAGTTAATTAACCCAATATTCGGACCTTCCGGCGTTTCAATCGGACACATACGTCCATAGTGAGAGTAATGTACGTCACGCACTTCAAACCCTGCACGTTCACGCGTTAAACCACCAGGCCCTAATGCTGATAGACGACGCTTATGTGTCAATTCAGCTAACGGGTTTGTTTGGTCCATGAATTGAGATAATTGCGAGCTTCCGAAGAACTCTTTAATTGAAGCAATGACCGGTCGGATATTAATTAACCCTTGTGGCGTAATTGCATTCGTATCTTGAATTGACATTCTTTCACGAACAACACGTTCCATACGAGATAAACCGATTCTGAATTGATTTTGTAAAAGTTCCCCTACAGAACGTAGACGTCTATTACCTAAGTGATCAATATCATCCGTATCTCCTACACCATGTAATAAGTTAAAGAAATAACTTATTGAAGAAATAATATCTGCAGGTGTAATGTTTTTCACGTTATGTTCAATGTTTGCATTACTAATTACTTTCGTAACTTGTTTTTCTTCACCGTCTTGATTCGTAGCAGCATAAATATTAATTGCTTGAAGGTCAACATCTTGATCTTCCACTACTCCACCAGTAGGCGTAACTGTCGTATACCCTACATTCTTCTCTAAGAAAGGTAAGATACGATCAAGTTCACGACGATCTAAAAGCGTTCCTTCTTCAGCAATAATTTCACCTGTTTCAGGATCAACTAACGTTTCAGCTAATCTTTGATTGAAAAGACGATTTTTAATGTGAAGCTTTTTATTGATTTTATAACGCCCTACACTCGCTAAATCATAGCGCTTAGGGTCAAAGAAGCGAGAATCTAAAAGACTTTTCGCATTATCTACTGTTGGCGGTTCACCAGGGCGTAAGCGCTCATAAATTTCAATTAACGCTTTGTCTGTACCCTCGGTATTGTCTTTTTCTAGCGTGTTCTTCAAGTAATGGTTTTCACCAAGCAAATCGATGATTTCTTGATCAGAGCCAAACCCAAGGGCACGTAACAATACAGTTACTGGAAGTTTACGAGTTCGATCGATTCGAACGTAAACAACGTCTTTGGCATCTGTTTCAAACTCCAACCAAGCTCCTCTGTTTGGAATCACGGTAGCAGTAAATCCTTGTTTACCGTTTTTATCTACCTTTTTGCTGTAGTAGACACTCGGTGAACGAACAAGCTGTGAAACAATAACACGCTCAGCACCATTGATGACAAACGTACCCGTTTCTGTCATAAGTGGGAAATCTCCCATAAATACATCTTGCTCTTTTACTTCACCAGTCTCCTTGTTAAGTAAACGAACTTTCACACGAAGTGGTGCAGAATATGTAACATCTCTTTCTTTCGCTTCATCCACCGGATACTTCGGTTCGCTTAAACTATAATCAACAAATTCCAATACTAAATTCCCTGTAAAATCAGCTATCGGGGAAATGTCTTGGAACATTTCGCGCAATCCCTCATCAAGAAACCATTGATAGGAAGCGGTTTGAATTTCAATGAGATTCGGTAATTCTAGAACCTCACTAATTCTCGCGTAACTTCTGCGTTGGCGGTGGCGTCCATATTGAACTAGTTGGCCTGTCAACTGATTCACCCCTCAAATCCAGCGTTTTTTCTTTGCCTGAGTGTTATGCACAGGCAAAATAAAAAGGATTTTAAACAATAAAAACCCTAGTTAAACACATTTGATTATATTAGTTTTCCCAATACACACTCTTTCTAAACATTTATTTTCCTTTAAAAATAAGTACATTAATGAACAAAGAAAATAAAATTATACAGAAATGAATATATTGGCATTTTATAATGCTAACATAGCGTTTTTCTTTCGTCAACTATTTTTTGCTCTAATTATAAAATATCCTTTTTTCTTTACTACGACTTCTACGTCATTTAATAATGAAGCTAGTTTTTCCATCGCTGAAGGCGCACCTTGTTTCTTTTGAATTACTACCCACAATTCTCCATCCGGTAACAATTTTGCTGCAGCTTGTTCAAATAAATCATGAACAACTTGCTTCCCTGCTCGAATTGGAGGATTTGTTAGTATACTCGCAAAATGCCTGTTTTGTACATTTTCTAACAAATTACTTTTCAGGACAGTAACGTTTGAGACTTGGTTTCTGATAGCATTTTCTTTAGCCAAGTGAATTGCTCGTTCATTAACATCTACTAAAACAACTTGTCTATCAGTCGCTTCTTTAGCTATCGTTATTCCGATCGGCCCATATCCGCAACCAACATCCAATATTTCCCCTGAGATCTCCGGTAATTCATAATGCTCAAGTAGTGTCTTTGTCCCAAAGTCAATTCCAGCTTTAGAAAAAACGCCTGCGTCAGCAGTAAACACCAACTTCTTACCTCTAAGTTCTACCTTATGAGTTCGTGGCGCACTTTCGATATTTGGATTTTCTGAGTAATAATGATCGCTCATTTATGTTTTACCTCCTCAAAAAACAAAATAGAAAAGTAGAAAAGCCCGCTATAATAGCGAGCTTCCCTTTGATGAAATTTATTACTTAACTTCTACAGATGCACCAGCATCTTCAAGTTTAGTTTTCATTTCTTCAGCTTCTTCTTTAGAAACGCCTTCTTTGATTGGAGCTGGAGCACCATCAACTAAAGCTTTAGCGTCTTTAAGACCTAAACCAGTGATTTCGCGAACTGCTTTGATTACGTTGATCTTAGATCCACCAGCAGATGCTAATACTACGTCAAATTCAGTTTTCTCTTCAGCAGCAGCGCCACCAGCAGCAGCTACAGCTACAGGAGCAGCAGCAGTTACACCGAACTCCTCTTCGATAGCTTTTACTAAATCGTTTAATTCTAAAACTGTCATTTCTTTAATTGCATTTAAAATTTGTTCTTGAGTCATTGTATTTTCCTCCTTAGGATGTTTTAAAAATTTTTTTATTTTTAACTTGCTAAATTAAGCACTTTGCTCTTCTTTTTGATCAGCAACTGCTTTTGTTGCCAATGCAACGTTACGCATTGGAGCTTGTAATACGCTAAGCAACATAGAAAGTAACCCTTCGCGTGAAGGAAGTTCTGCGATTGCTTTAATTTCTTCAACTGAAGCTGTACGACCTTCAAGTACACCAGCTTTAATTTCTAAAGCTTTATGTTCTTTAGCGAATGAGTTTAACACTTTAGCTGGAGCAACTACTTCATCATTGCTGAAAGCAATAGCAGTAGGTCCTACTAAATACTCATCTAAGTCAGTTAAGTTAGCTTCTGCAGTAGCACGGCGAGCTAGAGTGTTTTTGTAAACTTTGAATTCTACGTTAGCTTCACGAAGTTGTTTACGAAGTTCAGTAACTTCTCCAACTGTAAGTCCACGATAATCAACTAAGATTGTCGCTTTGCTATCGTTTAATTTTGTTGTGATTTCTGATACAACTTGTTGTTTAGTTTCGATCGCGCCCATTATGACACCTCCTGTTTGTTTATCATACCGTTGGCGTTTGCTCATTAAGAGCAATTAAAAACGCTCCTATGTAGACAGGCATAGGAGCGTTACAAACAGATCAAACATCGAACGATCTATTAGTTATAACACCTCGGAAGGATATTAAGCATTTTCATGCACCTACTGTCTACGGTATAAAATATATTATTTCAACATTATTGAGTATATCGAACGAGTCAACAAACGTCAACTGCTATTTATAGGAAATTACTGTCCAGCGTTAACTTTAACACCAGGGCTCATCGTTGAAGCAACAGCGATGTTTTTCATGTATGTTCCTTTTGCTGCAGCTGGCTTTGCTTTTACAAGCGTTTCGATAATAGTTTGGAAGTTTTCAATTAACTTCGCAGTATCGAAAGAAATTTTACCGATTGGTACGTGGATGTTTCCAGCTTTATCAACACGGTATTCTACTTTACCAGCTTTAATTTCATTTACAGCTTTCGTAACATCGAAAGTTACTGTACCAGTTTTAGGGTTTGGCATTAAACCTTTAGGTCCTAGAACGCGTCCAAGTTTACCAACTTCACCCATCATGTCTGGAGTAGCAACGATAACATCAAACTCAAACCAACCTTGAGTGATTTTGTTGATGTAATCAGCATCACCTACATAATCAGCGCCTGCTGCTTCTGCTTCCTTCGCTTTTTCACCTTTAGCAAACACTAATACACGTTGTGTTTTACCAGTTCCGTGTGGAAGAACTACAGCTCCACGAATTTGTTGATCTGCTTTCTTAGGATCTACTCCTAAACGTGCAGCTACTTCAACAGACTCATCAAAGTTTGCAGTAGACATTTTTTTGATTAATTCAATTGCTTCTTCAACTTCATAAACCTTTGTGCGGTCAACTAACTTAACAGCATCTTGATACTTTTTTCCTCTTTTAGCCATTTTAAATATCCTCCTCGTTTGTGGTTTTAACGGATTTACCTCCCACGAATAAAGGTTGCGATCCCATTAAAGGGATGAAGGGGATCCTTCGCTCGCAACCTCGTAAACACTTAGCACTCAACCATGGATTAGTCTTCGATGACGATACCCATGCTGCGCGCAGTACCTTCTACCATACGCATAGCAGCTTCAACGTCAGCCGCGTTTAAATCTGGCATTTTCGTTTCAGCAATCTCGCGTACTTTATCACGCTTAACAGTCGCAACCTTTTTAACGTTAGGTTCACCAGAACCTGACTCGATACCAGCTGCTTTTTTAAGTAATACAGCAGCAGGTGGAGTTTTCGTGATAAATGTAAATGAACGGTCTTCAAAAACCGAGATTTCTACAGGAATGATCAAACCAGCTTGATCAGAAGTACGTGCATTGAATTCTTTACAGAATCCCATGATGTTTACTCCCGCTTGTCCTAATGCAGGACCAACTGGTGGTGCTGGGTTTGCTTTACCAGCAGGGATTTGAAGTTTTACAACTTTAACTACTTTTTTAGCCACGAGACACACCTCCTTAAGTCCGTGATGTGGTAATTGGGTATTTTACCCTCCCACTCATTGTTTCGCTCGTTTATAAGTAGAGTCTGTATGAAACATTAAAATTCTATCATCTTTCGAAAAACAATTCAAGTTTTGTTTTTAAATCTTTTCAACTTGATTGAATTCAAGCTCGACCGGAGTCTCACGACCGAACATATTTACTAATACTTTAAGCTTTTGTTTATCGATATCAATCTCTTCGACACTACCAGTGTAATCAGCGAAAGGTCCACCTTTTACTTTGACAGCATCTTTAAGTTCGAAGTCGATTTCCGTAATCTTATCGTTCATACCCATGCTCTTTAAGATTGAGTCTACTTCTTCTGGCAATAGAGCCGATGGCTTAGAACCCGCACCTGATGATCCAACAAACCCTGTTACTCCTGGTGTGTTTCGAACGACATACCATGAATCATCCGTCATCACCATTTCCACCAATACATAACCTGGGAATACCTTCTTCATTGCAGTTTTCTTCTTGCCGTTTTTAATTTCTGTTTCTTCATTTTCTGGAACAATCACGCGGAAAATGCGATCTTGCATCGCCATAGATTCTACGCGTTTTTCCAAATTTGCTTTTACCCGATTTTCATAACCGGAATAAGTGTGCAATACGTACCAATTTTTTTCCATTATTTGAGGACAACTTTTGTCCTTCCCTCCCTAACGGATATAGTATCGAGTCTCGTCATAAGCAAGTATTCGATAAATTCATTATAGGAATTGTTGTTAATTCCTAACCATAAATAAATTGCATTAAATAATTTAATCCGATGTCAATAACCCAAAAGAAGACTGAAACAAATGCAACTGTAGAAAGAACAGTAATTGTATAACGAACTAGTTCTTTACGTGTTGGCCAACTAACTTTTTTCATTTCTTTTACTACATTACGAAAGAAATTCATCTTAATTCCCCCTAAGATTTCCCCTGCTTGCAAGGCGGTTATCTATTTTGTTTCTCGGTGGATCGTATGTGCATTACAGCTCTTGCAAAATTTCTTTATTTCTAATCTGTCTTGACGTGCATTTTCATTTGTTGGCGTCGAGTAATTACGACTATTACAAATGTTGCATGCCAAAGTTATTTTTTGACTCATCATAAACACCTTCTTTAAATACACATGACTTTAAAAATTTATCAAATGATAAAGAAAATGTCAATGTGAGCCTTTTACAAACTGATTTCTCGCAATTCCAAATACCTTTCTAGCTTACGCTTGACGCGTTGTAAGGCATTATCAATAGATTTGACATGTCTATTCAAATCAACTGATATTTCTTGATAGGTACGGCCATCTAAATACAGCATTAAAACTTTTCTTTCCAAATCACTTAAAAGCTCGCCCATTTTCACTTCGATATCATCAAATTCTTCTTGATTAATCACTAAGTCTTCTGGGTCCATCACTTTCGAACCAGATATAATGTCCAAAAGCGTACGCTCAGACTCCTCATCATAAATAGGCTTGTCCAAGGAAACGTAAGAGTTCAATGGAATATGCTTTTGTCTTGTCGCTGTTTTGATTGCCGTAATTATCTGTCTAGTAATACAAAGTTCCGCAAATGCTTTAAATGAAGACAGCTTGTCCCCTTTAAAATCACGAATAGCTTTATATAACCCAATCATACCTTCCTGAACGATATCTTCACGATCAGCTCCAATAAGGAAGTATGACCTAGCTTTTGCTCGCACGAAATTTTTATATTTATTTATTAAATATTCCAGTGCCGAGCTATTCCCGTCACGTACGAAAATAACTAGTTGTTCATCCTCTATTGCTTCAAAGTCTTCTCTAGCTGTACCATTGAGGTATTCATTCACTACGATCCCCCCGAAACCGGCAGCATAACTACATATAGAAATATTATACAGTACCGTTTCAAGTAGCGTCAACAACTCATCGGCTACCTCTTCGCCATTTTTCGAAAATTTCT
Organism: Lottiidibacillus patelloidae; assembly: GCF_002262935.1. Classification (NCBI taxonomy): domain Bacteria; kingdom Bacillati; phylum Bacillota; class Bacilli; order Caryophanales; family Bacillaceae; genus Lottiidibacillus; species Lottiidibacillus patelloidae. The sequence goes on along the minus strand of NZ_NPIA01000010.1, from coordinate 15,690 downwards.
GCTATTTCTGAAGATAATTGAATTTTTACTTTCGCTTTTTTACTTTTTTTATTTTCTAACGCCTTTGTTATATTATTTTCAATCATTTTAAATTCTTGGAGTAATTCTCTAGCAGAAAGTCGTAATGCGCCTTGTCCGAATATTGCCCACTGCTCAGTAAAGTCGGATGTCGCAACGGATACTTGGGTTCGTTTATTCTTTAAAGACATAGCTAACTTTTCTATACATTCATCGGCTGTTTCGTTCTCTTTCGTATAAAGAACTTCAACCTTGTTTTGTGTCATTTTTTTCTCGACTCCAGGAACTAGATGCGCATCAAATACTACTATAACTTTGACTCCTTTATAGCCTTGGTAATTTGCTAGCTTCGCAATTAAGTCGTCTCTGGCTGCTGCAAGATCTGACTCTTTTAAAGCATTCCAACTCGATGAAGCACCAATTACGTTATAGCCATCAACGATAAGAATATCCATCCATTACCTCTTAATCGGCATACGTTTTCGAAGTACTTCATACATAAGCAAGCTAGCTGCAACCGAAGCATTTAATGACGTAACTTTACCTAGCATTGGTAGAGTTAATAAGAAATCACATTTCTCCTTAATGATGCGCGACATTCCTTTTCCTTCACTTCCTATTACTAAAGCTAACGGCATGTCCGCTTCCATCTCTCGGTAGTCTTGTTTCGCACTTGCATCTGTGCCGGCAACCCACACACCTTTTGCTTTTAAGTCCTCAATTGTTCGTGATAAGTTTGTCACTCTAGCAACAGGAATATATTCGATAGCACCAGTTGAAGCCTTGGCAACTGTAGCGGTTAAGCCTACCGCTCTACGTTTCGGTATAATAACACCATGGGCACCGGTTGCATCTGCTGTTCTTAATATAGAACCTAAGTTATGAGGGTCCTCCAATTCATCTAGAATAATCATGAATGGTTGTTCTTCTCGTTTTTCAGCTAAGCGAAAAATGTCTTCAATCTCAGCATATTTATAAGCTGCTATTGAGGCAACAACACCTTGGTGAACATCTGTTTTCGCTACTCCATCAATCTTTTTTCTTGGTACAAATTGAACAATTATTCCACTTTCTTTCGCTAAGGCTATGACTGGCTTCATAGCGTTTTTTTGCGCACTTTCTGCAATCCATATTTTATTTATTTCTCTTCCTGCTCGCAAAGCTTCCAGCACAGGATTTTTTCCAGCAATCCATTCTTCCATTATGGTCACTCCTTTCCGTCGATTAATTCAATTGTTTTTTCTAAAAGCTCTTGCAGCCGCTCATCTCTTCCTAACAAATGCAAGTAACCGATAATTGCTTCAAATCCCGTGCTATTTCGATAGTCTTGAATCTTTGTATTTTTAGGAGAGGTAGCAGATTTAGCATTCCTCCCCCTTTTCACAATAGCTAATTCTTCTTCATCAAAATAATTCAATTCAAATAGCTCCATAACTATATATGACTGCGCCTTAGCACTAACATAATTTGTAGCAATTCGGTGTAACTCTCTCGGCTTCACTTGACCTTTAGCTATTAAGTGTTCACGAACATATTGCTCTAAAACAGCATCGCCCATGTATGCTAGCGTTAAACCATTAAGGAGCTTATAATCGATGTTATTTGCTTGATTATTTGCCATTACTTTCTTCTCCAACGAGTGCCTTGCGGTGTATCCTCAAGCAAGATGCCTTTTTCCGTAAGAGTATCTCTAATTTGGTCAGCAAGAGCAAAATTACGATCTTTTCTCGCTTGAATACGATCTTCCAGCAATCTTTCAATTTCTTCGTCTAGTAATTCCACTTCACTCGATATTTTAATTCCTAACACAGTTGCTATTTCGTTAAATAACGAGATAAATGCTTCAATTGTATTTATTGATACATTTTTTTCTTGCAAATAGATGTTTGCATCTTTTGACAATTCAAATAAGACAGATATTGCATTAGCAGTGTTAAAGTCATCATCCATCTCTTTCATGAATGTTTCTTTATGCGCGTTTAGCTTTTCCAACCATTGCCCACTTTCTTCAGCTAAGTTGGCTGTATTTTCTTTGCGGTGCTGTAAGTTAATAACGGCGTTTTTTATTCTTTCTAGTCCGTTTGTCGCACTTTCAAAAAGCTCATCGTTAAAGTTAATTGGATGACGATAATGAACAGATAAGATTAGAAAACGAATCACTTCAGGATCTTGTTTCTTAATAATGTCATGCACTAATACGAAGTTCCCTAAAGACTTAGACATCTTTTCATTATTTATATTAATATAACCGTTGTGCATCCAATAGTTAGCCATTGTTTTCCCTGATAAAGCTTCTGATTGAGCAATTTCATTTTCATGGTGTGGGAACTTTAAATCTTGCCCACCAGCATGAATATCAATTGTTTCCCCTAAATACTTCTTTGCTAATGCAGAACACTCAATATGCCAACCAGGTCGTCCATCACCCCACGGACTTTCCCATGAAATTTCATTACTTTTTGCCGTTTTCCAAAGCGCAAAATCTAAAGGATCCTGCTTTTTCTCTCCGATATCTATCCTTGAACCTAAGCGTAAGTCATCAATAGACTGCTGTGAAAGCTTTCCGTATTCTTCAAACTTTTTCGTTTTAAAGTAAACATCTCCTTCTGACTCATACGCATACCCTTTTTCGATTAATTGTTCAATAAACGCAATTATTTCACTCATGTTTTCCGTTACTCGCGGGTGGACATTAGCTCGTTCTACTCCTAATGCTGAAACATCTTCATGATATGCATCAATGAAACGCTCGGCGATGTCATTAACATCTTCCCCTAATTGGTTTGCAGCTTTAATTAACTTGTCATCAACATCTGTAAAGTTTGAAACAAAGTTTACTTCATAACCACGATATTCTAAATATCTACGAACTGTATCAAATACGATTGCAGGACGAGCGTTGCCAATATGGATGTAGTTATAAACTGTTGGACCACATACATACATTTTCACCTTACCTTCTTCTAGCGGCTGAAACATTTCTTTTTCTCGTGTTAATGAATTAAATATTTTAATTGCCATTCTCACTCACTCCTCACCTTTTCACTTTTTCTTTTATCAATTGGGCTTTTAAGCTTGCTATTTCTTGCTCAAGTTTTTGGAAGCGATCTGCTACTGGATCTGGCAAGTCACGATGGTTTAAATCACGCTTTACCTTTTTTCCATCTTGAATGACGACTCTTCCAGGTATGCCAACGACCGTAGAGTTTTGCGGTACGTTTTGCAAAACAACTGAACCTGCACCAATTTTTGAATTTTTCCCTATTGTAATAGCACCTAAAACTTTGGCACCAGAGGCAATTAATGCATTATCTTCAATCGTCGGATGACGCTTTCCTTTTTCTTTACCAGTTCCGCCTAATGTAACACCTTGAAAAATTGTCACATTATCACCTATTTCACATGTTTCACCAATAACAACACCCATTCCATGGTCAATAAAAAATCGATTTCCGATTGTTGCCCCGGGGTGAATTTCGATGCCAGTGAAAAACCGACTAACTTGCGATATTACCCGAGAAATAAAAAAGAATTTTTTTCGCCATAAAAAGTGGGCAATTCGGTGCATCCATATTGCATGAAGTCCAGAATAAGTAAGAATCACTTCAACATAACTTCTAGCTGCGGGGTCTTGATCAAAAATAACCTCTAAATCTTCGCGAAATGACTTAAACATGCAAGGCCCTCCTTTTTAGTTATTTAAATAAAAAATACGCCTCTGTGTCGTTAAACACAGAGACGCTTTTGCGCGGTCCCACTCTGCTTAGAGGAATATTTCCTCTCGCTTTACTCTGATAACGGTAGAGTACCGCTTTTATTTACTAACGTTCAATAAAAGACTCCGAGGTGCATTTCAAAGCCGCTTCCTAAACCACTTCCAGCCAAGGTGGTTCTCTCTATAAAGATAACTGACTTTTACTTCTCCTCATCAACGTTTTCCTATGTTCTTATACTATATTATATTCTAATTAATATGTTAATCCTGCGCCTAAAGTTTAAAGTAATTGTTCCAATCGGCTAATAATAACATCTTTTCCTAATAAATGAATCGCTTGTGGTAAATCAGGTCCATGAACTTGCCCTGTCGTTGCAACACGGACAGGCATAAATAAATTCTTTCCTTTATGACCTGTTGATTTTTGCACAGCTTTAATCGCACCTTTAATATCTTGTGCTGTAAATTCCTCTAACTGCTTTACATTTTCTAAAAATGCACGAAGTACCTCTGGGACTTGTTCACCACTTAATACTTCTTTTGCTTCTTCATTATAATCAAGATCTGTACGGAAAAACAAATCTGTTAACTCGACGATTTCCGCTCCATAATGTAACTTTTCTTGATGAAGTACAATTAATTCTTTTGCCCAATGCTTTTGCTTTTCATCTAAGCTTTCTGGAAGGCGCCCTGCTTTTATTAGATGTGGTAATGCAATATTAACTAAACGTTCTTCCGAAAGTGACTTCATATATTGGTTATTTAACCACGTTAGCTTTTGTGTGTTAAATACAGCTGGCGATTTCGATAATCTGTCTGTATTAAAAATAGAAATGAATTCTTCACGAGAAAACTTTTCTTCTTCTCCTTCTGGAGACCACCCTAATAAGGCAATAAAGTTAAATAGTGCTTCTGGCAAATAGCCAAGTTGGTCGTATTGTTCAATAAACTGGATAATCGACTCATCACGCTTGCTAAGTTTTTTATGCTGTTCATTTACAATTAACGTCATATGTCCAAATACAGGCGCTTCCCAATTTAATGCTTCATAAATCATTAATTGCTTCGGCGTATTTGTAATATGGTCATCTCCGCGTAATACGTGAGAAATGGCCATTTCATGATCATCCACAGCTACAGCAAAATTATAAGTAGGTATTCCGTCTTTTTTAACGATTACCCAATCACCTATTCCGTTAGATTCAAACGACACTTCTCCTTTAACTACATCATTGAATGTGTACGTTTTATTTTGTGGAACTTTAAAGCGAATACTCGGTATGCGACCTTCCGCTTCAAAAGAAGTCTTCTCATCTTCAGATAGATCACAACATTTCCCACTATATGTCGGCATTAATCCTTGAGCCATTTGCTCTTCACGATGCGCTTCTAATTCTGCTTCTGTACAATAACAGCGATATGCTAAGCCACGGTCAAGTAAATCTTCATAATATTTTTTATAAATATCGATTCTTTCTGTTTGGCGGTATGGTCCATATCCACCATCTTTATCGATACTTTCGTCCCATTCAATTCCTAACCATTGCAAGTATTTCAGTTGGCTTTCTTCGCCGCCTGCAACGTTTCGCTTTAAATCTGTATCTTCAATACGGATTATTAACTTTCCGCCTTGGTTTTTCGCAAATAAGTAATTAAATAATGCTGTACGAGCATTCCCTATATGTAAATGTCCAGTTGGACTTGGTGCGTATCTTACTCGAATGTTATTTTCCACCTTTAACACCTTCCATTTTACGTTTTCTGTCCTCTATTATCGCCATCATTACTAGACTGGTCAAGCTTTTGTTATCAAAACGACCGCTTGAGAAGCAATCCCTTCTTCTCTCCCTGTAAAACCGAGTTTTTCGGTCGTAGTAGCTTTTACATTTACTTGCTGGATTGATGCATTTAGTAGTTCCGCAATTTTTTCACGCATACTCATAATGTGAGGTGCCATCTTAGGTTTTTGTGCCATAATTGTACAATCTACATTCCCGAGCTTGTAGCCTCTTTCTTCTACCATCTTCCATACATGTTTTAATAGCAATTTTGAATCTGCATCTTTAAAAGCTTCATCTGTATCAGGAAAATGTTTCCCAATATCCCCTTCACCAATCGCACCTAAACAAGCATCAGCAATTGTATGTAATAAAACATCTGCATCAGAGTGGCCTAATAGTCCTTTTTCATGAGGAATCTCAATCCCACCAATAATTAACGGTCGCCCTTTTACCAATTCATGTACATCGAAACCTTGTCCAATTTTTATCACGCTATTTCTTCCTCTCTTCTAGTATCATATTTGCATATAAAAGGTCGTCTGGCGTTGTCAGCTTAATATTTTTATAGTCACCTTCAACGATTGCGACCTCTCGTCCGATCTTTTCTACGAGACTGGCATCATCTGTTCCTATGTACGCTTCTTTTTTAGCATATTCATGAGCCTCTTTTAATAACGAAATACGAAAAGCTTGCGGGGTTTGAATTGCCCACAAGCTTGAACGGTCTACCGTTTCCGTTACTTTGCTATCAGTTACTTTTTTAATCGTATCTTTTACCTGCACAGCTAAAACTGCCGCTCCAACTTCGCTTGCTTTTCGTGTTAATTTTAAGAATGATTCCTTTGTGACGAAAGGACGAGCTCCGTCATGTACAAAAACAATACTGTTATCATTCGGCAAAGCTTTAAGGCCATTATATACACTATGTTGACGTTCACTTCCACCTTCAATAACAGCCTTTATCTTTGCTAATTTATAGCGTGAAAATAACGATTCCATCTCATTAATTTCCGCTTTGTTTGCAACAACAATGATTCCTTTACAATGTTCATCTTCTTCAAAAATACTTAATGTATGAATGAGTACTGGCTTATTTTCTAATAAAAGAAACTGTTTATTTTTACCTGCTTGCATTCGCTTTCCTTGCCCCGCTGCAGGAACGATTACTTGATATTCCAATTTGATCGTCCTTCCAAACATAACATGCAATTGTTATAATGCTTTTTCTAATAATTTAGGTTTTGCAAAAATCATTCGTCCAGCGGATGTTTGTAGGACGCTCGTTACTAACACTTCAATTTCTTTTCCTATATAGTTACGCCCTTCTTCGATGACGATCATCGTACCATCATCTAGATACGCAATCCCTTGATTTTGCTCTTTCCCGTCCTTAATAACTTGGATGTTTAATTCTTCACCTGGTAAAACAACAGGCTTTACTGCATTTGCCAAGTCATTAATATTAAGTACGGACACCCCTTGTAATTCACAAACTTTATTTAAATTGAAATCATTCGTTACTACAATACCTGAAACCAACTTCGCCAATTTAACTAATTTACTATCAACTTCAGAAATGTCATCAAAATCACCTTCATAGATTTCAACGTTCATTTCCAATTCCTTTTGAATTCTATTTAATATATCTAATCCTCTTCGACCACGATTTCTCTTTAATACGTCGGATGAATCCGCTATATGCTGAAGTTCTTCTAGCACAAAACGAGGGATAACAATCGTACCTTCTAAGAATCCTGTTTGACAAATGTCAGCAACACGACCATCAATAATAACGCTAGTGTCTAATATTTTTAGCTTGCCAGCGTCTACTTCAACTTTATCTTTTACACCTTTACTAAACAATTGAATAAGTTCATCACGCTTTTTATAACCAATTTGAAAACCTAAATAACCTAGTAATATCGATAGAAAGCTTGGAACAACTGTATTCACAATTGCTATATCCTCAATAATACTTAAAGGTAATTGAATTAAAAAGGCAACTATTAAACCAAATATTAAGCCAAGTGTGCCTAATAACACATCAGTTACAGGTGCTTTTACTACTTTTTCTTCTATCCATCTGATTAAACCAACAACATAATCTACAAAGAAAAACGTAACGAAAAATAAAATAATAGCTCCTAAGACTGCACTAGCATATGCATTGGTTAGCCATTTCACATCACCAATATTTAATAACCTAATGATCTCGGGAATAAATAAAAATCCTAGCATTGCTCCAATAATCATAAAGAATAAGTGCACGATTCGCTTAACCATGCGTTCACCTCCTCTTTTCATTATTCACATAATCTTGCAGGATTAACCTTAGTATAGAGGAAAAAATTTCTTGATTTATTATCGTCAGATTAGCATAACAAGGACTTTTTTTCAAATTAGAAAACTCTAAATTTTACCAAATTAACATTTGGCGTGTCAACAACATTTTATAAGTGCCGATCAATAATTAGTTGTTCTCTAATACGCTGAATACCTTCCTTAATTTTTTTTGCTCGAATTTCACCTACACCATTTACTTCATCTAATTCTTCAATAGAAGCTTCGATAATTTTGTTAATATTTTGGTACTTTTGAATAACGTTTTCTATTATTAAAGCTGGCAACCTCGGGATTTTGTTTAATACTCGATAGCCTCTTGGGGTTAAAGGTGCTTCTTCCAGGATGGCTGTTGATGGATATCCTAATAACTTCATAATTGTTTGATCTTCTAGAAGCTCTTCACTCGAAAGAGATTGTAACTTACTTATAACTTCGTATGGATCTTCCTCTAATTCCTTTGTGTAATCTTTAATTAATAATATAGCCTCATGTTCAACATCAGCTAATAACTCTTTCATTTGCATACTAATAAGGCGTCCTTCTGTCCCTAATTCATTTATATAGTTTAAAATTTCTCTTTTAATCCTTAGCACCATCTCTACTCGGTGAATAACTTGTGTAACCTCATGATACGTTACTAGCTGTTCAAACTCTAAAGCACCTAAATTGGTAACGCTTTGGTCTAAAACATTTTTATACTTCTCAAGTGTTTGGATCGCTTGGTTTGCTTTCGTTAAAATGACTCCAATCTCTTTTAACGCATAGCGAAAAGACCCTTTATAAAGGGTGATTACATTGCGCCGTTGGGAAATCGCAATGACCAAATTACCGGTCTGTTTTGCAAAACGCTCCGCTGTTCGGTGTCTCATACCTGTCTCAGTAGAAGGAGTTGATGGGTCGGGAATAAGTTGTGTATTTGCATATAGAATTCGCTTGCCACACTCACTTAATATTAGAGCTCCATCCATTTTTGCAAGTTCATAAAGTTGGGCAGGGGAATAACTGCAGTTAATTGAAAAGCCACCGTCAACTACTTCCGTCATATTTTCGTTATAACCAACTACAATTAACCCACCTGTCTTTGCCCGTAATATATTATCAAGCCCTGACCGCAGTTCAGTTCCAGGTGCGACAAATTGCAAAATTTCACTTCTTTTCCCAATTTGATTATGACCCATCTTTATCCTCCTAACGCATATTCTAATGCCTCCTGAACAGTTGAAACACCAACTACTTCTATCCCATCAGGAATTGTCCATCCTCCAATATTTTTCTTCGGAATAATTGCACGCTTAAATCCTAGCTTGACGCATTCATTCACTCGCTGATCGATTCGCGACACTCTACGGACTTCCCCTGTTAAACCTACTTCTCCTATAATTACATCTGTTGGTCTCGTTTCATCATCACGGAAACTTGAGGCAATACTAACTGCAACAGCTAAATCTATTGCTGGTTCATCCAGCTTTACTCCACCAGTTACCTTTAAATAGGCATCTTGGTTTTGTAAGAGCATTCCGACTCGTTTGTCCAAAACTGCCATCAATAATGAAACCCGATTATGATCTAACCCTGTTGCCATTCTACGAGGGTTTCCAAAACTGGTTGGGGAAACTAGGGCTTGTATTTCAACTAGTACTGTTCTTGTACCTTCCATAGAAGCTACGACAGTTGATCCCGCTACACCTCTGGAACGCTCTTCTAAGAAGATTTCTGAAGGATTTGCCACCTCAGTCAAACCTTCCTCTTTCATTTCAAATATACCTATCTCGTTCGTTGAGCCAAAACGGTTTTTTACACCTCTTAAAATTCGATAGCTATGATGACGCTCTCCTTCAAAGTAAAGTACCGCATCTACCATATGCTCTAACATTCGCGGACCAGCAATTGCACCTTCTTTTGTAACGTGACCGACAATAAAAATAGCGATTCCTTTCGATTTTGCAATTCGCATCATCTGACCTGTTGATTCTCTTACTTGCGACACACTCCCTGGAGCACTCGTTACTTCTTCTTTAAAAACGGTCTGAATGGAATCAAGAATGACTACTGCGGGGTTTGTTTGATCAATTGCTTGTTCAATAAAATCTAAATTTGTTTCTGCATAAACGTGTAAATCTTCATCATCAATATTAAAGCGATCCGCTCGTAATTTAATTTGTTTTAATGATTCCTCACCTGTTACATAAAGGACTTTTTGTCCACTTCTAGCTAAACCAGAAGACGTTTGTAACAATAAAGTTGATTTACCAATTCCAGGGTCTCCACCAATTAAAATTAGTGAACCCGGTACAATTCCTCCACCAAGTACACGATTGAACTCTTTCATACTAGTTGGAATACGAGCTTCTTGCCCTCTAGCAACATTCTTTATAGATTCTGGCTTGTTAGGGCCTGAGCTGCTTGAAGCAAAAGATCTTGATTGCGCTTTCCCAGTAATTACAAATTCCTCGACGAACGAGTTCCACGCTCCACACCCAGGACATTTACCTAACCATTTCGGTGTTTCATAACCACACTCTTGGCACATAAACTTCGTTTTCTTTTTTGCCATTCTCTCTCTCCTCTATATCTATACTCTTATTTTATTATAGCCCAATTTAAATATATTCATGGATATATATAGAAAACTTGCTCTTGAGTTAACCAAACCTTATGTAAAGTTACTGATATCATGGTCAAATGACGGTTATATAAATGTAAAATAAAACCGAAAGCTAATCGCTTTCGGTTTTATATCTTTTTATTTTTTAACTGTTCTACTTTTATTAATTACTTTAAATTCATCATTAATAAAGTCAATTGTAATTTTTTCACCTTTTTTAATTGTTCCTCTAAGCAATTCTTCAGATAGTCGATCTTCTACTTCTCTTTGAAGGGCACGACGTAGTGGGCGAGCTCCATACTCTGGATCATAGCCAACATCAGCGATCTTTTCCTTCGCTTCTTCTGAAAGCTCAAGTTCAATCTCTTGATCTAGAAGTCGTTTAATTAACTCAACACCCATTAATGAAACAATTTTATTTATATGTTCTTTTTCTAATGAATGGAACACAATAGTCTCATCAATTCGGTTTAAGAATTCAGGGCGGAATGTACGTTTTAATTCCTCCATGACCTTACCTTTCATATCTTTGTACTTTTGATCATCACTTTCAATCGTGAATCCTAAATATTTGTTTTTCTTTAATGTGCTTGCCCCTACATTTGATGTCATTATGACAACTGTATTTCTAAAGTCGACTGTACGTCCTTTTGAGTCAGTTAACCTTCCATCCTCTAATACTTGTAATAAAATATTAAATACTTCCGGGTGAGCCTTTTCAATCTCATCAAGTAAGACAACAGAATAAGGTTTGCGGCGAACTTTTTCCGTTAATTGTCCACCCTCTTCATGACCTACATACCCTGGAGGTGATCCAACTAAACGTGAAGTTGCGTGTTTCTCCATATACTCGGACATGTCTATGCGTATAATTGCATCCTCATCACCAAACATAGTTTCCGCAACTGCTCTCGCTAGCTCCGTTTTACCGACTCCAGTTGGTCCAAGGAAGATGAACGATCCAATTGGACGTTTAGGATCTTTTAATCCTGCTCTCGCTCGTCTAATAGCCTTCGAAATGGATTTTACGGCTTCTTCTTGCCCAATGACACGATTGTGAAGAATTTCTTCCATTCGTAATAATCTTTCTGTTTCTCCTTCGGCTAGTTTAGAAACCGGAATTCCCGTCCAGTTTGCGACAACAATAGCAATATCCTCGGTAGTAACTTCTGTATTTTCTTGACCTTGTCGCTCTTTCCATGCCTTTTTCGTTTGATCTAATTCTTCTCTTAAACGCTGCTCAGAATCTCTTAATGATGCAGCCTTTTCAAACTCTTGGCTTTGAACTGAAGCATCCTTCTCTTTTTTTACTTCCTCTAACTTTTGCTCTAACTCTTTTAAGTTAGGCGGAACAGTATATGAGCGTAATCGTACCTTTGAAGCAGCCTCATCAATTAAATCTATTGCTTTATCTGGTAAGAATCGATCTGAAATATATCGGTCTGAAAGCTTCACCGCGGCTTTAATTGCTTCGTCTGTTATCGTTACTCTATGGTGTGCCTCATAACGATCACGTAACCCACGTAAAATAAGCTCCGATTCCTCTAAGTTTGGTTCGTCGACTGTAATCGGTTGGAAACGTCTTTCTAAAGCAGCATCTTTTTCAATATACTTTCTGTACTCATCCAGTGTTGTTGCACCAATGCATTGTAGCTCACCTCTAGCAAGAGAAGGTTTTAAAATATTAGAAGCATCAATTGCACCTTCTGCACCACCAGCACCGATTAATGTGTGTAATTCGTCAATAAATAAAATAATGTTTCCAGCTTGGCGAATTTCGTCCATTACCTTTTTTAAACGGTCTTCAAATTCACCACGGTATTTTGTGCCAGCAACGACTGTTCCCATATCTAGTGTCATAACTCGCTTGTCTCTTAACGTTTCTGGAACTTCATTTTGAACGATTTGCTGAGCTAAACCTTCAGCAATGGCAGTTTTACCAACACCTGGTTCTCCAATTAAAACCGGATTGTTCTTCGTTCTTCTACTTAAAACTTCTATTACACGTTGAATTTCCTTACCACGTCCGATAACCGGATCTAATGTTCCTTCTTTTGCAATTTCTGTTAAGTCTCTTGCTAAACCATCTAAAGTAGGTGTGTTTGCAGTTGATGACCTTCTACTTTGGTTGCTAGATGATGTATTTTCACTACTTCCTAACAGTTGCAATACTTGCTGACGCGCTTTATTTAGACTTACCCCTAAATTATTTAATACTCGAGCTGCAACCCCTTCACCTTCTCGAATAAGACCAAGTAGAATATGTTCTGTTCCTACATATGAGTGGCCTAGTTTGCGAGCTTCGTCCATAGACAGTTCAATTACTTTTTTGGCTCTCGGAGTATAGTGAATCGTTTGCTGTTTCGTTTCACTTTTTCCAATGAGTCCCTCTACTTCTTCTTGAATCTTTTCAGGACCAAGTTCCAATGCTAATAAAGCCTTGGCAGCAATCCCTTCACCTTCTCGGATTAATCCTAACAAAATATGTTCAGTTCCTATATTATGATGTCCTAATCGATGAGCCTCTTCTTGTGCTAAAGCTAGAACTTTTTGTGCTCTTTCTGTAAATCGTCCAAACATCATTTGTATTTCCTCCTTATTCCTTCTCTAATTTCATTCTTTCGCGAATGATTTTTGCTCGTAGAATATCTCTTTTCTCTGGTTCTAGTCCTTCACCAGCATATGCTTGAAGTAAATTCGGTTGTGATACAATCATTAATTCATTTAATATATTTGCTGACATATTAGAAATTAAATTTAAATCAATTCCTAGTCGTACATCAGATAGACATTTTGCTGCTTCTTTATATGATATTAGTCGACTGTGGGAAAGTAGACCGAAAGAACGATAAACTCTATCCTCCAACCCCACTTTAGATGTTTTAAGCAACTTTTCCCTCGCTGTACGTTCTTGTTGAATTAGTTGCATAACTACACTCCGGAGGTCTTCGACAATATCTTCCTCCGTTTTGCCTAATGTAATTTGATTAGAGATTTGAAAAATATTCCCTAACGCTTCACTGCCTTCTCCATACATCCCTCTAACTACTAAACCTAATTGACTGACAGCTGGAATTAGACGATTCATTTGATTAGTTAGAACTAATGCTGGTAAGTGCATCATGACAGAAGCTCTTAAACCAGTTCCAACATTTGTTGGACAACTAGTTAAATATCCTTTTTTATCGTCAAAGGCATAATCTAACTTCTCCTCTAACCAATCATCTATACCACTAGCTAATGTAAGTGCTTCACTTAATCTCAAGCCGGAAAATAAGCATTGAATTCGAATGTGATCCTCTTCATTTAACATGATACTGACTGCTTCATTTTTACTAAGCAAAACTGCGCCATGTTTTGATTCATTAGCTAAATTTGGGCTTATTAAATGTTTCTCTACTAACACATTTTTTTCTATTCGTTCCATATTTGCTAATTTATGAAGAGAAATAGTTCCGATTCCTTCATACATACTATTTTCTATTTTATTCTCTATTACCTGTAATATTTCTTCTTCTTGTTTTTCTGATGCAATAATAGGAAAGGGATAGTTACTTAAATTTCTAGCTAAGCGAACTCTACTACTTAGCACAATATCATTATCAGGTCCGGATTCCTTCATCCACGGACTAATTGTGCTTTTCATAAATTGCTCAATAGACATCTTTATTCCTCCCCAGTGTCGCCAAACTGTTTTTCTAAACTACGGATTCGATCTCTCATTTCAGCGGCTTTTTCAAATTCTTCTTTTGAAATATATGCTTGCATTTCATCCCTTAACTTTTGTATCTCTTTACGGAAAATTAGCTTTTCCCCAAGTCTCTTTGGAATTTTTCCCGCATGTAAGGTGTTTCCACTGTGAACTCTCTTTAAAAGTGGTGTTAACTTCGATTCAAATTCTCTATAACAATTTGCACAACCAAATCTCCCTACTTTAGAGAAAGTAGCATATGTCATCCCACATGTAGTGCACATTAATTGCTGTTTTTTTTCGAAGCTCTTCGAATTATTTGCAATGTTCATTTGTTCAAAGTTTAATAGCCCTGATAGTAAATCATGAATTGAAAAGTTATTTGCATACCCTGAAAACTCTTCTGATTTCTTTGCGCAGTATTCACATAAATGTGTTTCTGTTTTTACGCCATTAACCTCTTTTGTAAAGTGTAAAGTTGCAGGTCGTTCATGACATTCCTGACATTGCATCAAAAACCTCTCCCTTACAATATTGATCCTATATTTTATATCTTAAGCTCATTACCATAGCTCTTAGCATTTTTGCTCTTAATTCATCACGAAGTGGAAGTTCAACACTAAGCACGTTTCGGTGTAAAACACTCAGCATTATTTGGGCTTCCCGTTTTGTAATAACACTTTCTTCTAACAGACGAATGATAAAGTGATCTGAAGTAGTTTGAGAAACACGGTTATCAATCATGCGATACAAGTCATCAAGTAAATCAGCTTGATTATTTGCTTCTACTTTACTGATGCGAATAAAACCTCCGCCTCCGCGTTTACTTTCTACTAAATAGCCTTTTTCAATAGTAAATCGAGTGTTAATAACATAATTTATTTGTGAGGGGACACATTGAAACCTATCGGCTATTTCATTTCTTTTTATTTCAACTACACTACTATCACTTTTTTTTATAACACTTTTTAAATATTCTTCAATAACATCAGATATATTTCGCATTCGGCCCTCCCCTACTTTTGACTTTGACTATCTTTGACCTTAAGACTATTATACGAGGCATGCAAAAGTCTTTCAAGAATATTGCTTAAATATTTTTTAATCTTTCACCTTAATAATGACATATGTATTTAAATGAACTTTGTTTACCACAAATAAAATTATTAACAAAAAAATAGCATTTCATTCAGTTTTAAAGAAATAGACAAATAAAAAAGAAGTTGGATATCATCCAACTTCTTTTTATATTGCCTGGCAACGTCCTACTCTCACAGGGGGACAGCCCCCAACTACCATCGGCGCTGAAGAGCTTAACTTCCGTGTTCGGTATGGGAACGGGTGTGGCCTCTTCGCCATCATTACCAGACAAGTTATTAAATTAAAGGAACATCGTTCCTTCAAAACTAGATAACGACAATCACACACATTTAAAAATTTGGTTAAGTCCTCGATCGATTAGTATCTGTCAGCTTCACGTGTTACCACGCTTCCACACCAGACCTATCAACCTCATCATCTCTAAGGGATCTTACTT
>NZ_NPIA01000009.1 GCF_002262935.1 Lottiidibacillus patelloidae | reverse complement strand
GTGTTTCCTTTATCTCATTCGTAGTATTCCAGTTCCATCGTTGATGAACAGTCGCCTTTCCTTTTCGATGTTTCCTTTATCTCAAACAAAGTGTTCCAGCTTATACGTCGTTGAACGTTCGCCTCGCTTTTCTTTATTGTCTAGCTACAGCTCACAACGACTATTGCAACTTCACATCTATCATTTACGATAAGTCATCATCGAAAAGTGCCACTTTTCGTGATTCCTTTATCTCATTCAAGATGCTCCAGTTCATACGTCGCTAAACGAAAGCTTCAGCCTTTCCTTCTTTTCTATGGTTGGAAATAATAGTATACTTTATAAGAAGAGGTGAAGAACGTGCAAAGAGTTACGAATTGTGTATTGAAAAAAGGAAACGAAGTTTTGATGTTACAAAAACCTCGCCGTGGTTGGTACGTTGCCCCTGGAGGGAAAATGGAAACTGGTGAGTCGGTTCGTGATACTGTTATTAGAGAATATCGCGAAGAAACAGGGATATATTTGAAAAATCCACAATTAAAAGGTGTGTTCACCTTTACTATAAAAGATAATGATGAATTCATTTCTGAATGGATGATGTTCACATTTTTGGCTGAAGACCATGATGGAGAAAATCTAAGTGAGTCATCGGAAGGGAAAATTTCTTGGCATTCGATTGAAGATATTAAAGATTTACCTATGGCTCCAGGAGATTATCATATAATTGATTATGTACTTAAAGGAACAGGAATTATTTACGGTAATTTCACGTATACATCTGACTTTAAACTACTTAGTTATCGATTAGATCCAACTTCATAAATAGATAGAATTAATTGGCAATGGGGGAGATGGAGAAATGGAAACAAACGATATTCAAATTGTCATTATTACAGGAATGTCAGGTGCGGGTAAAACGGTAGCTATCCAAAGTTTTGAAGATTTAGGATACTTTTGTATTGATAACATGCCGCCGTCGCTTTTACCAAAATTCGTCCAATTAGTCGGCGAATCTGGCCAATCGATGAATAAGGTTGCACTTGTAATGGACCTTCGTGGCAGAGAGTTTTTTGATTCGTTATTCCAAGTGTTAAGTGAACTTTCATTAAACGAGCGAATGACACCGCAAATTATGTTTTTAGATGCAAAAGATGAAAAGCTAGTAAGCCGTTATAAAGAAACACGCCGCTCACATCCATTAGCATCAACACCATTAGAAGGTATACGCTTAGAAAGAGAACTAATGGAAGATTTGAAAGGTAAAGCTAATCGAATCATTGATACAACAAGCTTAAAGCCAATTCAGCTTAGAGAAAAAATTATTGAGTACTATAAGGAAATTGATGATGCACCACCATTTACAGTGAACGTTTTATCATTTGGATTCAAGCATGGTATTCCGATAGATGCTGATCTTGTATTTGATGTTCGTTTTTTACCAAATCCACACTATATAGAGCACTTACGTCCATTAACAGGATTAAATGAAGAAGTGTCTTCCTATGTACTTCGTTGGCAAGAGACTCAAAAATTTCTTGATAAGTTACTCGACTTTCTAGCCTTTGTCCTACCGCAATACCAACGTGAAGGGAAGAGTAATGTCGTCATTGCGATTGGGTGTACAGGAGGGAAGCACCGCTCCGTTACTCTAGCTGAAGTCATCTACAAACATTTTGGAAATGAATATCATACGGAAATTGCCCACCGTGATCATGAAAAAGGGTTGAAAGAGTAAATGGAAAACTTTAAAAACCCTAAAGTTGTTGTCTTCGGTGGGGGAACGGGATTATCAGTTTTACTTAGGGGCTTAAAGCGATTACCAGTTGATATTACTGCAATTGTAACAGTAGCTGATGACGGAGGTAGTTCAGGACGCCTACGAGAAGAGTTGAAAATTCCGCCACCAGGAGATATTAGAAATGTCATAGCAGCATTATCAGAAGTTGAACCTCTAGTTGAAGAGCTTTTCCAACACCGCTTTAAAAGTGGTGAAGGTCTAGTAGGGCACTCATTAGGGAATTTATTATTAGCTGCAATGTCAAACATTACTGGTGATTTCGTTACGGGAATACAGGAAGTAAGTAAAGTACTGAATGTACGTGGAAAAGTGCTTCCGGCAGCCAATCAACGTGTTGTTTTATGTGCAGAAATGGACGATGGGACAATTGTTGAAGGTGAATCTAAAATTCCTTTAGTAGAAAAGAAAATAAAAAAAGTATTTTTAAAGCCTAATAAAATTGAAGCACTTCCAGAAAGCTTGCGTGAAATAAATGATGCTGATCTAATTGTCGTTGGACCAGGAAGTTTATATACAAGTATTTTACCTAGTCTTCTAGTGCCAAAAATTGCAGATACAATTATGAAGGCAAAAGCAAAAAAAGTTTATGTATGTAATGTGATGACTCAAGCTGGAGAAACAATTGGTTATAAAGCAAGTGACCATTTGCAAGCATTACAAGATCATCTTGGTTCAAACTTCATTGATGCAATTATTGTAAATAGTGGAGATATTCCTCATGAATTAATTGATGTTTATGGTGCTAAGGGTCAACGTGCTGTAACATATGATGAAAATAGACTTAAATCATTTTCAGTAGAAGTTATTAGTGATAAAATTATGCATTATCATGATGGATTAATCCGTCATGATGCAAAAAAGCTTTCAAGTATACTACTGTCCTTAATATAAAATTATAAGGGAGGTGGAGGAGATGTCTTTCGCTTCAGAAACAAAGAAAGAGTTAACAAATATAGAAGTGAAAGAGTGCTGCGTTAAAGCCGAACTGGCAGCTTTAATACGGATGAATGGCTCTATTTCCTTTAGTAACCAGCAAATTGTTCTTGATATTTCAACTGAAAATGCCGCGATAGCTAGAAGGATTTATACTTTAATAAAAAAAGTGTATGATATACATGTAGAGTTATTAGTTCGTAAAAAAATGCGCTTGAAGAAAAATAACGTATATATTGTTCGGATATCTAATGACGCTAGAAAAATGCTTTCTAACTTGGAAATAATGAATGAAACCTTTATATTTAATCGTAAAATATCACCTTCCTTTACAAAGAAAAAGTGTTGTCGAAGATCTTATTTGCGAGGAGCATTTTTAGCTGGTGGTTCAGTAAATAATCCGGAAACGTCTTCATACCATTTAGAAATTTTCTCTTTATATAAAGAACACAATGAAGCACTTTGTGAACTGATGAACACATTTGAGTTAAATGCAAAAACATTAGAACGAAAAAAAGGATTCATTGTATATTTAAAAGAGGGCGAAAAAATTACTGAGTTTTTAAACGTTATGGGAGCACATCAAGCGTTACTACGCTTTGAAGATGTTCGAATAGTCCGCGATATGCGTAACTCGGTTAATCGACTCGTTAATTGTGAAACTGCTAATTTAAATAAGACAATTGGTGCTGCTTTAAGACAAGTGGAAAATATCCGTTTTATTGAAAGAGAAGTTGGCTTAGAAGTTCTTCCTGAACGTTTAAGAGAAATCGCTGAGCTGCGAGTCAAGCATCAGGATGTTACATTGAAGGAACTTGGAGAAATGGTTACAGGAACTAAAATAAGTAAATCAGGTATCAATCACCGACTACGCAAAATCGATGAACTTGCTGAAAAGATTCGTTTAGGTGAGAAAATAGAACCATATTAAAAGGAGTTGTTACACATGGTAGAACAAAAAACAATTGTTGGATTAGAGACAGGTTTACAAGCACGCCCAGCTGCAATGTTTGTACAAGAAGCAAATCGCTTTGGGGCAGAAATCACATTAGAAAAAGATGGTAAAAAAGTGAATGCGAAAAGTATTATGGGAATTATGAGTCTTGCAGTAAGTAAAGGAACAGAAGTAACAATTGCTGCAGATGGTGAAGATCAAGACCAAGCTTTAGAACAATTAGTAGCATTTTTAAATGAGAATAAATAAGCAAAAAAGTTCGAGAGCAATAAGTAGCTCTCGAACTTTTTTTATTTAATCATTATTTTGATGGGTAAATTACTTCATCAATTAATCCGTATTCTTTTGCTTTTTCAGCTGTCATAAAGTTATCGCGTTCTGTATCTTTTTGAATGATGTCCATTGATTGACCAGTACGATCAGCTAAAATTTGGTTTAACTTTTCACGAAGGAACAAAATACGCTTTGCAGCAATTTCAATTTCTGTAGCTTGACCTTGCGCGCCACCTAATGGTTGGTGAATCATTACTTCGCTATTCGGTAATGCCATTCGCTTTCCTGGCTCACCAGCTGCAAGAAGGAATGCACCCATTGAAGCAGCCATTCCGATACAAATTGTAGATACTTTAGGTTTAATAAATTGCATCGTATCATATATTGCCATACCTGCTGTAATTGATCCACCAGGTGAATTAATATATAAGCTAATATCTTTTTCAGGATCTTCTGCTGCTAAGAAAAGTAATTGTGAAACAATTGAGTTCGCAACATTATCGTCAATTGCACTTCCAAGCATAATGATGCGATCCTTTAATAGACGAGAATAAATGTCGTAAGCACGTTCTCCGCGGCTTGTTTGTTCAATAACCGTAGGGATTAAGTTCATGTGTATATAACCTCCTCATAAATACTAATACTTTCATTTTTTATCATACCTTTTAAGGTCAAGATAGGTCAAATTATATGTCTGTTTTTATGTATATTCTTTTGATCTACCTTTATTTCCTTCTTCAAACTTTATACATCTTTCCCTAGTATCCAAAAAATTAAACTACATATTATGTTATGCAATGAAAGCGCAATGAATTATCTTTTTGTAAAAATAATTTACTCCCACCCCCAAACAAAATGAATAATTTCCGAAACATAAAGTAACAGGCAAAAAAACAAAAAAATTATGGGGTGAGAGAAATTGAAAAAGCAGATTAAGAAAATTTCAATTACAACAGCATTAGCACTAGCGTTATCAACAGGATTTGGTGGTGTCCCTCAAGCGTTTGCAAATGGCAATGAAGACGGTCAAACGACGACAGAGGAAAGTAATGATACAACGACAGAAACAAATGAAGATACTACAGTTGAAACAACGACTGATACGAATACAGAAACAACAACAGAGACTGATACAGAAACAACAGAAGACGAAAATGTGGATAGTGGTTTAAAACCTGGGGACTTATTTTACTTCTTAGACAAAGTTTTTGAAAACATTCAAGTAGCTCTTACATTTGATGATATGGAGAAAGCTAAATTACTTGCAGAAATAGCAGCAGAACGTATTGCTGAAGCAAGAGAGTTAATTAAAGAAGGCGAAGAAGAGTTAGCGAAAGAAGTAATTGATGAAGCGTTAAAAGCACAAGATGAAGTATTGGCATTAACTGAAGAGACCGAAGAAAATAGTGGAGAAGAAACAACTGACGAGAACGGTGAAGTTGTAACGGAAGAAGAAAATGATGATGTAAACGTTATAGATGTTGCAATTGCAACAAACATGGAAGCATTAACAGCTGTTATGGCAACAGTACAAAGTGAAAAAGCTAAAGAGGAAATTGCAAAGAATATTGAAAAAGCAATGAAAAAAGTAGAGAAACGTTTAGCTCAATATGAGAAGAGAACAGAAGACTTAGAAGAAAAGCGTGCTGAATTAGAAGAAAAAGCAGTTGAAAAGTCTGAAGAACTTTATGAGAAGTATGAGGATAAAATTGCTGAACTAAAAGCTAAGTATGAAGCTGGAGATTTAACTGAAGAAGAATTCAAAGAAAAAATGGCAGAGTTAGAAGAAAAATTTAACGAAGAAAAAGAAGAGTTACAAGATGAGCTTATGGAAGAATTAACGGAACTTGAAGAAGATAACGCTAAGGCAAAAGCGTGGCTTCTTAAAAAGCTTGAGCAAGAACAAAAGAAAGCAGAAAGAAAATCTAATAAAGCACTAGAAAAAGAAGAAAAGCGAAATAAAAATAAAGAAGATTCATCAGAAGATGACGATAGTTCAGAAGAAGAAGAAGAAGAAGTAGAAGATAGCGAAGAAAGAAAAGAAAATAACGGAAAAGCAAAAGGTAAAGACAAAAATAAAGACAAAAACAAAAATAAAGACAAAAAGAAAAAAGATAGCGATAACGAAGAAGACGATGAAGATGATGAAGACGAAGACGAAGACGAAGACGAAGACGAAGATGATGAAGAAGAAGACGAAGAAGAAGAAGAAGAACAAGAAGAAGAATAAATTAATCATTATAATAAATACAAAAAGCTCTGAGTTAAAAAACTCAGAGCTTTTATTTATTATATTTCAATCAAAAAAAGTTGCTTAAAAATGAAGTGAAATTTTGGATTAAGATTAAAAGAAATAAAAGAAAAAATACGAAACAGCCGTGTAATAGGATCTTATACATAAATTCAGACCAATTTGAAAACCTTCTCAAGAAGAATGCAAAATAGATTGAACTAACAATTCCTATAAGCGACCAGAAAAACAAAGTATACACAGATAATGTACTCCATAATAAAAAGAGTCCAATCGTAATAGTAAATAATAAATTTATGATTAAAACTAAGAGATTAACTATAGCACTCTTCAAAGTCGCCGTTCACCTTTTTTCTAGTAATATAAAAAAGGCTTTCCATTAGGAAAGCCTATTAAGTCTAAGTAATTGGCGCGCTCGGAGGGATTCGAACCCCCGGCAGACGTGGTACCGGAAACCACCGCTCTATCCGACTGAGCTACGAGCGCAAATGTTAAGTGACTTCATTTATTATAATTATTACCGACCTAAGTTTCAAGGTTTTTCGTCTCGTCAAACGAATCGTAAAGATTTAGTTTTCCAATCATTAACCACTCTACTTCCTATCCTTATATAGTGTATGATAATAGGGGGAGTGAAAAAGAT
The DNA here is from genome assembly GCF_002262935.1 of Lottiidibacillus patelloidae. Taxonomy (NCBI): domain Bacteria; kingdom Bacillati; phylum Bacillota; class Bacilli; order Caryophanales; family Bacillaceae; genus Lottiidibacillus; species Lottiidibacillus patelloidae. Next base: position 75,254 of record NZ_NPIA01000009.1, on the reverse strand, counting down.
GAAAGTTGGTTTATTTCAAACGCAAAGGCAAACGTTAGCGTTAACAAATCAATTACGCCAAGCAATTGAGTTACTACAATATTCTACGATGGACTTATCACAATTTATTAAAGAACAAGCCATGGATAATCCACTAATAGATATTGAAGAACCCCGGATGTCAGCAATAAGCGAAACGTATGTAACTAGCACGTCGAAATATAAAAATATTGATGGCATTAATTCTGAAGATTTAACATTAAGTTCTTATTTGCTTCAACAATTAATAGACTTCAATGTCAAACTGGAAGAAAAAGAAATTATAAACTACTTAATTATGAGTTTAAATGATAAAGGATATATTGTTGATTCGCTTACAGAAATCGCTGAAACATTAAAGTATCCGATAGAAAAAATAAAAGCAGCATTAGAAATTTTACAGCAATTCGATCCAGCTGGAATAGGTGCGGAAAACTTGCAACAATGTCTCCTATTGCAACTTAAAAGGAAAAATAGAAAATTCCCGATCGCGGAAATAATGGTCAAAGATCATTTAGAAGATGTAGCTAGGAAAAATTGGGATAAAATTGCTAAAGACTTAGCTGTTTCAGTTGAAGAAGTTAAACATTCGTTTGCTATTATTAAAACATTAAATCCAAACCCCGCGAGTGGCTATGGTGAAAAACCTAATTATATTATTCCGGATTTTCAAGTAATCGCTGACTCAGAAGATCCAATTATTGTTTTAAATGATCATCTACTGCCCAAAATAAGTGTTAATCAGCATTATGAGATGGATTTAACAAGTCACCCTGAAGCTTCCGACTATATAAAAATACAATTACAGCATTATCGCTGGCTTGCTAGAAGTATTTCGCAACGGAAAACTACGCTTCAAAATGTCATGGAAATAATTGTTCAAAAACAAAGGACGTTTTTTATAGAAAGCCCAAATATATTAGTTCCTCTAACAATGAAAGAAGTATCAGAAGTGATTTCAATCCATGAATCAACAGTAAGTAGGGCTGTTAAGAATAAATATGTACAAACAAATCATGGAGTATATCCATTAAAGACATTTTTTACTTCTAAAATAAAGAACATGTCAGGAAAAGATAGTTCTTCGTTTGTTGTTAAAAAGCAATTAATTAAGTTGATAGCAGAAGAAAATAAGGAAAACCCACTTTCTGATCAACAAATAGTTGATGTTATGAAGCTCGAAGGGTTAGATATTTCTAGAAGAACCATTTCTAAATATCGCAATCAACTTGGCATATCATCTTCGTCCATGAGAAAAGAAAGATAGGAGTTCAAAGTAATGAAAGTAGTAACATTTTACACAAAAGAAAATTGCCCGCTTTGTGAAAAGGGGTTGAAGCTGCTCGAGAAAGTACAATTAGAGGAACCTTTTCAAATAGAGGTAATAGACATTTATCAAGATGACGAACTGCTGGCGAAGTATCAAATAAAGATACCAGTTATTGCAGTTGGTGAAGATGAAATCGATTGTGGAATCATTTCATATAATACGCTAAGAAAGCGCTTACTGTGAAAATTCAGTCTATTTCATTGCATATTCTATACAACCTTGCTACAATATAGGTAGCCAAAAGGTTGTATTTTTTTGCGTTAAATGGGACATAATTTAACCTATGGGACAAAAAGTGACCAACCCTTTTTTGTAAAGGAGCTTTATATGAAATTATTCTCTGCAATAGAAAAATTATTACCCGAGCATATCGGAACTTTATATCGAAGACATCAATTACTAAAGTACATTCGTTCAATGCAACCTGTTGGGAGAAGAAGTTTAGCTCAAAAATTAGATATAACAGAGCGTATTTTAAGAAAAGATGTAGAGATGTTAAGAGATGAAGGGTTAATTAAAATTGCGCCATCAGGAATGACTATGACAGAAACAGGGAAAGAAGTTCTTTATGTATTTGAACAAATTATTAAAGAACAAACGGGAATAATAGGGTTAGAAAATAGGTTAAAGGACAAATTAAACGTAAAAGAAGTCAACATAGTAGAAGGCGATTGTGACGAAAGCGATGAAGTGAAAATAGAGTTAGGCGAAGCTGCAGCTAAAGCGTTAATGCGTTCTTTAAAAGAAGAAAACATTATTGCAGTAACTGGTGGGACAACGCTAGGTAATGTCTCTAAAATGGTGAAGCCTGATCCTAAACATCGAAAAATGGTTTTTGTTCCTGCACGAGGTGGTCTTGGAGAGCGAGTCGAATTTGAAGCGAATACGATTTGTTCACAAATGGCTAACGGTGCAGAAAGTGAGTACCATTTACTTCACGTTCCTGACGAAGTAAGTGATGAAACGTATGACATGTTAATTAAAGAAAAACATGTGAAAGAAATACTTTCCCTTATCCAATCATCAACAATCATAATACATGGAATTGGTGATGCAAAAAAAATGGCGAAGAGAAGGAAAGCATCTGATGAAACGATTGAAATTCTTGAAAAACAAGATGCGGTCGGTGAGGCGTTTGGTTACTACTTTGATGGAAATGGTGATGTGATTCATCGAATTAATACATTTGGTATCCAGTTGGATGATCTTACAAAAGAAAAAAGAGTCATTACTGTTGCTGGTGGAAGTTCTAAAGTTGCAGCTATCCAGGCTTACATAAAGATGGGATATACGGATGTACTAGTAATCGATGAAGGCGTTGCTACACAATTATTAGCCTTAAAATAAATGTTTTTAAAAATAGGAGGAAATTAGTTATGACAGTTAAAGTTGGTATTAATGGTTTTGGACGTATAGGTAGAAATGTATTACGAGCAGCATTAAAGAATAAAAATATTGAAATTGTGGCAGTAAATGATTTAACAGATGCTAATATGCTTGCACACTTATTAAAGTATGATTCTGTGCACGGTACATTACCAGTAGATGTAACAGTAAATGAAAACACGTTAGTAGTTGATGGGAAAGAAATTCGTGTTTTAGCAGAAAGAGATCCAGCACAATTAGGTTGGGGAGACTTAGGTGTAGATGTTGTTGTAGAATCAACAGGACGTTTCACAAAACGCGCAGATGCTGCAAAGCATTTAGAAGCAGGAGCGAAAAAAGTAATTATCTCGGCACCAGCTAGTGATGAAGATATTACAGTTGTTATGGGTGTTAACCATGAGCAATATGACGCAGCAAACCATCATGTGATATCTAATGCATCATGTACAACAAACTGTTTAGCACCATTTGCTAAAGTATTAAATGATAAATTTGGTATCCGTCGTGGAATGATGACTACTGTTCACGCATATACAAATGATCAACAAATTTTAGATTTACCACATAAAGATTACCGCCGTGCACGTGCTGCTGCAGAAAACATTATCCCAACTACAACGGGTGCAGCTAAAGCAGTTTCATTAGTATTACCTGAACTTAAAGGTAAATTAAATGGAATGGCAATGCGTGTACCGACACCTAATGTATCACTTGTTGATTTAGTAGCTGAAGTTGGTCAAGATGTTACAGCAGAAGAAGTAAATGCAGCTTTACTAGAAGCGGCAGAAGGAAACTTAAAAGGAATTATGGCTTATAGTGATGAGCCATTAGTATCTCGTGACTACAATGGTTCACCATATTCTTCAACGATTGATGCTCTTTCAACATTAGTAATGGAAGGTAATATGGTTAAAGTTGTATCTTGGTACGACAATGAATCAGGATACTCACATCGAGTAGTTGACTTAGTCGACTTTATTGCTCAAAAAGGGTTATAATAAGTTTGGAATATAATGGGGAGACTAGGGAAACATTCCTTTCTCCTCTCTTTCATGTTTACATACTAGATAGGGGGTCCTTTTAATGAGCAAGAAAACGATTCGTGACGTAGATGTTAGTGGGAAAAAGGTATTTTGTCGAGTAGATTTTAATGTTCCAATGAAAGATGGAAACATTACTGATGATACGAGAATTCGAGCGGCATTGCCGACAATTCAGTACTTAACAGAACGTGGAGCAAAAGTGATTTTAGCAAGTCATTTAGGTCGCCCGAAAGGACAAGTTGTTGAAGAATTGCGTTTAGATGCAGTTGCCGAGCGACTAAGTCAATTGTTAAATGTGGAAGTATTAAAAACGGATGAAGCTTATGGCGCAGAAGTAAATGAAGCCATTGGCCAATTGTCTGACGGTGGAATCTTACTGTTAGAAAATGTTCGTTTTTATGCTGGTGAAGAAAAAAATGATCTTGAACTAGCGAAACAATTTGCTGACTTAGCTGACATTTATGTGAATGATGCATTCGGTGCGGCTCATCGTGCCCATGCTTCTACTGCTGGTATAGCACAATATATCCCTGCGGTAGCTGGACTTTTAATGGAAAAAGAGTTAGATGTACTAGGTCGTGCATTATCAACTCCTGACCGACCGTTTACAGCTATTATCGGTGGAGCAAAAGTAAAAGATAAAATTGACGTTATCGATAACTTGCTTGATAAAGTAGATAACTTAATTATTGGTGGCGGTTTAGCTTATACATTTATAAAAGCACGTGGATACGAAGTCGGAAATTCATTGCTTGAAGAAGATAAAATTGAAACAGCTTTACGTTTTATTAAGAAAGCAGAAGAAAACGGGGTTAAGCTTTTAATGTCGGAAGATGTTATTGCAGCTGACGAGTTCTCAAATGATGCAAACATAAAAGTTGTTAATATCGAAAATATACCTTCAGACTATATGGGATTAGATATTGGACCTAAGACTATCGAAACGTACGAAAAAGTTATAGCAGAATCAAAATTAGTTATTTGGAATGGACCGATGGGCGTGTTTGAACTGAGTAACTATGCTAATGGTACGAGGTCTGTTGCAAATGCATTAGCGAATGCTACAAATACATATACAGTAATTGGCGGTGGAGATTCAGCCGCTGCAGTTGAGAAATTCAATGTTGCAGATAAAATGGATCACATTTCAACTGGTGGTGGGGCTTCCTTAGAGTTTATGGAAGGTAAAGAATTACCAGGTGTAGTAGCACTAAATGATAAGTAAGCTTGAATTAGGAAGGTGACAAAATTGCGTAAACCGATTATTGCGGGAAACTGGAAAATGAATAAAACATTAGGAGAGTCTAAGAAATTTGTAGAAGAAGTGAAGGGACTTATGCCTAAAAGTGAAGTAGTAGATTCAGTCATCTGTGCGCCAGCGCTATTTTTACCATCGCTTGTGATGGAAGCTGAAGGCAGTGAATTGAAAATTGGAGCTCAGACGATGCACTTCGAAGAAAGCGGTGCATTTACTGGTGAAATTAGTCCACTAGCTTTACAAGATTGCAAAATTCCTTATGTTATTATTGGACATTCTGAGCGAAGAGAAATGTTTGCAGAAACTGATGAAACAGTAAATAAAAAAGTACATGCAGCATTTAAATACAACCTTAACCCAATTGCATGTGTAGGTGAAACACTTGAAGAACGTGAAGAAAACAAGACGACGGAAGTAGTTTCAAATCAAGTGGAACAAGCCCTTGCTGGGTTAACTGAAGAACAAGTTGCAACAACAATTATTGCTTATGAACCAATTTGGGCGATTGGAACTGGCAAGTCTTCAACAGCTGAAGATGCTGATCACGTATGCGGAGAAATTCGCGAAAAAGTTGCAAGCTTATACTCGCAAGAAGTTGCTGACAAGGTACGAATCCAATATGGTGGCAGTGTAAAACCTGCAAACATTAAAGAATATATGGCTATGCCAAATATCGATGGTGCACTAGTTGGTGGCGCAAGTCTTGAGGCACAATCCTTCCTTCAATTGTTGGAGGCGGTAAACCATGGCTAAGAAGCCAGTTGCACTAATTATTTTAGATGGCTTTGCTCTGCGTGAAAACACAAAAGGCAACGCTGTCGCACAAGCGAAAAAGCCGAACTTCGATAAGCTATGGAATGAATATCCACACGAAACATTAACGGCGTGTGGTGAAGCTGTAGGCCTTCCTCAAGGGCAAATGGGGAATTCTGAAGTTGGTCATTTAAATATCGGAGCTGGCCGCATTGTTTATCAAAGTTTAACGCAAGTAAATAAATCGATTCGTGATGGAGATTTTTTTGACAACGAGACGTTTATTGAAGCAATGAATGCAGCAAAAGAAAAAAAATCGGCGTTACATTTGTTTGGGTTGTTATCGGACGGCGGTATTCACAGTCATATTAACCACCTCTTTGCTCTCTTAAAGTTAGCGAAAGACCAAGGCTTAAAAGATGTTTTCATTCATGGTTTTCTTGACGGTCGAGATGTTGGTCCACAATCTGCACAAACGTACATTAATCAATTGGAAAAGAAAATGGATGAACTAGGCATTGGGAAAATTGCTACAATATCTGGACGTTATTATTCAATGGACCGTGATAAACGATGGGATAGAGTGAAGCGTTCGTATGATTCCATGGTTCATGGAGAAGGACTTACATACAAAAGTGCTACAGAATGTGTAAGAGATTCATATGATAAAGGTATCTATGATGAATTCGTTCTTCCGTCAGTTATTGTAGATGATAGTGATAAGCCAGTTGCTACAATTAAAGATAACGACGCAATTATCTTTGCTAACTTCCGTCCTGATCGTGCAATCCAAATTTCTCGCGTCTTTACAAATGAAGACTTTAGGGAATTTGATCGCGGCGAGAACGTCCCACAAAATGTACATTTCGTTTGTTTGACCCATTTTAGTGAGACGGTAAAAGGATATGTAGCGTTTAAATCTATAAATTTAGATAATACTTTAGGAGAAGTTCTTTCACAAAACGGGTTAAAGCAACTACGTATTGCTGAAACTGAAAAATATCCTCATGTGACATTTTTCTTTAGTGGTGGTCGAGAAGATGCCTTCCCTGGCGAAGAAAGAATTTTAATTGACTCGCCGAAAGTTGCAACATACGACTTGCAACCTGAAATGAGCGCCTATGAACTTACAGATAAATTGTTATTTGAAATTGAAAACGATAACCATGATGCAATAATTTTAAATTTTGCTAATCCTGATATGGTTGGGCACTCTGGTATGCTAGAACCGACAATTAAAGCTGTTGAAGTTGTCGATGAATGTTTAGGAAAAATAACGGCAGCTCTTGAAGCTAAAGGTGGAATTGCCGTCATCACTGCTGACCACGGTAATGCCGATCAAGTCATTACTGATGACGATAAGCCGATGACAGCGCATACGACTAACCCAGTACCAGTCATCGTAACTAAAAAAGGTATCACTTTACGAGAAGATGGTATTTTAGGTGATTTAGCTCCAACAGTCCTTTCTTTACTTGGAGTAGAGAAACCGAAGGAAATGACAGGAAATTCATTAATTAAGGAAAATTAAAAGGAGAGAAGAAATTATGCCAATTATTACAGATGTTTATGCACGTGAAGTATTAGATTCTCGCGGGAATCCAACAGTTGAAGTTGAAGTTTATACAGAATCAGGTGCTTTTGGGCGCGCATTAGTTCCAAGCGGTGCTTCTACTGGAGAATATGAAGCGGTAGAATTACGTGATGGCGACAAGTCTCGTTACTTAGGAAAAGGAGTTCTTAAAGCGGTTGACTTCGTAAATGAGAAGATTGCTCCTGAAATTGAAGACTTCTATGAAGTTTTTGATCAAGCTGCAATTGACCAAGCGATGATTGAACTTGATGGAACAGAAAACAAAGGTAACTTAGGTGCCAATGCAATTTTAGGTGTTTCAATGGCTGTTGCTCGTGCTGCTGCTGATTACTTAGAAATTCCTTTATATCAATACTTAGGTGGCTTTAATGCTAGAACACTTCCAGTACCAATGATGAACATCATCAATGGTGGGGAACATGCAGACAACAATGTAGACATCCAAGAATTTATGGTTATGCCTGTAGGTGCGGAAAACTTTAAAGAAGCACTTCGTATGGGAACTGAAATCTTCCATAGCTTAAAAGCAGTCTTAAAGAATAAAGGCTATAACACTGCAGTTGGTGATGAAGGTGGTTTCGCGCCGAACTTAGGATCAAATGAAGAGGCTCTTCAAACAATTATGGAAGCCATCGAAGGTGCTGGCTATAAACCAGGTGAAGAAGTTAAACTTGCAATGGACGTTGCAGCTTCTGAGCTATTTAATAAAGAAGACGGAAAATACCACCTTTCAGGTGAAGGTGTTGTTTACACTTCTGAAGAGATGGTTGACTACTATGAACAGCTTTGCGCGAAATATCCAATTATCTCAATTGAAGATGGTTTAGATGAAAATGATTGGGATGGTTTCAAATTACTAACAGAACGTATCGGAGATAAAGTACAATTAGTTGGTGATGACTTATTTGTTACGAATACGAAGAAGTTATCTGAAGGTATCGAAAACGGAGTAGGAAACTCTATCTTAATCAAAGTAAACCAAATTGGTACGTTAACGGAAACATTCGATGCAATTGAAATGGCGAAACGTGCTGGCTATACAGCGGTAATTTCACACCGTAGTGGAGAAACAGAAGATAGCACGATTGCTGATATCGCTGTTGCAACAAATGCAGGCCAAATTAAAACGGGTGCTCCTTCACGTACTGATCGTGTAGCTAAGTACAATCAATTATTACGTATTGAAGATTACTTAGGTCTTACTAGCAAGTATGGCGGAATGAGTGCATTTTACAATATTAAGTAATAATAAAATCCTCCGTTTCCCTTACGGAGGATTTTTTATCTTGTAAGGAATGGCACGGTATGGTAAATTAGTATTATCGTAAAGTGTTTCTTTTCATAAGGAGGAGCCATAGTGTATACATTATTTGCAACGCTTTTAGTTATTGATTCACTTGCACTTATCGCAATTGTTTTATTGCAATCAGGAAAAAGTGCTGGACTATCTGGAGCAATTTCCGGTGGAGCTGAACAGCTTTTCGGACAAAAGAAAGCTCGCGGAATTGACGCGGTATTTGCCCGTGTTACAACAGTGTTAGCTGTCTTATTCTTTGTATTTGCAATCGCTGTCGCATATTTTGCGTAAACAGTAAAAGAAACAGCAAGATTTATTCTTGCTGTTTTTCTTTTGGTTAAATAATATGGAAAGTTTTACCTTTACTATTTTGTAATTATAGCAAAGTTTAAATTATAGATAGTGTGTGCATTAGTTGCATAAACTAATAAAATAAACGTATTTAGCTAAAAGAGAGGTATATGTCATCTATGAAAATTATTGCACCTAAGCCATTTACATTTTCGGCAGAAGAAGGAAATCGAGCGGTGTTACTTTTACATGGTTTTACAGGTAGTTCAGCTGATGTTCGTATGCTCGGTAGATTTTTGCAAAAAAAAGGTTATACATGTCATGCACCACAATATAAAGGGCATGGTGTGCCACCAGAACAATTAGTTACTACAGGACCTGATGATTATTGGCAAGATGTCATGGCTGGGTATGACTATTTAAAGTCGTTGGGATATGAGGAAATAGCTGTAGTCGGCCTATCTCTTGGAGGGGTATTTTCCTTGAAATTAGGATACACTGTACCTATAAAAGGTATTGTGCCGATGTGTGCCCCAATGAACCTAGATATCGAAAAAATGCAAAATGGAGTAACGGAATATGCAAGAGAATATAAATCTCGTGAAAAGAAAAGCTCGGAACAAATAAATGAAGAATTGAAACATTTTAAAGAAACGCCATTGAGAACGTTACATTTACTGGCAAATCTTCTAAAAGAAGTCCGTAATTCAATTGATTTAATTTATGGTCCGACTTTTGTCGTTCAATCTACACATGATGAAATGATTAATCCTGATGACGCAAGTTTTATTTATAAAAACATTGAAAGCGTGAAAAAGGATTTAAAGTGGTATGAACAATCTCCACATGTCATTACATTAGGTAAAGAAAAAGAGCAATTACATGAAGATGTTTACTCATTCTTAGAAAGCTTAGATTGGACAAAATAGTGATTTGATAATTAGTAAGGAGGGAAGATTATAGATGGAAAATGAAAGAATTCAACAATTAATAAAATTCATGAAAGAAGAAACATATAAGCCCCTAACTGTACAAGAGCTTGAGGAAGCATTTGGGATAGAAGGCTCACATGAATTTAAAGATTTCGTACAAACACTTGTACATATGGAAGAACAAGGATATATCGTTCGTACAAGAAACAACCGCTATGGATTACCAGAAAAAATGAGTTTAATGCGTGGGAGAGTAATCGGAAACGCTAGAGGGTTTGCTTTTGTTGAAGTTGAGGAAGAAGGACATTCTGATATTTTTATTCCAGCTTCAGAATTAAAAAGTGCAATGCATGGTGATATTGTTTTAGTTCGGGTAAGTATAAAATCTTCAGGTGCTCGACCTGAGGGGACTATCGAAAGAATAATTGAACGAGGGATTACTGAGGTCGTCGGTACTTATTCTGATAGTAGGCATTTTGGTTTCGTTATATCTGATAATAAAAAAATACAAAATGATATTTTCATTCCAAAAGCAGCAAGTAATGGGGCAATGGAAGGTCATAAAGTTGTTGTGAAAATAACAAAATATCCTGAAGGAAAGATGAGTGCTGAAGGGGAAGTTATTAAAATTCTTGGTCATAAAAATGACCCGGGAGTTGATATACTTTCTGTTATTTATAAACATGGTCTACCGAGGGAATTCCCTGAGGATGTGATGGAGCAAGCAAATAATGTTCCTGATGAAGTGCCTGAAGAAGCGATGAAAGGTAGACGCGATCTGCGCGACGAAACTATTGTCACAATCGATGGTGCAGATGCAAAGGATTTAGATGATGCAATTTCTATTTCGCGACTTGAAAATGGTAATTACAAGCTAGGTGTTCATATTGCTGATGTAACTCATTATGTTGAGGAAGGATCACCTATTGATATAGAAGCTTTTGAACGTGGAACGAGTGTGTATTTAGTCGACCGTGTTATTCCGATGATTCCTCACCGCCTTTCCAATGGAATTTGTAGTTTAAACCCGAAAGTAAATCGCTTAACATTAAGCTGTGAAATGGAAATAGATAGTAGTGGAACAGTCGTAAACCATGATATTTTTGCTAGTGTCATTAAAACGACTGAGCGTATGACTTACAGTGATGTAAGAGCTATTCTAGTAGATAAAGATGAGGCATTAATCGAGCGCTACGAACCGTTAGTTCCAATGTTTCAACTAATGGAAGAGCTAGCTGAAGTATTGCGGAACAAACGCATGAACCGTGGTGCAATTGACTTTGATTTTACAGAGGCAAAAGTAATGGTTGATGACGATAGTAACCCAATTGATATAGTCCTTCGTGAAAGATCAGTAGCTGAGCGTTTAATTGAAGAATTTATGTTAGCTGCAAACGAAACAGTAGCTGAACATTTCCATTGGCTCAAAGTTCCTTTCTTATATAGAATTCATGAAGATCCGAAGGAAGAGAAGCTACAACGCTTTTTAGAATTTATTACAAACTTCGGTTATGTGATCAAAGGGAAAGGGAATGAAATTCACCCACGCTCACTTCAACAAATGTTAGAGGAAGTGAGAGGGGAACCTGAAGAAGCTGTCATTAGTAAAGTGATGCTACGTTCTATGCAACAAGCAAAGTATGATCCGGAAAGCCTAGGTCACTTTGGTTTAGCAACAGAGTTTTATACACACTTTACATCGCCGATTCGCCGTTATCCAGATTTAATCGTTCACCGCCTGATTAGAACGTATTTATTTGAAGGAAAGATGAGTGAAGAGACGCAAAGCTATTGGAAAGCGAAGCTTCCTGATATTACACGTCATACATCTTTAATGGAACGCCGTGCTGTTGATGCAGAACGAGAAACAGATGACTTAAAGAAAGCACAGTTCATGGAAGATAAAGTTGGTGAAGAGTTTGACGGAATAATAAGTTCTGTAACGAATTTCGGTATGTTTATTGAACTTCCGAATACAATAGAAGGACTTGTACATGTTACAGAATTAACAGATGACTATTACCGATATGATGAGCGAAGTTATGCAATGATCGGTGAAAGAACTGGACATGTGTTCCGTATTGGAGATGAAATTTCTGTTCGTGTCACGAATGTTAATGTGGAAGAGCGGGCAATTGATTTTGAAGTAGTCGGCATGAAAGGTAGTAACCGCAAAAAACGAGAGGATCGCCCGAAAGTAATTCAAACGAAAGGTGATTCCAGAAAACGTGGAAAAAGCCAAGGCCGCAATAAGGATGGAAACAAAGGAAATAAACAAGGCAATAAGCCAGGGGAAAATAGTCCGAAAAAAGGTGGCAAAGAGCCATTTTATAAAGCAGCAAAGAAGAAACGAAGAAAGCGCGGTAAACAATAGAAGCTCTATTATAGAGCTTCTATTTGACGCTCTTAGAATTATTATGTAAAATTATGAACAATGCGCTACTAGAGGAGGGGAGAGCCGATGGCAAAGCATGAATCGAAAGTGGTTGCCCAAAACAAAAAGGCATCCCACGATTACTTTATAGAAGAAACGTTTGAGACGGGGATCGTTTTAAAAGGTACGGAAATTAAAGCAATTCGCGGTGGCAGAGTGCAATTGAAAGACGCCTTTGCAAGAATTCAAAATGGGGAACTATTTCTGCACAATATGCACGTTTCACCATATGAACAAGGAAATATTCATAACCATGAGCCGCTCAGAACTCGTAAATTACTAATGAAGAAAAAAGAAATAAGCCGCCTTTTAGGTGTTACAAAAGAGAAAGGCTATTCATTAGTACCATTAAAACTGTATATTAAAAATGGTTTTGCAAAAATTTTACTTGGCTTAGCTAAAGGTAAAAAGAATTACGATAAGCGAGAAAGCCTAAAACAAAAAGATGCAAAACGTGAAATTGAACGTGCATTCCGCGATCGTCAAAAAGAATAATTACAAAAATTGTCATTTAACTTTCGCGAATGCATATGCTATAATAAGTTTGTAAGTCAGCAACATCACAACTTCATAAGCGATTACAGCTTATATACTATCCTGGGGGCGTTACGGATTCGACAGGGGTAGTTTGAGCTTAAGTTGCGTGTCGAGGGGATCGGCCTCGTTAAAACGTCAAAGCCTATAACTGGCAAAAATAATTACGCTTTAGCTGCCTAATAAACGTAGCTGCCCTTCTCGCTATCGCCCATGTAGTCGGGGTCAGGGCCCATTTCAGTGGGATACGCCGGACATCCTCCGCCTGAGGATTAAGGAAGAGCTCAATCAGGCTAGCATCGCTGACGCCTGTCGATAGGCAAATGCGATTGCGAAACGCCAATATATCGACTACACACGTAGAAGCTTAAGTGGCAATGCCTTTGGACGTGGGTTCGACTCCCACCGTCTCCACCATACATAAGCAAATAATGAAAGATATAGGAACTTACCGCATTTGGTAAGTTCTTTTTTATTTTAAAAATTTCCAATAATAATGCGGTTATCTTTACAGACACTAAGAGTAGTGACGCAAATTTTATTAGGAGGTTAGTTAAAATGAATTATATAGGATGGTTATCAGCGTTATTTAATAAAAGAAATTCCTTGTCAATGTTAAACATGTTTACTAAAAGAAAAAGCAATAGAAATACAATCATATACTCCATCATTGGTCTCCTTGCTTCGGCAGCTTTTACCGCATATAAAGCGAATAAAAGTAAACAGAATCGAATTTTTGATCCTATACAACAAATCGCAAGTAATGTTCAAAACAAAATACAAAATGGCAACATGAATTTGAAACCATTAAAACCGTCATTTAATGAATTTGCTAACGAAATAACGCCAGAACAAAAGCAACCAATTAAAAATCTTAACATGAATAACACGAATAACATGAATAACTTAAATAACATGAATCCAGAATTGAAAAAATAATAAAATAAAGCCCTCCTAAAAGCATTGCTAAAGGAGGGCTTTGTTATATTAATAATCTCTTCTATCTTCTCTTTGCTCAGAAGGTTCTTCATCTAAATCAGGCTCTTCTTCATCCATGTTGAATGGCGTATCCATTTCACCAGGCTGACGAATATCTCTTTGGTAATCATCATCCATTAGATCATTATCCATTAGATTGTCATCATTATTATATCTGACAGGTGTAATGTGATCATCGTCTGGACCGATATCATCATCGCCCATATTACATCCTACTAAGTTTAGGGCTACTAAAGATCCAACTAAGATAGAACTTACCCATTTTTTACTCATCGTCTTCCCTCCTTTTATAAAATTAGTTCAATCATTAGTTAATATTGTTTTAATGGGCTATTTTTAGTCTTGATTACGGGTGGTATTTAATGGTATTTAGCCGTCAAAAAATAATGAAAAAAGCTGCTGATAAAACAGCAACTTTTGAATGGTCTAAATTAGTAAAAGAATAATGGTAGTGCTAACATTTAATAGGATGATGACTGCAAAGGCTTTATAGTATTTCTGAAGTAATAATATATAAAGAAGAGCGGTTAAGAAGCCAAACATGTTACCGATTATCGGTAAAAAGGACCCTGCAATAGTGTGGAGAAATACATGTATTATACTATAGAAAAGTTTATCGTTAATTTTAATAAAATATAAAATAAATTCAATGATGTAAGAAAAAGGAATGCCTAAAAATACACCGAAAAACATTCCGAAGAGGACAGAGCCCAAATAAGTTTCTGTTGATATTGGAACGTCCCAATTAAAAACCTTCAACAGCGTAATGCTGAGGATAGATGTTATAAATAAAGCAATACACTTATAGGGTAAGCTAAGTAGTAACGTCTTTTTATCCCAAACCAAGTCCTCACCTCTTTTTCTTAATTTATTAATGAGAGGATACAAATTGTATAATTTATCTTATATAATCCAATATTAACATTAACGTTTAAAAGACAGATATGAACTTTATAAAAAAGGAGGTAGTTCACTTTGAAATTACTTAAAGTATGTTGTTTATTAAGTATATTATTATTTGCAGTTATAGCTCCTAATGCTGTTCAGGCTCAAAAGCCTTATGCAAAATGGGGTGAAATTGCCATTAAAGTAACGCAAATTGTTTATAAGGACAGTGGAGTTACTGAATATACCTATAATGGTCGGAAAGAAATCTCTTCTGAAAAGGTCGAGGAATCTTTCTCTTTTCAACTGAAAAGTAATGGTAAAAAAGAAGATATCATTGTGCACGTTATATTTAACCCAAAGACAGAAGAAGTGTATGAAATTCGTTTTGAAAAGACTTCGCAATAACGGAACAGTCCCTCTGTTCCGTTTGTTTAACATAGTACTCCGCTATAATAAACAATTATTACTTTACTAAAACACAAATCACCTTTCTTATCTCACCAATTCAATTTTCGACTCCCTATATCCTGTTAATTACCATTCAATTTTTAAAAAGGGAATTTATTAAATTTACTATTGTCTTTTTATTCTGTTTTAATCATAGTACTTAGTAGGTTAATAAATTATTATTCCATTTGAATTGTTGGTGATTGAATTGAAGCGCATTCATTTTTCTTGGTTTATATTAGTTATAACATTCTTTTCAATAATAATTGCAGGGATTATACGTTCTTCCTCTGGAGTTTTTATTGTCCCCTTTGAAGCAGAGTTTGGCTGGGACCGTTCAATGATTTCTTTGGCTTTTGCCTTAAGTTTATTTTTATATGGATTTTCAGGACCATTTATGGCAGCTTTGATAGAAGTGCTTGGTTTAAAGAAAATGATGGTCTATGCCATGATGACATTGATAGTTGGTGTTTTTCTCACATATTTTATGGACCAATCTTGGCATCTAATTATTATATGGGGCATTATTATCGGATTAGGCTCGGGTCTTTTTTTAACAGTGTTAAGTCCGTATGTTGCAAATTACTGGTTTGAAAAAAGAAAAGGCTTGGCACTCGGAATTTTAACTGCAAGTACTGCGACAGGGCAATTAATATTGTTACCTTTGCTAGCATATATCGTAGAAAATTATTCGTGGCGTTGGGCTATTAGCTTAATCTTAATAGTCAGTAGTTTCATGTTTATTATCATTATACTTTTTATGAGAAACACGCCACAGGAAATTGGTCTTCTTCCGTATGGACGTACAGAAGGAAGCAATAGATCAGCAAAAACAAATAAAAATAATCCAATAACCATTGCTTTTAAAACATTAAAAGACGCGTTAAGAGTGAAGGAATTTTGGTTATTGGCAGGAAGTTTTTTTATTTGTGGTTTATCGACAAGTGGTTTAATAGGGACACATTTTATAGCATATTGCTTTAGTTTTGGTATTACAGTTGTAGCTGCAGCATCCTTACTTTCTTTTATGGGGATTTTTGATATTATCGGAACAACAATTTCTGGTTGGCTTTCTGATCGTTATGATAACCGCTGGCTATTATTTTGGTATTACTTATTAAGAGGAGCTTCTCTCGTATTACTTCCATTCGCACTGATGAAAGGTTCATTCACGCTTTTAATCATTTTTTCAATTTTTTATGGATTAGACTGGATTGCGACAGTTCCGCCAACAGTTAATATTACAAGACAAGTTTTTGGAGTTGAAAAGAGTGGAATTGTTTACGGTTGGATTTTTGCGTCTCATCAAGTCGGAGGAGCGGTAGCTGCTTTTGCGGGTGGATTATTTTATAAGCTTTTTAATTCATACACATGGGCATTTATTCTTGCTGGAATTTTTTGCTTGTTAGCGAGTTCATTTGTCTTATTAATAAAAAAAGAGAATGCGAATATCAGTAGTGAAAACGTACATATATAAAATTGCTAAGTAAGGATGAAAGCTATGAATAAAGGGATTTTACTTATTATAATACTATCTCAAATTGTATTCCTCGGATTTTTACCAGTACTGACGGAACTAACATTGTACCTACACTATACTGTTTTGCTCGTACTCTGGTTTTGTTATTCTAGTCTAGTTGTATTTTTTATTTACTTGCTGAAAAAGGAAAAGATTACTTTATCAAAAGAAGTTTTTCATGCTTTATTTACCTTTTATTCCTTAGGGCTATTCATTCTACTATTTTTTAGGCCATCGCTACATAGCGAGCGGATGTATAACTTATATCCGTTTAATACGATTCGTTATTACATGTATGAACAGCAAGATTTTTTAATTTCATTTTATAATATAAGCGCGAATATTGGATTATTTATTCCATTTGGCATTTACTATTACTACGTAAGTGGAAAAGCAACAATGACAAAACTGTTACTAACAGCGACCGGCGTAATTGGGCTGATTGAATGCATGCAATTTTTCACAAGAAGAGGAAGTTTGGATATTGATGACCTTCTACTAAATGTTATAGGAGTTGCCTTCGGATATCTAATTTCTCCTTTTGTCAAAAAGGTAATAGTTTTAAAAGAAATGTAAAGAATCAATGAATTTGCTGGTTTTTTGGAGAAAATTGGACGAACATAGGGCTTGTCCGACTAATAAAATAAAGGAGGATTGAAAATTTAACTAGAAATGAGTGATTGAATATAAAAACTTTACTAGACTTTGTGAAATTTAAACGTATTCCGTTAAATATATTAATTTTATCTGTAATTTCAACAATTGGAGCATTAGTAATAGGTATAATAGATGGTTGGCATTTATGGCTTATTGCTTTAACGATGATAGCACCATGGATATTTATCTTTGCGTTTGAAGCGCAGTGGTGTTACAAACATTACAAATGGTATACGATATTTTACATGACTGTCCTTATGCAAGGTGGACATTTTGTGGAGCATATTGCACAAATAATTCAAATTCATTTTTTATATTATCCACCTGAACACGCCCATGGCATTTTTGGAGCACTTGATCAAGAATGGATACATTTTATATGGAATACGGCATTATTAATTTTTAACATTCTTTTAATAAAAAAGTTTCCTAAAAACATCTTCTTATGGATAAACGCAGTGGCAGTGTTATGGCACCAATTCGAACATTCTTATATTATGTGGGTTTACTTAACAACCGGTGTAAGTGGTGATCCTGGTTTACTTTCCCAAGGTGGATTAATACTCGGGGGGTTACCTTTTATACGAGCTGAAATCCATTTTATCTATAATATTTTAGAAACACTCCCTTTAACTATCGCTTTCATTCTTCAATTAAGATCCTCTTACAATGATTGGCTTAAAACATCATTTCCAATGTTTACAGAAAAACAATTATTTAAAATATCAAAACATCATAAAGTTATTCAATACAAAAAAGGGGATGTCATATTATGTGAGGGAGACAATGATAAGAACTTATATATAATTACTACTGGCTTAATAAAGCAATCCCGTAAACAGAGAAATGGTAGGGAAAGAATATTAAAGATATTTAGCGAAGAGGATAGATTTGGTGGACTAGGTGTGATAACAAAGAAAGCTTCAAACAAAACCTATACGTGCTTAACAGATGTTGAAGTAATTAAAGTAAATGGAAAGGCTTTTCTATCTGTTTTCAGAAATAAAATATAACAAAGAAAACATAAATTTTTAAAAGATTAACCGTTTTTTTACCTTTGCATACATTAATACATAGGCAGTTGACTATGTATTGAAATGGAGGTTAAGAATTTGTATTACGGATATAATAGCTATGCACCTCAAAGTTATGACTACCGAGCACCAAAGTGGCAACAAGTCTATATGAACTTATACTACAGTCTTTATGCGGAGCAGATGGTTTGTGCTTTAAGTAGTGAATTTTTTCATATTGACGAAACGAAGGATTTAAAAGGAAATGGGAAGATGCATCAGCATTTAGTTCCTGCGTCTTATCATCGTGTTACAGCGGTCGGATCAGTCATTCGGATATTAAATGGTGATAAATCAGATACGGTTGTCAAAACGTTAACCTCTTGTATTAATAACGCGCAAAGACAAGATAAAGGTGTTGTTGATGGCATAGAGATTATGGAAAGAAATATACCAAGAAAATCTCGCAATCAATTGAGACAAATCATCCAGTGGCAAAAAGCTGCAGAGCATTATTTGAAATTAGCGGAAAACAATACGAAATAGGAAAGCAAGGTAGAATTTTGCCTTGTTTTCTTTTTGTTTCCTACCTCAATTAGTGCTATTGTAAATAAGGTGGAATTGAATTTGGAGGGGGATAATTATGACAGATCAACTAGAAGAGCAAATGGATGGTTTAGTTGAAAAATATACGGAGTTACTTTTAGGAGAAGCTAACCCAGAGTTAAAGAGGAAAGTTGAAAGTTGGGTACTTTATACGTATATTTCAAAGTCTATGCCAGCATTAGTGAAGCATTGGAATGAGCAATATCCTGAAGGGAAAGAAAATATTAAAAATGCGATTCTTGAAATTCAAAAACTAAATCAAGAACATCGAAATAATAAAGCCAAATAATTGCAAACTAGTATAGTTAAAATATGGTAAAATATACACAAAGATTCTTTAGTCACATATTATGTGACTTATTTTTTTACCTTTTAAGATAAAAAGATACTCGAAGTGTAAAAACATGTTATTGAAACTTAACATCACGTTATGTCGTCTAATTTCTAGGGATACATGGAAAGGAAGAATAAATGAAACATTTTAGAAATAATAGATTTGTAATGGTAGCTATCATACTTAGTAGTTTCTTTATAATAATGACAATGACAAGTAGTTTTGTTTCGAAAGATAAAGCGATTGATACACTTATTGAAGCGTACGAAAAGAAAGATGTTACTTTGTTGCAATCTGTTTTAGCTTCTTCAAGTCAAATATACTCTGATGCTGAACTACTTGCGTTTATCGATTATTTGTACAGTAGTGAGTCGGACTTTCAACTGTTTATTAAAGAAGTAAATGAAAAACGCGATACAGCAACGTTAGACCACCCCGCATTTACAATAATAAAAGAAGAAAAATCAACTTTTAAAAAGGAATATGTCGTAAAAATTAAACCTATTGAAGTGACTTTTAGAGTGGAAGATTACATAGAAGCGATAGAATGGAATGGTCAACTTTTAGCACCAAATAAAAAAATAACGATGATTCCAGCAATAATAGTAGTTAAGCTTCATATTCTTACGAACGATGATATTAGTTTTACCGAACAACAAACGATTAACTTAGATCCAACACATCGATCAAAGCATTTTTATATTAACCTTGAATCGACAAGCTTTATTACACTTGATAGTAATTTTGATGATGTAACCATCTACATTAACGGAAAAGATACTGGAGAAGAAATAAAATTTAGTAATTATTCAGGAAAACTATATGGACCTGTTCCATTTGACGGTTCTGTTACTGTTGCAGTAGGAAAAAAGTTTCCGTGGGGAGAAGTAGTATCTCCTGAAATTCCAATCATTAATCGTAAAGAATATATTAATCTCGAAGCAGCCAATACCCAGATTACTAGTCAAATAACTTCAATCATTACAGAATACGCAGAAAGTGTCTTGAAAGCATGGCAGAAAAAAGACGCTACCATGTTAAAACATATGTACCAAGAAAGTATTCTTGCAGAAGAAAGCTTAATGGAGCAGCATGACATCCCTACCGATGTAGAGCTTGATCGTTTTTCAGTTGAAGATGTAAGAGTAATACAAGATTATCAATTTGCCGAACAAGGAATTGCAGCTATAGTGAGAACAAATGAAAAGTATAAATATGCTGGCAAAAAAATAGATAGATATGAGCGTTATTACCTCGTGTTTAATGAAGAAGAAGAAACTTGGTATGTCGTTAATTATGAAAGCTTACCATTATATAGCTACTTCTTTGATTAGAGTCTGCTTGGTCAATAATCAAAATTACTACCACCTTCAAAAATTCTCTCATAATAAAAACAAAAAGGAATGATAGAGATTAACTATATAAAAAAAAGCATTTCAAATAAAACAATCGTTAAAATCTTTGTTACCCTCTTCCTATTACTTGTTTTCTTTTTCATTACTACGATGATGAATGCTAAAGAAAAATCATTGACCATGTTAGAAGAAGCATTAATAACAAGTAATGTAGATCAGTTACAAAGCTTGTTATCATCAGAACATCCTAATATGGAAATCACGAAGGAAAATGTAGAGATTCTACTATCATACTTAGATAATTTTAAGAAAGACAAGGAAAGTTTACTAGACGCAATTACTAAAAAAGAAAATCACGAATTACTTTCGATAAAAACTAAGAAAAAAATGCTCTTCTTTGAAGAATATGCCTTTGTAATAAACCCTTATTATATTGAATTCGAAGTAGATGAGTATATAGAAGAGATTGAAATTACAGGAGTGGAAACGCTATATATTAAAACAGACGGCAAGGTTAAAAGTGGTCCATTATTTCCAAAAACATATGAAATTAACGTTACTTACAAGACAGAATATATATCAAACTATAAAACAAAAAAAGAGATTGTCGTTACCCCGGTACTGGCGAATGATCAGAGAATTGTAAATGCGAAAGTTCAAACTCAATCTGTAACGCTAGATATATATAATGGACTAGGGGCAACTGTTTTACTAAATGGAAAAGAAACAGACATTATATTAGATGAACCAAACAAAAAAATATATGGTATTCCGACTGATGGAACAACAAAAATTGCTTTTAAAAAATCATACCCATGGGGAGAAGTTATCTCAGAAGAGCAAAAAGTCAACAGAAGAAGAATAGGTTTTTACTTTTCTCCAGTTAATGAACAAGTGAAAAGTGATATCAAATTAGCAACAGAAGAATTTAGTGAAAGTTTTAATGAAGCTTTTCAAAAGAAAGATGTATCGATATTAAAACATGTTACCCCATATATGAGAACTACATTTCAGGAAATTATTAATGATTATGCAGGTAAAGGGAAGATAGTTATTAGATTATTTGACCAAAGCAATGATATAAATATTCACGAATTTACTAATCATGAAATAAACAATGAATACGGCTTACCAAAGCAAGAACAATACTATAGTACATTCGCTGGCCATATTATAGACGAAAATGGAATGGGATTATATGCGTGCACGATGTATTATGACTTAACACAAAAACAATGGTATGTATTTAGGGTATTTAACCTAGCTTCGCAAGCACAGTAGTCTACTTTGGAGGAGATTAATTTTGATAACTGCAAGGAGTAATTTCAAACGAAAGAACGCGCTTTTGTATTCAATCGTTGTTATCTTTTTACTATCCATTTTCTTTTTTGTATCTTCACTCTTTGTTGCGAAAGAAAAGTCGCTAGCAACAATTGAAGAAGCATTTCTTAATAATGATGTAGAGGTGCTTCAGAAGCTACTTACTTCAACGGATTCAGAACTTGAGATGTCTAGAATGAATATCGAGATGTTTTTAGGCTACTTAGAGAGATATAAAATTGAGGAAAAGACATTACTCGAAGCGATAAGAGAGGGAAAAGAACACCATTTACTCGCTATTACCACGAAGAAAAAATGGTATTTCTTTGAAGAGTACGTTTTTGCCATTAAACCATTTTATATTGAAATGGCAATTGACCCGCACATTCAAGAAATAGAAATTGTCGGGATAGAAAACTTAATACCTAATGGGGCAGATAAAGTTAGAAGTAGCCCATTAATGCCAGGAGCTCATCAATTATATGTGACACATGTGACGGAATATGGACCAGTGTATAAAAGTAAGTTGTCAATTCCAGTATTTAGAACAACTGCCAATCAACATCATATAGTGAAGCAAGAAGTGAAAACTAGATACATTGAGTTCCAAGCTTATGATGCATACGGAGGAACATTATTAATTAATGGCAAACCGACTAATATTATCGTCGATACAAATGATAGAGTGAAGAAAATTTATGGAATTCCTACTGATGGAACGTATGCCATCTCAGTGAAAAAGAAATTTCCTTGGGGAGAATATACTTCAGCTGAAGTAAAGATACTTAGTAATATTGAACGCGTACGTTTAAATCCTTTAAATGAAGAAATGGTTCAGGAAATTCACTCGGTGATGGTTGAATTCGGAGAAAGCTGGCAAGTAGCATTTAATAACAATGATCCAACCCGTTTGAAGCACGTAACTCCGAAAATGAGAGAGCATTTAGGGGGAAGGATAAAAGAATTTTATAGTTATGGAGTTACAAGATTAGAAGAAATAAATGTGTGGAATTTGTCAGTGTCAGAAAGGGAACTAATTACATTATCCAAAGAAGAAGTAGAAGAAAAAAAGGATTTGTTACTTAAGCAGAAAGAATATTATCATACTTCTGGATTCACATCTGAAAGGTATAACATAGATAGATATCATCCCGTATTTCAATACTATTTACACTACGATATGCAAGATGGGAAATGGTACGTGTATGATGAAGTCAGAGAATACGATTTATATAATTAAAGAAAAGGTGAAGTTGTGATAATTAAATCAGCTAAAAATTTACAGACGAAAATTATACCTATAGTAATAATTGCGGGATTGCTTTCTCTCTTCTTTTCAGTATCGAGCTTAATGGTACAAAAAGAAAAGTCACTTACATCCTTACAGAATGCAATTGAAACTGGAGATGTCACTGTGTTGCAACAGCTCCTTACATCGGAAGATTCTAAATTAGAAATGACAAAAGAAAATGTCGAAAGGTTTCTTACCCACTTAGACACCTTACCGAAAGATAAAGACAGTTTACTAGAAGCAGTTTCGCAAGGAACGAATCACCCATTGCTTTCAATTAGCACACAAAAAAAGTGGCTTTTTTTTGAAGCGTATGAATTTGCAGTGCAACCTATCTACATAGATTTTGACATTGAAGATGAATATGTCAAAGAAATTGAAATTGTTGGTGTGGGAAAGTTAAAGGTTGATGGAGAAAGTGTTATTCGTAGTGTTCCGTTAATGCCAGGTAATTATAAATTAATTTCAAAGCATGAAACCGATTATCAGGGGGAATTTTTAAAAAGTACTAGTGTTAATGCAATACCATTGTTAGCTAAAGAAAATAATGTTATGCCCTTGACTATAAGTACAGATTATATTTTTATTTACACAAATAGTGTCGACAGTTCATTAATAGTTAATGGGCAAGCGACAGATATTACGATAAGTGAGTCACCGCAAAAAGTACACGGTCTTCCTTCAGATGGACGCATAATGATTGCTATTGAAAAAGAGTTCCCATGGGGGACGATTACATCTGAAGAAGTATCAGTTGATCGTAGAAATGTGCAAATATACCTAAATCTTGAAAATGATAAAGTGAAAAAAGATGTATCTGAAGTAGCAAACACATTTGTTAGAAGTTGGTTAAAATCCGTCGAAACAAATGATATTTCAAACATTGAAAATACTTCCTTTATCGTTCACAATCAATTACAAGAGAGGTTAGAGGAGATAAGAAATGAAGCAATTGGTACGTTAAATAGTGTATATTTTTATGAAATTTACATTTTTGTCATGCATCCAGTTCAAGTGAATATGTACCCATTTCCAAAACAGAAAGAATATTACGAAGCAGGTGTAGGAATAAAAGAGACGTATGAAAATGGCATTGAAAATATTATTGAACTTCGCTTTTATTATGATATGGCACAAAATAAATGGCTTTTATACGAGTATTTTGATTATAATGGCTAGTATAACTACATTAGAGGCTGGGATATAAATACACGGTGCTTTGTGCCGAGCCTCTTATGAGATTACTTTCTTTAATACGTTTATCGCATTTACTTGTTTCGCCTTACTAATTTCAGTTCTATTCATTTTAATATACTTTAATAGATTATTAGACCCTTTATTCCTCGCGCTAAAGATAGGAATATCTATTTCTTCAAGTCCTTCAATTGAAACGATGGAATCCTCATTGGAAAAATAAACAATTCCTTGCACCCAAGCATGAACGTTATTATCTCGTAACATATTTGAAAGGCGATATACATGTGTACCTACTTGCTTGACAGGATTGTACATCGTTTTTGAATAAACTCCACCTTTTCTACCAGTTTTCATAATAAGCCATTTATTTTCAACATTTGACATAGTAATTTTTCCATTGATATTTTTCGTTTCGACAATAAATATTCCTGTCGGTCCTACGATGACGTGATCAATCTGACTTTGCTTTCCATTATAGGTAACAGTAAGATCATGAAAAACAGTGTAGTCATCGGATAATTTCTTGAAAACCTTTGTTGCGGCTTTTTCCCCTTTAACGCCAGCTTTCATAATTTGAGTTTGTTTATTGCGAACCATTAGCATAATAATTGCAATAAATATTGTTAAACCAGTAAATTGGATAAACGGAAAAGTAATAATAGATCCAATAAGAACGATTAGCCAAAAGAAATTTCTTTTCCTTAGGCTTTGATAGTCATTAATAAGTTGGCTAGATGATTTAATAACTTTTGCCATGTTTTCAACTCCTTACCCAATCCATTTCTACTATAATTCAACACCAAAACAAATTCACCTGTTTTCAAAATAAATTATTAATATAGTAATTGTAATTTAGTGGTAATATAGAAGTGGGAAATTATTTTCAATAATAAAGCAGTTTAGTAGATTATCAATGAGGAGACTAGGGGTTGGGGTATATGTTTCTAAGGAAACTATTTGTTTTTATTATTAGTTCTTTCGTAACTGCATTATTATTAACGTTCTTAATAGTAGTGTTAGATGGTGGATACAATGTTTTCGGTTTAGGTTTGTTTTTATTCATTCTTGCATTTAGTAGCCCAATATTACTTGTATTAGGCATGCCTATAACAGCTCTTTCGGATTTTATATTAGAAAACAAACAGGGCAAGGAAAGGTTATTAAAAGCACTTGCCTCTCACCTCTTTTTTGGCTTCTTTTTCGGAATCCTTTTATCTTACATAATAGGAGGAAACTTTTATATAGTAGCTTCTATGTTAGCTTCCATTATCGTTTGGAGTATCGATGAATTGATTCGCTTTGTTAAACCTGCTTAAAAAACAAAGGCTGGGACACAAGTGCCGAACAACTTTTTAAAGGTTTCTTGCGGCTTGTTTTGTCCCAGTCTTTTTTCATTTACATCATCTAATTCTTATTGCATTGGCATGTTGCTGTTATTATTGTAAGGGAACTGGCTTGAATAGCCGGAGAACTGCTGTTGCGTTTGCTGTAACTTTTGTGTTTGCTCCGCTTCTACTCCGTACCATCCCTTCTTAAACATCATATTATATAAGTCACGTTGACATTGTTGCGTTTCATTACAAATAGTTGATAGGTCTTGATAAAGCTGATCATGACTAGCTTCATTTAACGCGATACTATAGCTTGAAGTCATATACTTTTCAGTTGCTAAAACATCATTAATATAATCACGGTCATTCATTTGCGGAGTCTTAGGTACTTGTGACTCTGGATTTTGTATTTTTTGCGCATTTTGTTGTTGGTTTTGATTATTCACTACGTTCCCCCCTTACTGGCTCATACCTGTATTATTAGTTGCTATATGCTTTTGGATGTGTCCAAGTATCATTTGATAGTGACGTTGATGCATTTGTCCAGCTTGTTCAATTGCTTGCTTTACTTCTGGATCTTGACATTGCTCTGCAAAAAAATGCGCTTTTTTCATAGCCAAAAGGTTCCATGAAAGCATATCTTGACAGTATAAATGGTCTTTTCCTGTCATAATTGCCGGTGGTTGTGGCATTATTCCTTGTTGATTTTGCTCGTTCATATTTTGCTGTTGTTGCTGCATAGGTAAGCCTCCTTTACAATCCTTATCAGATTTAAGTTGACCTTTTCCTACATTAATTATGCATGAATATATAATGGAAATATTAGAAGAAATATTTAAAAATAGATAAACTAGAAGCTATTACTTTTTTTCTATAATAAGGAGCAACAAAAGTATTATTTTTTGAATAATTTTTTTATTATCATAATTAGTCGAAAGGTGTTAAAATACAGATAGTTTGCATGTACTGAAAACGCTTATATATCTATCTTTTTTTTAGGGGGAAAAATAATGGAACAATTAATGAGAAATTTCTTTCTGTTTTTATCTAAAAACAAATTTTTTACGGCATTAGCAAAAAGGTACGGACTTCGCTTCGGGGCTGGACGTTTCGTAGCAGGTAATATGATTGAAGAGGCTGTAGATTCAATTAAAAAGTTAAACGAAAAAGGCTTCGCGGTGACAGTTGATCACTTAGGAGAATTCGTTAACCATATAGATGAAGCAAACGCAATGGCTGATGAGTGTATTCATGCGATCGAAGGTATTGCCAAGCACAAATTAAACTCACAGCTTTCTTTAAAAATGACGTCAATGGGATTAGACATTAGTGATGAGCTTGTACTTAAAAATATGAGACGCATTTTAGATGTTGCAAAAAAATACGACATGTTCGTTACTATTGATATGGAAGATGAGCCTCGTTGTCAAAAAACGCTCGACATCTTACGTGAACTACGTAAAGATTACGATAATGTTGGTACAGTAATTCAAGCTTATCTTTACCGTGCGGAACAAGATGTAAGAGATTTAAATGAATTTAAACCTAACTTACGATTAGTAAAAGGTGCTTATAAAGAGCCAGCTGAAGTAGCATTTCCTGAAAAGGCAGACGTAGATGAAAACTTTAAGAAGATTATTAGCATTCATATGTTAAATGGTAACTACACAGCAGTCGCAACACATGATGATCAAATAATTGATTGGACAAAGCAGTTTGTAAAAGATAACAACATTCCAAATGACCAATTTGAATTCCAAATGCTGTACGGTATTCGTGTTGAGAAACAGGAAGAGCTATTACGTGATGGTTATAAAATGCGTGTTTATGTACCTTACGGAAAAGACTGGTACGGTTATTTCATGCGTCGTTTAGCTGAACGACCTGCAAATGTGTTGTTTGTTTTAAAAGGTGTATTTAAAGGTTAATAGTTGAAAACGTTCGAAGGCAGGGTATTATACTCTGCCTTTTTTATATTCCTTATATAGATAGAAGACACTTTGATATAGTACAAATATATAAACAGCAATTTCCTGTAAATTCCATTTGACCAATATACCTAATGGGGTATATACTATGAATTGTAAGCAGCACAGCATCACGAAACTTTGACTTTAAATAATAGAAAGCTTATATAGATAAAATTAAAATAAAATGAATGGAGGGGGTTTTATGGAGTACAATGCTCAAATTCAAAATCGAGTGAAAAGAGCAGAAGGGCAATTAAGAGGTATCTTGAAAATGATGGCCGACGAAAAAGATTGTAAAGATGTCGTTACGCAATTGTCAGCAATTCGTACAGCAATTGACCGTACAATTGGTATTGTCGTAAGTACTAACCTAGAACAATGTGTTAGAGATCAAGTTGCAAATGGAAAAGAAACTTCTGGATTAGTAGAAGAAGCAGTTCAATTATTAGTAAAAGCAAGATAAAAATTATATTAAAAAGTAGTTTGACAAACTAAATCACAGATGTTAAGATACCTACACAGGTATCGAATAAGGATGTTAAGACAATAATAAATTGACTTGACACAAAAAAATTTCAAATGTATTATACCCTAGTGGGTATGATTAAAAAAATCGGAGGTTATATATATGAATGCAAATAAAGTATTAGACGCAAAAGGTTTAGCATGTCCAATGCCGATCGTTAAAACGAAAAAAGCAATCGAGGAATTAAACACAGGTGAGATTCTAGAAATCCATGCAACTGACAAAGGTGCTAAAAATGACTTATCAGCTTGGGCTAAATCTGGTGGACATGAACTTGTAAAAGATACTGAAGAAGATGGCGTATTAAAGTTCTGGATTATCAAAGGATAAAATTTTTTGAGGAAAATAATACCTATGAAGGTATAAAAAACAACAGGGGGAATTACAATGGCTGAAAAGAAAAAAACAACGATAGTTTTATTTAGTGGTGATTACGACAAAGTAATGGCAGCTTACATTATTGCAAATGGTGCTGCAGCATACGATCATGAGGTAACAATTTTCCATACATTCTGGGGACTAAATGCACTGCGTAAAGATGAACCAATTACAGTGAAAAAAGGATTCTTAGAAAAGATGTTTGGTAAAATGATGCCTAAAGGTGCAGAAAAAATGGCAATCTCTAACATGAACATGGCTGGAATGGGACCAAAAATGATTAAGAAAGTAATGAAAAAACATAATGTAATGCCTGTATCTGAATTAATAGATATGGCAAAAATGCAAGATGTAAAACTAGTAGCATGTCAAATGACTGTAGACTTACTAGGATTTGACCAATCAGAGATTATGGACGGCGTTGAATTCGCTGGTGTAGCTGCTTATTTAGCGGATGCAGAAGACGGTAACGTAAACTTATTTATCTAATTAAATTTAAATGAGGGAGTTATTCTCCCTCAAAAAACTTACTTAGAAGGAGTGTTGTTATATGAAAGAAATGACAGCAAAAGAAGTAGAAGTAGCATTAAAAAAAGGTAAGAAACTAAACCTTATTGATGTTCGTGAAGTTGATGAAATTGCAGCAGGTAAAATTCCTGGTGTCACAAATATTCCATTACACTTAATTGAATTTCGTATGAATGAACTAGATAAATCAAAAGAATATATTATGGTATGTCGTTCAGGCGGTAGAAGTGGTCAAGCAACTATGTTTTTGAAGAACCAAGGCTTTAACGTAATTAACATGACAGGCGGAATGCTTGCTTGGGAAGGATCAGTTGAGTAATATTTTTTTAATTAATAATATACCATATTGGGTAACTTGGAGGTAATAGTATGGATGAAATTAAAGTGAATGTAGTTGTTGATGCGAAAGGTTTAGCATGTCCAATGCCAATCGTTAAAACAAAGAAGGCAATGAATGATTTAGAACCGGGAAAAGTAATGTTAGTAGAAGCTACAGACAAAGGTTCTGTAGCAGATATTAAAGCTTGGTCTGAAAATGGAGGACATGAATATATCGGTACAGTCGAAGAAGACGGTATTTTAAAACATTATTTACGCAAAGGTAACAGTGAAGAAAAAGAAGAAAAGAAATTTGATCGCACCATCGATAACGATGCTATAAAAGCAAAAATTGAAGCAAGCGAAAATATCACAATTGTTGATGTTCGTGAGCAAGCAGAATATGCGTTCAATCATATTACAGGAGCGATTTCTATTCCTTTTGGTGAGTTAGAAGAAAGACTAAGTGAATTAAATAAAGATGATGAAATTTATGTTGTATGCCGAACTGGCAATAGAAGTGATTTAGCAGCACAAAAGTTAGCTGAAAATGGATTTGCGAATGTTTCAAATGTCCTTCCAGGCATGGCTAAATGGGAAGGTCCAACAGAAAAGTCATTATAAAAATAAAAAAGCAAAAATAAAAACAAATTTTTTTAAATAAAATTATACCGTAGGGGGTAAGAAGAATATGACTATTAAACCAATGACTGCAAAAGAAGTAACGAAAAAGGTAATTAACAAAGACGAATTATTCATTTTAGATGTACGTAATGAAGGTGATTTTAAAGACTGGAAAATTGAAGGGGAAAACTTTAACTACTACAACATTCCATATTTTGAATTACTTGATGGTGTCGAAGGTATTATGGATAAAATTCCAGCTGACAAAGAAATTTTAGTTGTATGTGCAAAAGAAGGGTCATCAATGATGGTTGCAGATATGTTAGCAGAAAAAGGCTTAAATGTTTCTTATTTAGAGGGTGGAATGAAGGCATGGAGTGAACATTTAGAACCAATTAAAGTGGGTGACTTAAAGGACGGTGGCGAGTTATTCCAATTCGTACGTATCGGTAAAGGTTGCTTATCTTATATGGTCGTTTCAAATGGGGAAGCTGCAATTATTGACTCTACTCGTATGGCTGATGTTTATGTAAACTTTGCAGAAAGCAAAGGATTAAAAGTGACGCACGTATTTGATACTCACTTACACGCTGATCACATCTCAGGTGGACGTATCATTGCAGAAAAAACAGGTGCAACATATTGGTTACCACCGAAGGATGCAACAGATGTTGTATTTGAATATGAACCATTAGAAGATGGTAACGATGTAACAATAGGGAACACTACGATTAATATTCATGCACTATACTCACCAGGTCACACAATTGGATCAACATCATTTGTAATCGATGAAAGTTATTTATTATCTGGAGACATTTTATTTATCGATTCAATCGGTCGCCCTGATTTAGCAGGAAAAGCAGAAGACTGGGTAGCGGACTTACGTGAATCATTATACAAACGCTACCGTGCACTTTCAGAAGAACTAATCGTACTGCCAGCACATTTCATGATTATTGACGAGTTAAATGAAGATGGAACTGTTGCAGAAAAGTTAGGAACATTATTTGCGAAAAACCACGGATTAAATATTGAAGATGAGAATGAGTTCAGAAAAATGGTAACAGAAAACTTACCACCACAACCAAATGCTTATCAAGAAATTCGCGAAACGAATATGGGGAAAATTAACCCAGACACAGAAAAACAACGTGAAATGGAAATCGGACCAAACCGTTGTGCGGTACGTTAATAAAATTTAGGAGGTCATTAATGATGGAAGCAACAAAAGTGTTAGATGCAAAAGGCTTAGCATGTCCAATGCCAATCGTAAAAACGAAGAAAGCAATTGAAGAACTAAATACAGGTGAAATTTTAGAAATTCATGCAACAGATAAAGGTGCAAAGAATGACTTAACAGCTTGGACAAAATCTGGCGGCCATGAATTAGTAAAGGATACTGAAGAAGATGGCGTTCTAAAGTTTTGGGTAAAAAAAGGATAATAAATATAGGGTAGAGGGTACGATAAGATTGTACCCTCTCACTCATTGTTTGAAAGGAAGTGCTCCTCGTGCTAAAAAAATTCATACCAGCATTTGGCTGGCTAAAAAATTATCAAAAGCAAGATCTTAAAGGAGATTTCTCAGCTGGATTAATCGTTGCTATTATGTTAATACCACAAGGGATGGCATACGCAATGCTTGCGGGATTACCACCAGTAATCGGTTTATACGCTTCAACAATTCCTCTAATCATTTACGCATTGTTTGGATCCTCAAGACAATTAGCAGTTGGTCCTGTAGCAATGGTTTCTTTACTCGTATTTACAGGTGTATCAGCATTAGCAGACCCAGGTACAGAAGAATTTGTTTCCTTAGCTCTGTTACTGGCATTAATGGTCGGAGTCATCCAACTAGCAATGGGATTGTTTCGCCTCGGCTTTTTAGTTAACTTTTTATCACATGCAGTAATTAGTGGGTTTACTTCAGGAGCTGCATTAATTATTGGCTTAAGTCAGTTAAAACATTTACTAGGAATAGACATTCCGCGAGGTTCCGTCTTTTTGACGTTAAGTGAAGCTGCTAAAAATATTACAGACACAAATGTGCTTACATTACTTATTGGTATCACAAGTATTGCAATCTTATTATTCTTTAAAATGAAAATGAAAAAGTTTCCTGCACCGTTAGTTGTAGTTGTTGGAGGAACTTTACTTGTCAGCTTTCTGAACTTGAAAGATCAAGGAGTAAAAATAGTTGGAGAAGTACCAATGGGGTTACCGCAATTTTCCTTACCAGCTATGAGTCTTGAAGCGATTATGGCGTTATTACCGATAGCTTTAACGATTTCATTTGTCGGATTTATGGAATCTATCGCGGTGGCAAAAGCAATTGCATCAAAAGAGAAATATAAAGTTAACTCAAATCAAGAACTAAACGGTCTAGGATTAGCGAATATTATTGGTTCATTTTTCTCAGCTTATCCTGTCACAGGTGGTTTCTCTCGTTCAGCAGTAAATTACCAAGCAGGAGCGAGAACGGGGCTTGCAACAATTATTACAGCAGTAATTGTAATTATTTCTTTAATGTTCTTTACACCGTTATTTTATTACTTACCGAAGGCAGTATTAGCTGCAATTATTATGGTTGCGGTATTTGGACTAATTGATGTGAAAGAAGCAATACATTTATTTAAAGTGAAAAAAGCAGATGGCTGGACATTGTTAATTACATTCATCGCAACACTTACACTCGGGATTGAGCAAGGAATTTTAGTTGGTGTTGCAGTATCTTTACTTTTATTCATTTGGAGAAGTGCATATCCTCATACCGCAGAACTTGGATATCTTGAAAAAGAAAATGTTTATAAAAATATTAAAAACTATCCACATGCGAAAACGTATGAAGGCATTTTAATTTATCGACTTGATGCATCACTTTATTTCGCTAATATGGCGTTCTTTGAAGAGAAATTACGAACTGCAATTAATGAGAAGAAATCTGTAAAGAAAGTTCTATTAGACTTTACAGCAGTTAACTCGATTGATGCAGTAGCCATTCATGAACTTGAAGAGTTAGTACATCAATATGAAGATGCAGGCATTGAATTCTTTATTGCCGGAATGAAACGCCCAGTTCATGAAGTTGTTGAAAGAGCTGGTTGGACGAAAAAGTATGGCGATAAAATTAGCTTTATTAGTGTAAAACAAGCAATTGAGGCAATTCGCTAAAGGGGGTTAACTGCATGAGCGATATTATTAAAAGTAATAAAGTGTTTAGAGAAAATATGAAGTAAGAGGATTCGAAATACTTTGATGAGCTAAGTAAAGGACAGTCTCCAGACTATTTTGTCCTTGCTTGTTCTGACTCTCGCGTGAGCCCATCTGTTGTGACGAATATGTCATTAGGAAACTTATTCGTTCATCGTAACGTTGCTAATCAAGTTTCGCAAGATGATGAAAGTTTTGCAACTGGTCTTTATTATGCACTTGTTCATTTAAAAGTGAAAAAAGTAATCATTAAAGGGCATACGAATTGTGGCGGTGTAGCGGCAGCTTGGGATAACAATGATGAAGAAGAATTAGTTCATTGGTTAAGTAAAGTTAAAGAAAGTTTTGCAAAAAAAGAAGGCAACGAACATCTCACTTCTGAAGAGCTTTCAAAACTGAATGTTTTAAAGCAAGTGGAGAATGTTAAAAATCATCCAATTTACAAAAAGTATGGACAAGGTGTAGATGTAGTTGGCTACCTTTTCCATTTAGAGTCAGGTGAATTGGAAGAACTGGTAAGCTAGAGATAAATGAAGGAGACTTATATTCGAGTCTCCTTTTTAGTTATATGAGGTGATGATGGATGGAGAAAGAGAAAAAGGCAACCGTAGATTCAAAATATATCCAACAACATTTGGCGAATGAGCGCACTTTTTTAGCCTGGGTCCGCACAGCTATTGCAATTATAGGAGTCGGTTTTTTATTTTCAAATCTGCACTTCACTATGGGTACTTCAATAGCAAAAATAAGTGATTTAATAGCAGTTATTATTGGTGTATTTTCGGGCGTAATAGGTGTAGGTATTATCATTCTAGCCACTATAAGTTATTTAATGAAGCGAAGAGATATTAATAATCAAACTTTTACTGCTTCTAAACCATTAGTAATTATTCTTGCAGTCATTTCTAGTATAATTATCCTTATTTATATTTCATATAATTTTATTTAGAGCACAGCATAGCTGTGCTCTTTTCTTTTGCATTGAAGGAATAGTAGGACTTCTATATGATGGTAATATAAGGAATATTATGAGGGGGAATTAAATTTTTTCTCTTTCGAAATAAAGGAGAGCTCCCATGAAGATTAGTACATATATAAATAGCCCGAAAATAAAGACAAGCATAATTTTAGCAATAATACTCTGTTCTTTCTTTTTATTTACTTCCTTTAATGATGGAAAAGAAGAAACAATTTCCAAGTTTGAAGAAGCAATAAAAAATGAGAATGTAAAGGCCTTAAATGACTTGCTTTTTTCGAGTGAAAAAGATCTCTCTATAAATGAGGGAACAACAAAAGAAATTTTACAATATATAAAAGATAATAGTTTACAAGATGAAATAATTTCGGCCATTAAACAAGAAGGCAAGCATGATTTATTTTCATTAGTTAAAGATACTAAATTAGGCCTCTTTGAAAACTATGTTCTAGTTTTTCACCCTTACTATATGGAAGTAACCTACCCGGAAGGTCTAAAGAAAATAACGATTAAGAATGGAAAGGAAATTCAAATTAATCCAAATGAGAAAAAAACAACTATTCCTGTTGTGCCTGGAATTCATATTATTAAAGCGTTCTTTGAGACAGATTATTTATCGTTTACACACTCTTTCCAACTGGATGTATCAGAAGTTGATGCAAACAGAATATATAAAAAGTATTTAAAAGTAGGTAGTGTTGATATAATGCCAGTTTGGTCGGATGTCACCTATTACATAAACGGAAAAGAAGTGAAAGCCGAAGTGGGAAACAATGCGTTAACGCTTAATCCTATTCCGCTAGATGGTTCTGTTTCGATTTATTATAGTAAAGAATTTCCTTGGGGAACTTTTCAAACAGAAGAGTTTATCATTTCAGAAGGAAAGCCATACCATGAGTGGAAAACTTTTGCTGGCATAGACCCAGTTAATGACACAGTAGCTATACAAATTAATGAATCGCTTATAAAATTTTTAAACAGTTGGGAAGAGGCGATAGAAAATCATGACTTAAACATAGTTAAAAATATAACAGAGGAGTTTAATAGTAATATTGAAATCTTCTTTAACTCTATTAAGCGATTAAATTGGAAGTTAGTAAATTTCGAAATAAAAAACAATCCTCCACAAATTTTTTCTAACGCTAAAGGAAAATATAGTGCTGTCGTCAGTGTCAAAGAGAGCTACTTTTCTGAAAGAGAAGGAATCACCTATTATATCGACTTATCTTATGTCCTTCGCTATGACCCAGATCAAAACGAATGGGCTATACATGAACGAGTTGAGTTTCAAAATTAGAATAAAACAAGAACTCACCGAACAATGATTTTTTAATTTTGCATTGAAGCGTACGGTGTATTACGATAAAAAGTAACGTAACGGCTGATTAGGAGTGAAAAAAATGGATGATATTAAATTAAATGTTGCTTTATTAAAGCGAAAAGTGCCTAATATTACATCTGCAGCGAAAGCAGTTGGACTTCGCCCAGCGACGGTTTCCAACCTTACTACTGGAAAAATACCAATCGAACGAGCTGAAGTGAAAACATTAGTAGCTCTTGCAGAACTTGCGGATTGTAGTTTAGATGAATTAATAATTCGCGGGCAAGGTGGAGAAATAATCGAAACTGGAATTAAATTAATCGATGTTTTTGCACCAATTGTTAAGGGAGGAACGGTAGGCTTTGTAGCGCGTCCTGCTATGGGACAACTAGTAGTACTTGGCGAAATTTTTCATCGAATGAGACAAGATAAATTTGTAACAGTATGGGTGAAGCCAAAGGAAGCCAGCCTTGGTGTGGAAGATGTAGAAAATGAAGCGGAATATGTATGTAAATCATTAGATGAAGCGTATGATTACATTAAAAATATTGGTAAGAAAAAAGAAGTGTTATTAGGGGCAGACCGTACTACTGTTTTAACAGGAGAGATATATTCTTTTCAAGAAAAGTTACAAGCGAGCAACTTGCAGCCCATTACTACATTTCTTGTAGATCCACGTGGAGATGCAGTTGATGAAGAGGAACCTTATGGACCTTTAGATACATTATTACAATTTGATGCTGAATTAGTTTCGCGGAGGATTTATCCTGCAATTAATCCCGTTCTTTCTACTTCCATTGCTTTAGAAGGTGCGCATGTCGATAAAATACATATGGACACACAGCAAAAAGCAAAAAAGCTACTACGCCGTTATCGTGAGCTGCGCTTTCTCATTAATGCTTTTGGAATGGAAAAGCTATCAGAGCAAGATAAAAAGACTTTTTATAGAGGAGTGCGTTTAGAAGCGTACTTAACACAACCGTTTTTTATTGCAGAACCAATTACAAATCAAAAAGGGGAAGTAACTCCCTTGCAAAGTGCGTTACAGGACTTAAATAACATCATGAATGGTAATTTAGACAATGCTGATCCAAATGAATTACTTTATATTGGACAGTTGAAATAGTTAGAAATGGAGAGCTTGATTTTCGAGCTCTTTTTTATTTGTTTTAAAAATTAAATTAATTAAATTGTCCAACCTTTACAATCTTTATTTCTAAATATGAAGCTTGCTTCATATGTATGGAATAGTAGTCCGAATAAAAAATGAATGGCTATTCATTTTGTGTGAAGGAGGAGTGTCTGGTGACCTTAACGATAAAAAAAGCAGCTGTCATTGGTTCGGGAGTCATGGGATCGGGTATTGCTGCTCATTTAGCAAATGCAGGAATTCCTACTTTATTGCTAGATATCATACCGAATGAATTATCAGCGGAAGAAAAAAAGGCAGGATTAACACTAGATGATAAAAGCGTTCGGAACAGAATTGTGGATGATGCGAAGAAAAAATTATTAAAGCAAAATCCTGCACCATTAACAGTAAAAGAAAACGTGTCATTAATATCTGTCGGCAACCTTGAGGACGATATGGAAAAGCTTGCAGATGCAGACTGGATTATTGAAGTGGTTGTTGAGAATCTGGAAATAAAGAAAAAAGTCTTTGCAAATATTGAAGCGTATCGAAAAGAAACGGCGATTGTTAGTTCCAATACGTCGGGAATATCAGTAAATGCAATGATTGATGGACGCTCTGAAAGCTTTAAGAAACATTTTTTAGGCACACATTTTTTTAACCCACCACGATATTTGAAACTTCTTGAAATTATTCCAACAAAAGACACAGATCATGAAATAGTTCAGTTTATGAGGGATTTTGCAGAAAATTTCCTGGGAAAAGGTGTCGTTATATGTAAAGATACACCGAACTTTATTGCAAATCGGATCGGAACGTACGGTTTAATGATTACTGTGCAAGAAATGCTTGCTGGCGGCTATTCTGTCGGTGAAGTAGATTCTGTCACTGGGACGCTATTAGGTCGGCCAAAAAGTGCAACATTTCGAACACTTGACGTAGTCGGCTTAGATACATTTTTACATGTTGCTAACAACATGTATGAAGCACTTGAAGGTGATGAAAAAGAAGTATTTCATGTGCCATCATTTATGACAAAAATGGTAGAAAATAATTGGCTCGGAAGTAAATCAGGTCAAGGTTTTTATTTAAAAAAGAAATCAAACAGTGGTTCAGAAATATTTGAAATAAACCCTGAAACACTTGAGTATGAGCCGCAAAAGAAGTTAAAAGCAAACTTACCTAAGGTCGGATCAAAAAAAGATAAGTTAAGAGCTTTAATTTACTCAGATGACAGAGCTGGACAGCTAACATGGAATATTTTAATGCAGACGTTACTTTACTCGGCAAAAAAAGTAAATGAAATTTCAGACGATATTGTAGCTATCGACCAAGCGATGAAATGGGGCTTTGGTTGGGAAATGGGTCCTTTTGAAACGTGGGATGCAATAGGTGTTGCAAAGTCTGTTGCAAAAATGGAAGAACAAGGTGCTATCGTTCCTAAATGGGTAAAAGAAATGCTTGCTAATGGTCACAATTCTTTTTACCGTGAGACAGATGGCCAATTAGAGCACGTATCTCCAGAGGGGACATGGCAGCAAAAGAAAGAAAATAAGAAAATTGTTTACTTAACAAGAAATCCAATCATCCAAAAAAATTCCGGTGCAAATTTAGTCGATATCGGAGATGGTGTTGCCTGCTTACAGTTTACGACAAAAAGCCATGCCATCGGCTTAGATATTATGCAAATGATTTCAAAATCACTAGATGAAGTAAATAAAAACTATGAAGGTTTAGTAATTGGAAACCACGGCACTAATTTCTCAGTTGGTGCAAATATTATGATGATCTTAATGGAAGCGCAAGACATGAACTTTTTTGAAATTGATTTAGTCGTGAGGCAATTTCAAAACGCGCTAATGAAGGTTAAATATAATGAAAAGCCAGTTATTGCTGCACCTTACGGAATGACGCTCGGTGGTGGAACAGAAGTTGCCTTACCTTGTGCTGGTATGCAAGTGTCAGTTGAAACATATATGGGACTTGTCGAAACAGGTGTTGGAATTATTCCTGGTGGTGGGGGAAATAAGGAACTTTATATTCGACAAATTGAAAACTTGCCGAAAAAATCGGGAGCATTCCTCCAAGAAGCTGCTAATAAAACGTTTGAAACAATCGCGATGGCGAAAGTATCTAAGTCGGGTCATGAGGCGAGGAAGCTTGGCTATGTTCGCGAACGAGATGACATAAGTTTTAACAATGATTTTTTAATCCATGATGCGAAAAGTAAACTACTCTCTCTAGTGGAGGCAGGATATCAGGCGCCACAACGAAACAAAATACCTGTTGTCGGTGAAGCTGGATATGCTGTCATGCTAATGGGGGCAAAAACGATGCACAACTCTGGCTACATTTCTGATCATGATTTAAAGATTGCTGAAAAGCTAGCGTATGTAATAGCTGGTGGTTATGTCCCAGAAGGATCTGAAGTAGATGAACAATATTTATTAGATATAGAGCGTGAAGCATTTGTAAGTTTAGTAGGTGAACCGAAAACACAAGCACGAATGCACCATATGCTTGTTAAAGGGAAACCATTAAGAAACTAGAGTAAGGAGGGAAGAATCTATGAAAGAAGCAGTCATAGTTGCAGGAAGTAGAACGCCAGTTGGTAAGGCGAATAAAGGTTCGTTTCGCAATATGAGACCGGATGATTTAGGAGCAATCGCCGTCAGAGAAACTTTAAAAAGAGCAGATGGCTATGATGGGAAGATTGATGATCTCATTATTGGTTGTGCAATTCCAGAAGCGGAACAAGGGTTAAATGTTGCGAGAATGATTGGAGCGAGAGCCGGACTAAAAAGTGATGTTCCAGCTGTTACTGTCAATCGTTATTGTTCATCAGGTTTACAAACAATTGCTTACGGTGCAGAAAGAATTATGCTCGGTCAAGCAAATGCCATTATTGCTGGTGGAACGGAAACGATGAGCTTAATTCCTATGGGTGGCCATGTCATTAAACCAAACAGAGCACTTGTACAAGAAATGCCAGAGTACTATATGGGAATGGGGCATACCGCAGAAGAGGTTGCTAGAAGGTATCAAATATCCCGAAAAGAGCAAGATGCTTTTGCCATCGGAAGTCATCAAAAAGCGGCAAAAGCGATAGCTGCTAATCTTTTTAATGAAGAAATAGTGCCGGTAACAGTTATTGAACGATCGTTTAATAATGACGGGAAACTAACTGAGAGAGAGCGTGTCGTTTCTGTTGATGAAGGGGTTCGACCAGATACAAATATGCATGCATTAGCAAAATTAAAACCTGCTTTCCATGTAAAAGGGACGGTTACTGCTGGGAATTCATCTCAGACAAGTGACGGTGCAGCAGCAACATTAATCATGGAAAAAACGTTTGCAGAAGGTATCGGCTTAAAACCAATCGCGAAGTTCCGTTCGTTTGCCGTTGCGGGTGTTCCACCAGAAATAATGGGCGTTGGACCAGTGAAAGCAATCCCTAAAGCTTTGCAATTAGCTGGCTTGCAATTAGAGGACATCGGGCTAATTGAACTAAATGAAGCATTTGCATCTCAATCTATCCAAGTTATGCGCGAACTAAATTTAGATGAAAATATTGTGAATGTAAATGGTGGGGCAATTGCATTAGGTCATCCACTCGGCTGTACTGGCACGAAGCTTTCATTATCACTTATTCATGAAATGAAAAGAAGAAATGTTCAATTCGGTTTAGTTTCAATGTGTATTGGTGGAGGTATGGGTGCAGCAGGAGTGTTTGAATTATTACCTTCATAATTTGAGAAAGAGGGAGGAATGGAAATGGCTGAAACAAAAAGTAATGTCATTAAAGGTGGAAGTTTCTTAGTTGAAGATATTTCTAGTGATAGAATATATACTCCGGAAGAGTTTACTGAAGAACATA
The DNA here is from genome assembly GCF_002262935.1 of Lottiidibacillus patelloidae. Classification (NCBI taxonomy): domain Bacteria; kingdom Bacillati; phylum Bacillota; class Bacilli; order Caryophanales; family Bacillaceae; genus Lottiidibacillus; species Lottiidibacillus patelloidae. The sequence goes on along the minus strand of NZ_NPIA01000009.1, from coordinate 34,565 downwards.
AAATGATAGGCAAAACGACCGAAGATTATATACAAAAAGATGTAGCTCCACATATAGAGGAGATTGAAAACCATCAATTTGATTTATCCTTAAAGCTTTTAAAGAAGGCTGGAGAACTTGGGTTACTTGGAGCAGATGTTCCAGAAAAGTATGGCGGAATTGACTTAGATAAAATTAGTTCGTCAATCATTACCGAAAAGTTCGCACTGGCAGGATCTTTTTCACTAAGCTATGGTGCTCATGTTGGGATTGGCTCACTGCCAATTGTATTCTTCGGTAACGAAGCACAAAAGAAAAAATATTTACCAGATTTAGCGAGTGGGGAAAAAATAGCTGCATATGCCCTAACTGAGCCAGGGTCAGGGTCAGATGCACTAGGTGCAAAAACAGTAGCCAAATTAAATGATGAAGGAACGCACTATATCTTAAATGGTGAAAAACAGTGGATTACGAATGCAGGTTTTGCTGACGTTTTCATTGTTTATGCAAAAATAGATGGCGATAAATTTACTGCATTTATCGTCGAGAGAGATTTGCAAGGAGTTTCTACAGGACCTGAAGAAAAGAAGATGGGAATTAAAGGGTCGTCAACAAGAACGCTAATCCTTGAAGATGTCGTTGTCCCGAAAGAAAATGTCCTAGGGGAAATAGGGAAAGGACATATTATCGCCTTTAATATCTTAAATATTGGTCGTTATAAACTAGCAGTTGGCTGTGTCGGCGGTTGCAAGCGAGCAATTGAAATATCCGCACAATATGCAAATGAAAGACAGCAATTTAAATTGCCGATTGCGAAGTTTACGATCATACAACAAAAGCTTGCAGACATGGCGATTCAGACGTATGCAACGGAAAGTTCTGTTTATCGGACAGTTGGCCTTTTTGAAGATAGCTTAAGTCGTTTAAGTGAAGAACAACTAGAAGATGGACAGGAAACTGCTAAAGCAATCGCTGATTATGCGCTAGAATGTTCCTTAAATAAAGTGTTTGCATCTGAAGCCCTCGATTTTGTTGCTGATGAAGCGGTGCAAATCCACGGTGGCTACGGCTTTATGTCCGAGTATGAAGTAGAGACGATATACCGTAACTCACGGATAAATCGAATCTTTGAAGGGACGAATGAAATTAATCGTTTGCTCGTTCCAGCTACAATAATGCGTAAAGCGATGAAAGGCGAATTACCATTAATGGAAAAGGCAACTGCCTTACAAGAAGAACTATTAATGATGATGCCAGAGCAACCTGGAGATTCTCCTTTAGAACGGGAGAAAGCGATTGTATCGATGTCAAAGAAAGTATTCCTAATGGCAGCAGGATTAGCAGTACAAAAGTATGGGGAAAAGCTAGAAAGAGAACAAGAAGTACTGGCGAACATCGCTGACATTGTTAGTGAAATTTATGCAATGGAGTCCTGCCTTCTACGTGCTGAAAAGGAATTAAATAAAGGTGAAAATGCGGACTTGAAAATAAAGTATACTGAAGTCTTTTGCCAAGAATCAATGGACCGAATCGAACGATTTGCAAAACAAATCATTTTGGCAACAGAAGAAGGCGATATGAAGCGAATGATGCTTTCGGCACTTCGTAAACTAACAAGATATGAGCCGATGAATGTCATATCCACTAAAAGAGAAATTGCTTCATTACTCTTAAAATCAAATAAATATTTAGTTTGAAATAGTAAAGTGGCTGGGACAAAACCAAAAGTGGCTATTCAAAAGCCGAACATTGAAAGTAATCGTAGTCAAAATACGTAGACTCCTACGGGAAAAGCACGAGTCCGAAGACCCATAGTGAGGTACGAACGCGGAGGCTGAGGCCGTGCCCGTGGAAAGCGAAGTATTTTGACGGAGCATCATATTATTCGTTAGCAACATAAAAAACGAACTCATTCAGAATATACATCTGAATAGTTCGTTTTTTTTCAATGAGTAGAAAGCTTTTGTCCCAGCCTCTTCTTTTTGTATTCCCAATCTCTTTTAAGTGAATAACAAAATGAAAAAATGATATAATAAATGCATTATTGATAAAGAAAGGTGTGACATCCATGGCAGTAACTTTTTATAGCTATCCGAAGTGTAGTACATGTCGGAACGCAAAAAAATGGTTTGAAAATAATAATGTAGATTATAATGAAATACATATTGTTGAAAATCCACCAACAAAAGCACAACTAACGGAGCTTTATAAAAAAAGTGGATTACCGTTGAAGAAGTTTTTTAATACAAGTGGTCAAAAATATCGTGAACTAGGCTTAAAGGACAAAGTAGGAACAGCTTCCGAGGAAGAATTACTTGAAATATTAGCTTCTGATGGGATGTTAATGAAACGACCGATTGTAACAGATGACAAAAATGTAACCGTTGGATTTAAAGAAGAAAATTTTGCGGAAAAATGGAAAGCATAATTTGCCATCTTAAGCAGGATATACTACTATAGAAATTGAAATAAAATCATATTTGAATATTCTTAAAAATGACTACATACGTGGAGGGATTACGATGAACACACCTAAAGATTTACGTTATTCAGAAGAACATGAGTGGGTAAAAGTTGATGGTAATAAAGTAACAATTGGTATCACTGATTTTGCACAATCTGAGCTTGGTGACATTGTATTCGTAGAGTTACCTGAAATTGGTGACGATATTGAAGCAGATGAGCCTTTCGGAAGTGTTGAGTCTGTAAAAACTGTATCTGAGCTTTATGCACCTGTTAGTGGTAAAGTAGTGGAAATTAACGAAAACCTTGAAGATTCTCCAGAATTCGTTAATGAATCTCCATATGAAAAAGCTTGGATGATCGTTGTTGAACTTTCAGATCCTTCTGAAATTGATAAGCTTATGACTGCTGAAGCTTATGAAACAATGATTAGCGAAGATTAATCACATATCATAGAAAATTTCTTTTTCGGTTATATTAAAATTGACCGAAAGGAAGTGAAATGATGGCGAAATTAGATATTACTGCAGATGTTTACGGAAAGTTTGATGAAGACTGTATTCACTTATTTTGTGACGATCAGCCGATTGGTCACATGAAAATGGATGGAAAAATGCAAACTTGTGAAATGTCTAAAGGGTTTATGTATGAAAACCATCGTTTTTATAAAGAAGAAGAACCAGTGCAAAATGTGGATCACTATGTTGAAAACTGTGATGAAGGCTGGTGTTAACAGTGGGGACTTCCTCACTGTTTTTTTGTTTTGTAGACAAATGGTAAGTCATCATCAATAAATTTGCATACACTAGCTAATAATAAAACATAATTTTATCTCGTTAAGGGGAGCTTTCTATGATTTCTCATGAAGAAAAAGTAATCGTTGTCGAGGGGAAGTCGGATAAAAAACGACTAGAGAAACTGATCAACGAACCAGTAAAAATTATCTGTACGAACGGTACATTAAGCATAGATAAATTAGAGGAACTTTTTGATGAACTAGAAGGTAAAGATGTTTATATATTAACAGATGCAGATGATGCGGGAGCAAAACTCCGCAAACAACTTTTGCATGAGTTTCCTAATGCGGAACATTTATATATTGATAAAATGTATCGTGAGGTAGCGACAACGCCATTTGAATATTTAGCACGCTTGCTCTTATCTGCGAATTTTCTAGTAAATAAAACTTATTACATGTAAGGGGATATAATATGAAGCTAAAATTACTAGTGATTACACTACTATTTCTAACAACCTTCCCAAATCATGTTTTGCCACAACAACAAAGAAATGTAATAACCAACCTCCAAGTACCATGGGAAATAGCCAAGGTCGGTAATACATTTTATATAACAGAACGAGCAGGTTTTATTGTTGAAAATTCCGGGAACAATGTAAGCCGGCTGAAAGTTAACTTTAAAAAACAATTATCACAACAAGGAGAAGGTGGCTTGCTTGGTTTTCAGCTCGCGCCATCTTCCACAAATGAAGGTTTTATTTATTATACTTACATAGATGGAAGTAGTATCTTTAATTCTGTAGCAAAAGTAGAAAGAAGAGCAAATGAATGGATTGAAACAGCTACATTATTAGACCGAATTCCTGGAGCGGTTATTCATAATGGTGGTAGAATAAAAATAGGTCCAGATGGCATGCTTTATGTTACAACAGGAGATGCTGCGCAAAAAAATAGTGCGCAAAATCTAAATAGTCTTGCAGGGAAAATTCTACGAATGACTTTAAATGGACAAGTTCCTAACGATAATCCATACCGAGGATCATATGTATATTCGTATGGTCATCGTAATCCCCAAGGTCTTGCATGGAATGAAACGGGAACGAAGCTTTATGCAAGTGAGCATGGACCAATTGGTTTTGATGAAATAAACGAAATAGTTCCAGGTGGTAACTATGGCTGGCCAATTATTAAAGGCAATGAAAAGAGACCTAAAATGATAACTCCTTTATTTCATTCTGGGAGTAAAACATGGGCGCCAGCAGGTATGTTTTATAAAAATGGAGAATTATATGTCGCTACGTTAAGGGGATCGCAAATCCTTGCATTTAATGTTGAGGAGAAAACAGTCGAATCACTTTTCTCGGGTGTAGGAAGAATTCGAGATATTTACATTGAAAATAAGAAAACATACATTATAACGAGTAATAAAGACGGGCGAGGAAATCCAACGCCAAAGGATGATCGCTTTATTATGATTGAAGGGTTAGTTAAGGAGTAGAATATAAGTGAATGAAATTGAACCAAATGAAATTTTAGACTATGTGAAAAAAGAAAAAAGTGCAATATTTTTTCATACACCACTATGCGGAACGTGCAAAGTTGGAAGACGAATGTTAGAAATAGTTGAAATGACGCTCCCAAATATGAAAATCGCATCATGCAATATAAATACAGCTTCAGAAATTGCCAGTGCATATAATATTGAAAGTGTTCCATGTCTCATTGTTTTTTCTGAAGGTACAGTGAAAGAAAAAGTTTACGCCTTTCAATCTGTCGATTATTTATATAGCTTATTAAAAGCAGAGTAAAGATTAAGCCACGACGACGGTCGTGGCTGTTTTTTTAGGAACTAATAAAATTTAAATTCCTTTGCAATAGGATATCCATCGCTTTCTTATAGTCACCTGTAGTATCAATCGTATATAAAAAGGAAGTATCCAATTTATAATCATTTATTAATGTAGCTTCGTAAATAGGGTGAATATGTTGATGGCAAACTAATTTTGTGTAGTCACCCTTATATTCTTCAATCGTGTATTCGATCAATGATAAAGCGTTTTTATTCCATATACTATGAAGCAAGTACGGTTGGAGATTCTTTGTTGGTATAACAGCTAAGTTTGTGGTGTTATTACTGTGTTTCATCATAATTAAAGCAACTTTAAATGAGATAAAAGGCATTCCATTTCCGACAACCCATATGTTTTCATTTTTTGACAAACTCAATGCTGCATGGATACCTGCTATCGGACCAACGTCTTTATAATAATCAGTTATGACCCTGACATCACTAGGCAAGTAAGGTAAATACTTTCTCGGCTCATTCGTTACTAAAATAATTTCATTGCATATCTTGCGCATTTCTTTAATTTGAATGAATAATAAAATAGTATTTCCCATTGGTATCAAGGGTTTTAACCGACCTTTTATCTTATCATTTTTCCCTCCAGCTAATATAACACCTGTAAGCATTTATGTACCCCCTCTCAAAGAATTTATAATGTAATCATATAGGATAAATGTTTAAGCTTCTGTTACATTTCTCACACCTTTTTTATATGAGTTGAATAATTTGTGTGATTTATGTCACATATATAATGCTGAACTTCTGTATAATTGTACTTAAGCATACGGAGGAGGGGTTTTATATGAGTACACCATGTCCATTAAATCAGGCAGAGAACTTTAAACATAATACATTATCATTTTCCAACGATTCATTTCAAAAGTTAGAGTTAATCATGTATAAGCAAAAGGTTGAGAAAGATTCATATTTATACTGGGAAGGCGATAAGGCAGAGAAATTATACTATTTAGTAAGCGGAACTGTGAGATTAACGAAAATGACAGATGATGGAAAAGATTTAAGTTTATATTATTTTCAACCTGGTGATTTGTTTGGAGAAATGGACCGCTCCAAAGATCAAGTATGTACCTTTAGTGCTGAAGCTTTGACTGAGTGTGAAGTAGGTGTTATTCAAAGAGAAGATTTAGAATCCCTCCTCTGGCAGAACGGTGATGTGGCCATTGAGTTTATTAGTTGGATGGGCCATATGCAAAAATTTACACAGTTAAAACTAAGAGATTTAATGTTTTTTGGGAAAAATGGAGCGTTAGCATCTACGTTAATTCGGATGACAAATACGTTTGGAGAACAAACAGGTAGTAAAATTGTAATTAATAAACGCTTTACCAATATTGAAATAGCAAGCTTAATTGGTTCTACGAGAGAAACAGTTAACAGAATGCTAAGCCAATTAAAAAAGGATAAAGCGATTGACTATAAAAATGGTTACTTAACAATATTAAACTTAGAATATTTAAAAGAAATTTGCCATTGCGAAGGATGTCCCGCAAGTATATGCCGCTTATGATGATTATTCATCATAAGCTTTTTTAATTCTTTCATTTAATTCTTTAAGCGTGATTTTCCTCACAGAATAAAACTTTTATCTCACCTACAATGACAATAAGCAATAAAAGAAGGGAGCTAGGAAATGGAAAATAAGCTTACTAAATTATCAGAGAAAACAAATATTGAAGTGAAAAGTGAAAATGACAAGAAATTGAAAGGTACATTTTTGTCGGTTTTAGCTTTAGGAGGTTTTATTGTTCTATCGTGGTTGACCGTCTATTTCTTGTTTATCTCAAGAATGTAGTTGTTAGTAGGGGGAAAGGATATGCATTTTCATAAATATGAAAAAATATGGCTGACCATCGGCATTAGTGCACTTGTACTATTTTTAACCATTGTCGGAGTAAGTGCGTTTGCAGGAGGGCATGCTCCACCAAGTGCACATGAAACATTAGATCCACAAAAAGTAAATGAAACAGCACCTTTTAATAATCCAGGTCTTTTTAAAGTTGGGGAAAAGAAATATGAACTTGTCATGATTTCTGAAGCTTTTGCTTTTACACCAGGAAATGTGAAGATACCAAAAGGTGCAACGGTGACATTCATCGTAACTAGTAAGGATGTTGTTCATGGCTTTGCAATTCCACATACGAATGTAAACATGATGATTACACCGGGACACGTTAATAAAATAACGCATACTTTTAATGAGGTTGGCGAATATCTCATTTTATGCAATGAATATTGTGGCATTGGCCATCAAGCGATGAGTGCAAGAATTGAGGTGGTTGAACAATGATCGAAAAAGCAATAAGCCGTCAAGATGCTCATCTAAGTCTAGTCCACTTAGTTATAGCCTTTGTCGCATTATTTTTAGGCGCAGTTGCTGGCTTACTTCAAACACTAGTTAGAAGTGGATCCATCACATTGCCCGCTGGAATTGGATATTATCAACTATTAACTGCACACGGTGTTTTGCTTGGCCTAGTCTTTACTACTTTTTTTATTATTGGTTTTTTAATTGCTGGGCTAAGTAAAACAACAGGAACGCTGACAGTAAAAGCAAGACGACTAGGTTGGTCTGGTTTTTTACTAATGACAGCGGGAACTATTTTAGGAGTTATTTTAGTTTTACTGAATAAAGCGACTGTACTCTATACATTTTATGCGCCATTACAAGCGTCACCTTGGTTTTATGTTGCACTTACATTACTAGTTGTCGGAAGCTGGTTATCTGGATTTGCTATTTTCCAACAATACTATCATTGGAAGAAGGAAAACAAAGGAGAGATATCTCCATTACTTAGCTTTATGGCGGTAATTACAATGCTGTTATGGCTAATCGCAACGTTAGGAGTTGCAGCTTCTGTCCTTCTGCAATTTATTCCATGGTCGTTTGGCTGGGTTGATACGATTAATATTTTGTTAAGTCGAACGCTGTTCTGGTACTTTGGGCACCCACTAGTTTATTTCTGGTTATTACCTGCATACATCTGCTGGTATGTCATTATTCCCAAAATTATTGGTGGAAAGATTTTTAGTGATGCATTAGCAAGACTATCTTTTGTAATGTTTTTACTGTTTTCAATACCAGTTGGGTTTCATCATCAACTATTAGAATCGGGAATTTCGCCATTTTGGAAGTTCCTACAAGTAGTACTTACATTCATGGTAATTATCCCATCATTAATGACGGCTTTCTCACTGTTTGCAACTTTTGAATTGACTGGTCGACCCAAAGGCGCAAAAGGATTATTCGGATGGTTTAAAAAGTTACCGTGGAAAGATGCAAGATTTTTTGCACCAATGGTTGGAATGTTAATCTTTATCCCTGCAGGAGCTGGGGGAATCATTAATGCAAGTAACCAAATGAATCAAGTTGTTCATAATACACTTTGGGTTACAGGTCATTTCCATTTAACAGTAGCTTCTTCCGTTGCCTTAACATTTTTCGGAATTTCCTATTGGTTAATTCCACACTTAACAGGAAGGACACTTCCGAAAAAGGTACACCTTTTTGGAAATATCCAAACCATTTTGTGGGCTATAGGAATGTTCTTTATGTCCGGTGCAATGCATGTCGTTGGCTTGTTTGGAGCACCAAGACGAACTGCTTACACAACATACGGCGATCACCCAGATGCTGTCGGTTGGATGTCCTATAAAGTTGCAATGGCTGTCGGTGGATCGATCTTATTTATTGCAATCATCTTATTGCTAGGTTTATTAAGCTATTTAGCATTTTTTGCTCCAAAAGGATCAGAAGAGTTTCCAATTGGTGAAGCTGCGGCAGAATCTGAAAAAGCTCCAGCATTATTAGAAAATTGGAAGTTGTGGATTGGGGTAACGGTATTTTTAATTTTGGTTGCCTATACAATCCCAGTGATAAATATGATTGAACATGCTCCTCCAGGGTCACCAGGGTTTAATAACTTGTGGTAAAAAATAATAAAATATTATTAATTTTAGGGGGAAAAGAAAATGAAAAAACTTTTAATATTTGCATTAATTTCGATGTTTACGTTAGGTTTAGCAGCATGTGGAGGTAGTGATTCTAACAAAGAAGCAGATGTTACGATTGAAGCAAGCAATTGGGACTTTAATCAAGATGAATATCATGCAAAAGCAGGTGATATCACAATCGCTTTAAAAAACACAACCGGTCACCACGGGATTACGATTGATGGAACAGATATTAATATTCAAGGAGAAGGTACTGACAGTGCGAATCTAGAGCCTGGTGAATATATCATCCGCTGTAGCATTGCTTGCGGAACAGGCCATATGGAAATGACAGCAAAATTAATCGTTGAATAATTGTATAAAAAATCTACAAGGCTTGGGCTAATGATCCAAGCTTTTTTGCATTTAATGATTAAGTTTAGAGTAATCTTTATTATAATAGAAATGATAACAATATATTTATTAGTTTCCTAAGTTATTGGTTTAAGGTAAATTATAGATATAAAGTAAGAAAATATATTTTTCTTTACAAAAATAAAACAATTATACAAATTGTAAATAAAATGTATCATAAATTGAGTGTTTTTCATGATATAACTATTTGTACTAGTTATACTTTTGATAAATGCATCCTCTGACATTAGAGAGGAATTGAGGTGTAAAAATGAGTTCAATCAACATTAAATCAATTATAAGTGGCTTAAAAGATAAAGCCGTAGAAAATAAAATAAAAGAAATACAAAAAGGTAATGAAGATTTACGAAATGATTTTATCCAGCAATACCGACCTTTTATTAAGAAGGTTGCTTCCAAAGTATGTAAGCGATACATTAATGATTCTATGGATGAATATAGTATCGGTTTACTAGCTTTCAATGAAGCGATAGATCAATATACAGATGACCAAGGTGCTAAGTTTTTAACATTTGCAAACATGGTAATTCAACGCAGATTAATCGACCATATCCGAAAAGAAGAGCGACAAAATCGCAATATTTATTTAGAGCGAGATGAAAATGAGGACGAAGATCGTAGTGAGGAAAGTTATGCGGAGAAAAAAGCAGCACTAGATCAATATGACCAAGAAAAGCAAGCAGAGATGCGAATGCATGAAATTGAAGAATATCGCAATATGCTAATAGACTTTAAAATTTCCTTTGCTGTTTTAAGTAAGGAATGTCCAAAACATATCGATGCAAGAGAAAATGCAATTAATATTGCTAAAATGGTCGCAAAATCAGAAGTGTTTTCGAATTATTTATTAGAGCGAAAACAGTTGCCGATTAAAGACTTATTAGAGCACGTCGACTGCAGTCGAAAAACGATTGAACGTAATCGAAAATATATCATAGCGATAGCGTTAATATATATCGGCAAGTTTACTGCCTTAGCTTCGTATATCGATTATAAGTAGGAAAGGAGGACTAAAATGGAGCGCGGAATAGTTATGGAAGTTAAAAAACAAAAAGCAGTAATTTTAAAACCAGACGGAACATTTGAGAAAATAACTTTCCCAAAAGGGAAAAATCCGATAATCGGAGAAGAGTTATTATTGCCGAATGTTGAAACGAAAACGAATCCTGCCTGGTCAATTCACCTGTTCCCAAAAGTAGCATTAGCCGCAATGATGGTACTAATAACAGTGTTAGCGACACAATTTTATCCACTAGTCTCTACAAATAACAAGGTTATGGCAATTATTAGTGTTGATATTAATCCTAGTATTGAAGTGTCAATTAACGAAGATATGCAAGTACTCTCGATAAAGATGCTCAATGATGATGCTAGTGAGTTGATCACTAATCCAAAGAAGTATGAACAAATGAATGTTCAAGATTTCATGGCCAATATACTAGTTATAGCAAAAGAAAAAGGCTATTTGAATACAAACAAAGATTTATTAATTGCTACGACAGTTGTTGATAGTCCTAACAATACTAACTTTGAAAGCAATCTAATGGAGCAAGTCACGAACATACCTGATACTGCACAGATGCAAGTAACGTATGTTCATGCAGAAAAGAAGGCGCTTGAAGAAGCGAATGGAAAAGGACTATCTTTAGGAAGATATATTGCGCTTGTGGAAGCAAATAAAAAGGGAAGTAATTTAACTCTTAATGAAGCGAAAACAAAGCCTGTGAAACTTCTAAAAGAAGAACTAAAAGACCGTATAGCTTTACTTGAGAAGCTTAAGAAGGAAAAGCAAGAACAAGAAAAAGCTGATCGTGAAAATGAAGGTAACAATAAAGAAAAAGACAATAATAAAGATAAAAATAAAGAAAAAGATAAAAGCGATAACGAAGAAAATGAAGAAAATCATGAAAATGATGGAAGCGAAGGTCAAGCTCCGCCGATAAATTGCACAGCATTAAGTAATTTACTTCAACTAACAGAAGAACAAGAAGAATATTTTGAAGAATATTGTGAAGATGATAATAAAGACAAGGAAAAAAAAGATAAAAAAAAGGGAAAAAATGAAGATGAAGGTAGTGATCCTGTAAACGGAACTGTTGATGATTCAGGTCACTCTAATGACGAAGAGGATAGAGATGACGAGCATGATGATTCGGATCACGATGAAGAAGATGAAGATGAAGATGAAGATGAAGATGAAGATGAAGATGATGACGAACATGATGAAAGAGAAGAAGATTAATTCAATAATGCAGAGAGGAGAATGCGATTTTGCATTCTCTTTTTTTATTTTCGGATAGAGTTGGAAGGAGAAACGAATACTAATCGTTGTAAACATTGCAAAAGGAGTGAATTAGTATGGAAGAATTTCGAAATTCAACGGAGCTTGCATTACACGAGTATAAAGAAGGACTAGGTACTTTTACACAGAAGATGCCAGACATAGCAAGTAAGTATAATGCATTTACAGAAGCTTGTTTTAAAGAAGGAAAATTATCAAAGAAAGAAAAGCATTTAATTGCATTAGGAATAGGTATCTACTCACAAGATGAATATTGTATTATTTATCATACTAAAGGATGTCTGGATAATGGGGCAAGTGAAGAAGAAATTTTAGAAGCAGTAGGCGTTACAGCTGCATTTGGTGGGGGAGCAGCGATGAGTCAAGCTGTTACTTTAGTACAAGAGTCTATAACTGAATTAAATCAATTGAAAAATTAGGACAAGCAATTCAGCAATAATGAAGGATATGGAAGTATTAGATTGTATTTTATAGCAATTGTAAGACTAAAAGTGGTAGTGAGTGTTACAACGTACCAATGATGAATCATTTAGCAAAACAATTGTTATTCCTGTTTGTGGTAAAAATTGGAGCGTGTTAGTATATTTATGTATTAAATATAAAGACAAGAAAGGATTGATTCGCTATCAGCGATCTTGACCTGAATTACACAGGTGATATGGAGAAAGCTATGCATCAAACACATGGATTTGGATATGAGGAGTACAAGCAAAAGTTGGATGTCCGAATGCAAGTGGAGCGAGAACGCGAACAAGACTATAAAAAAAGCCGCCAAATTGTTTCCGAATTAGAACGCAATGTATTTAACCGTATTGGTTTATAAAAGGAAAAACCAGTTTTTTAACTGGTTTTTTCTTATTTTTCGAAGTTTAAAGGGATTACATATAGCTAAAACTATCCTTATTGTTAATAATAATTTCAATCTGTTGCTTACAGTTTTAATATAGTATAAGATTAGAATGAGAATAGATTGAGAATGGACAAATAGGAAATCTATTTAAAATAATGTATAAAGATGTTATGGAGGTATTGGAATGACAACACCACATTTAAAGATTGAAGATCTTCATGTTTCAATTGATGGTAAAGAAATTATTAAAGGATTTAATTTAGAAATAAAAGGTGGAGAAATCCATGCAATCATGGGGCCTAACGGTACAGGTAAATCTACGTTAGCTTCAGCGATTATGGGTCACCCACGTTATGAAGTTACTTCAGGTAAAGTATTCGTTGATGGCGAAGATATCTTAGAAATGGAAGTAGATGAGCGTGCAAAAGCTGGTCTATTTTTAGCAATGCAATATCCAAGTGAAGTTTCAGGTGTAACTAATGCTGACTTCTTGCGTTCTTCAATTAACGCACGTCGCGAAGAAGGCGATGAAATTTCATTAATGAAGTTTATCCGTAAAATGGATGAGAAAATGGCTGAATTAGAAATGGATGAGTCTTTTTCACAACGTTATTTAAATGAAGGATTTTCAGGTGGAGAAAAGAAGCGTAATGAAATTCTTCAAATGATGATGATTGAGCCGAAGTTTGCAATTTTAGATGAAATTGACTCTGGTTTAGATATCGATGCATTAAAATTAGTTTCAAATGGAGTAAATGCTATGCGTGGCAATGACTTCGGTTGCTTAATTATTACTCACTATCAACGTTTATTAAACTACATTACTCCTGACCACGTTCATGTAATGATGCAAGGTCGTATTGTTAAATCTGGTGGTGCAGAATTAGCACATCGTTTAGAAGCAGAAGGATACGATTGGGTGAAAGAAGAACTCGGCATTGAAGATGAAACAGTAGGACAAGAAGCGTAAGCGGTAAGGAGGATTATTATGTCATTAGATACAAAAAATCAATACGACGCAGCATACGTTTCGGAGCTTTCAAAGAAGAACAATGAGCCGAGCTGGCTAACTGATCTCCGAGATCGTGGTATTCAAGGAGCGGAAACACTTCCACTACCTAAACCGGAAAAAACTAAAATAGATAATTGGAATTTCACACAATTTAACCATGATATCAAAAGCGCAACAGTTAGTTCACTATCTGAGCTTCCTACAGATATTCAAGGGTTAATTGGTGAAGAAAATGAAAGTACAAATGTACTTGTTCATCGTGATACAACACTTTCTTATTCGAACGTGTCAAAAACAATTCAGGATAAAGGTGTTATCTTTACAAGTCTAGCAGAAGCTGTTCAGAACCATGGAGAACTTGTACAAAAGTACTTAATGGATGGCGTAAAAGTCGATGAGAATAAATTGACTGCGCTCCATGCAGCATTAATGAATGGTGGAACATTCCTATATGTTCCTAAAAATGTTGAAGTAGATGTACCACTTCAAGCTATTTACAGTATTGAAACAGATGGCGCTGGATTATTTAATCATGTCATTATTGTTGCTGAAGCTAATAGCTCTGTAACTTATATTGAAAACTACACTTCAAATGCAGATACATCTGCTGTAGCAAACATTATCGCTGAGGTTTATGCAGGAGACAATGCCCGCGTATTATTCGGAGCGGTTGATACATTCGGCAAAGATGTTACTGCTTTAATTTATCGTCGTGGAATCGTTAGTCGTGACGGTAGAATTGAATGGGCTCTTGGGCAAATGAATGACGGCAACACTATTTCTGATAATACAATTCATTTACACGGTGATGGATCACATACAGATACTAAAACAGTTACTGTAGGTCGTGGTGAACAAAAGCAAAACTTTACTTCACAAGTATTCCATTACGGTAAAAATTCTGATAGTAACATCTTAAACCATGGTGTTATGAAGGATTCAGCTAGTTCGATATACAATGGTATTACTAAAATCGAGCATGGTGCACAAAAAGCGAATGGAGAACAAACGCAACGTGTACTAATGTTAAGTGAAAAAGCTCGTGGAGATGCAAACCCAATTTTACTAATTGACGAAGATGACGTAACAGCAGGTCACGCAGCTTCTGTAGGTAGAGTGGATGAAATGCAACTTTATTACTTAATGAGCCGTGGGATTAGCAAAAATGATGCAGAACGTTTAATTATTCGTGGATTCCTTGCACCAGTTGTAAAAGAACTTGCAATCGATTCAGTTCGTGAACGACTAGTGGAAGTAATCGAAAGGAAAGTTAAGTAATGGATGTTAAACAAATTCGCAAGCATTTTCCCATCTTAGATCAAGAGGTTAACGGAAAACCACTTGTATACTTAGACAGCGCTGCGACTTCACAAAAGCCAATTGAGGTTATTGATGCCATTTCAAATTATTATAAGAAATATAATTCTAATGTACACCGTGGTGTGCATACATTAGGAACATTAGCTACAGATGGCTATGAAGGTGCCCGTGAAAAGGTTCGAAAGTTCATTAATGCTAATGCTACTGAAGAAATTATCTTTACTCGCGGTACGACAACAGCTTTAAATATTGTTGCCCAAAGCTATGGGAAAGGAAATCTTTCTGAAGGTGACGAAATTGTCATTACCCCGATGGAACACCATAGTAACATTATTCCATGGCAACAAGTGGCAAGGGCTACTGGTGCGACGTTAAAATATATCCCTCTACAAAAAGATGGAACAATTGCTTTACCAGATGTGGAAGCTACTGTAACAGAAAAGACAAAAATTGTTTCAGTAATGCATGTTTCCAATGTATTAGGTTGTATTAACCCGATTAAAGATATTGCTGCAATTGCCCATAAAAATGGTGCTGTAATGGTTGTAGACGGAGCGCAAAGCACGCCACATATGAAGATTGATGTACAAGATTTAGATTGTGACTTCTTCGCGTTATCAGGGCATAAAATGGGTGCGCCGACAGGTATTGGGGCACTCTATGGGAAAAAGAAGCTTTTAGAAGCGATGGAACCAGTTGAATTTGGTGGAGAAATGATTGACTTTGTAGGATTACAAGAGTCAACTTGGAAAGAGTTACCTTGGAAGTTTGAAGGTGGAACACCAATTATCGCTGGTGCAATCGGACTTGGAGCGGCAATAGACTTTTTAGAGCAAGTAGGCTTAGATGCTATTGCCAAACATGAACATCATTTAGCAAACTATGCGATTGAACGACTATCTACAATTGATGGGTTTGAATATTACGGGCCGAAAGAACGTGCCGGTCTTGTGACATTTAACTTAGATGATGTCCATCCTCATGATGTTGCAACAGTACTAGATGCTGAAGGTATAGCTGTTAGAGCAGGGCACCATTGTGCTCAACCACTAATGAAGTGGTTAAACGTAACTGCCACTGCAAGGGCAAGCTTTTACTTATACAACACAGAGGAAGAGGTTGACACATTAGTTGAAAACCTCATAAAAACAAAGGAGTATTTCGGTCATGTCTTTGAATAATAATTTAGATACATTGTATCGCCAAGTGATAATGGATCATTACAAAAATCCTCGTAACCGTGGAAAAATCGGTGAAGATGGAGTTTCTATAGAAATGAATAATCCAACTTGTGGAGATCGTATCGAGCTACAACTTAAAGTAGAAGACGGGAAAATTACCGATGCGAAATTTGAAGGTGAAGGTTGTTCCATTAGCTTATCGTCTGCATCAATGATGACTCAAGCAGTAAAAGGGAAAACAGTAGAAGAGGCTTTAGCCTTATCTGATATATTCTCGAACATGATGCTTGGAAAAGATTATAATGATGATATAGACCTTGGTGATATTGAAGCTTTACAAGGCGTAGCCAAATTCCCCGCTCGAATTAAATGCGCAACGTTAGCTTGGAAAGCAATGGAAAAAGGTATTGATACGAACGAAGAATAATGTAGATAAGAGAACTTTCTCTTAATACAATTAGGAGGGAATTAGCATGGCGAAAAAAATGCCTGAAATCGGAGATTATAAATATGGCTTTCATGATAAAGACGTATCTATATTCCGTTCTAAAAAAGGTTTAACGAAAGAAATCGTTGAAGAAATTTCTAGAATGAAAGCTGAGCCACAATGGATGCTCGACTTCCGTTTAAAATCATTAGAACTATTTTATAAAATGCCTATGCCTCAATGGGGCGGCGATATGGCTGAATTAAATTTTGATGAAATTACGTATTACGTAAAGCCGTCAGAGCGTTCAGAGAAATCATGGGATGAAGTTCCGGATGAAATTAAACGTACGTTTGACAAACTTGGAATTCCTGAAGCTGAGCAAAAGTATTTAGCTGGTGTATCAGCACAGTATGAATCTGAAGTTGTTTATCATAACATGAAACAAGACTTAACAGACTTAGGTATCGTTTTTAAAGATACTGACACTGCACTAAAAGAAAACGAAGAGATTTTCAAAGAACATTTTGGAACAGTTATTCCTCCAGCGGATAACAAATTCTCAGCGTTAAATTCAGCAGTTTGGTCAGGTGGATCATTCATTTACGTACCAAAAGGTATTAAGTGTGATACACCATTACAAGCATACTTCCGTATTAACTCAGAGAACATGGGGCAATTTGAGCGTACGCTAATTATTGCTGATGAAGGTTCTTCTGTACACTACGTAGAAGGATGTACAGCACCAGTTTATACGACAAACTCTCTGCACAGTGCAGTAGTAGAAATCGTAATTAAAAAGGATGCTTATTGCCGTTATACAACAATTCAAAACTGGGCGAACAACGTATTTAACTTAGTGACAAAGCGTGCAGTTTGTGAAGAAAATGCAACAATGGAATGGATTGATGGTAACATCGGTTCTAAATTAACAATGAAATATCCAGCGGTAATCCTAAAAGGTCGCGGAGCTCGTGGTTTAACGTTATCCATTGCATTAGCTGGTAAAGGACAACACCAAGATGCTGGAGCGAAAATGATTCACTTAGCACCAGATACGTCTTCAACAATTGTTTCTAAATCAATTTCGAAGCATGGTGGTAAAGTTACTTATCGTGGTATCGTTCACTTTGGTCGTAAAGCGGAAGGTGCACGTTCAAACGTTGAGTGCGATACGTTAATTATGGATAATGAGTCTACTTCAGATACAATTCCTTACAATGAGATTTTCAATGACAATATCTCACTTGAACATGAGGCTAAAGTATCGAAAGTATCAGAAGAGCAGTTATTCTACTTAATGAGCCGTGGTATTTCAGAGCAAGAAGCAACTGAAATGATCGTAATGGGCTTCATTGAGCCATTCACTCGTGAATTACCTATGGAATATGCAGTTGAAATGAACCGTCTAATCAAGTTCGAGATGGAAGGTTCTATCGGATAATAGCAAAGTTAAAAGAGTGAAAACGTCAAACGTTTTCACTCTTTTCTTTTTCTGTATATAATATAGGAAGATATATACATAATATGAAGGATGTTTTTCGATGAGTATTTTTATAGGAGTTACAGGATGGGGCGACCATGATGATTTATATCCGAAAGGTCTCCCACCACGTGATAAATTAAATACATATGCGGGACATTTTCCGATAGTAGAAATTGATGCATCATTTTATGCTATCCAACCAGTAAGGAACTACGAAAGATGGGTTAATGAAACACCTGACAACTTTAAGTTTATCGCTAAAGTATATCAAGGGATGACTGAACATATGTGAGGGGATATACCCTTTTCATCAAAAGAGGAAATGGTGAATGCCTATCGGCAATCAATTCAGCCTTTAGTTGATAGTGGAAAGCTAGCAATGATATTATTTCAATTTCCACCATGGTTTGATTGTCAAAAGAAAAATGTTGATACATTAAAATTTTATAAAAAAGCTTTACACGACTTGCCATTAGCACTTAAATTTCGCAATCAATCATGGTTTACCCCAAAGTATTATGACCGTACACTCGCTTTTATGGAAGAGGCAGGGTGGATTCATAGCATATGTGATGAACCGCAAGCCGGCAAGGGTTCCATCCCTACTGTTTTACACCCTACAAATAAAGAAAAAACACTTATTCGCTTCCATGGACGTAATGTTCACGGTTGGAATAGTAGTGGACAAGAGAATTGGCGAGAAGTACGGTTTTTATATCGCTACAATGAAGAAGAACTTCTAAAATGGAAAGAAAACATCTTGCAATTGCAAAAGAAATCGAAAGACATTTACATTGTATTTAACAATAATTCTGGCGGCGATGCTGCTGACAATGCCAAAGAACTTATCGATATGTTAAATATTGAATATGAAGGCTTAGCGCCAAGGCAATTAGATTTGTTTTAGCATAGAGGAGAAGGGTAAACATGCATAAACTCCATATTTTTCATACGAATGATATTCATAGTCAATTTAATAACTGGCCAAAGATTGCTTACGTTTTAAAAGGAAAACGCAGTTACTTTGAAGAAAACGATGAAGATGTATTAGTTTTTGATATTGGTGATTTTATTGATCGTTCACACCCAATCGCTGAAGCAACACTAGGGAAAGATAATGTATCTTTATTAAATGATGCTGGCTATGACGCAGTAACGATCGGGAACAATGAAGGTATTACACTTAGTAAAGAAGCACTTTTCACTTTATATGATGATGCAAATTTTTCTGTTTTATTAGGGAATGTAAAGACGAGTGAAAACATGCCTTTACCTAACACTACTACCTATACAATTCACACTACAAAACAAAATGTAAAGGTTGCTGTTATTGGCTTAACAGCACCTTATTACCTTTTTTATGAATTGCTTGGGATGAAAGTTATCGATCCAATTAATGCATTGACGGAATTGTTACACGAGCTAGAAGATAAAGCGGACGCTTTTATACTTCTATCCCATTTAGGTTTAGACGAAGATCGTAAAATAGCTGCTCAGTTTCCAAAAATCGATCTGATTTTAGGTGCACATACACATCAACTTTTAGAAACAGGAGAACGCGTCAATGAAACGTTAATTACACAATGTGGGAAACACGGTAGCTTTGTCGGACATGTGACATTAACTATAGATGAAAAGACAAAATCGATTCAACAAAAAAAAGCTTCTGTAATTGATGTAACGGAGTACAAAGTAAATAAGCTCGCAAATGACTTATTGCAGAAACTACTTGAGAAAAGTTCCAAGGAACTAAATGAGCCAATTCTTCAGTTAAACAATGATTTATCACTCGATTGGTATGCCGATAATCCTTTTGCTGATCTTTTGGCACATGCATTAAAAGATTGGTGTAACGGTGATATAGCCATGGTTAATGCAGGAGTACTATTAGAACCATTATCGAAAGGTGTCGTGTCTGCCGCAGATTTACATCGTATTTGTCCACATCCTATTAATCCATGTAATGTAAGATTAACTGGATATGAATTAAAGGAAGTTATTGCTCAAGCAAGAACGTCTAGAATGGAAAACTTAGAAGTAAAAGGTCTTGGTTTCCGCGGGAAAGTAATGGGGAGAATGGCATTTTCAGGAGTCGATGTTAAAACGGAAGTTCTTGCGGATGGACAGAGCCATATAACAGATATCCTCGTAGAAGGAGAACCAATTGATTATAAAAGGATATATACATTATCTACGATTGATATGTTTACATTTGGGCGACTATATCCTGAAATACGTCATGCGAAACATAAAAAGTATTTTATGCCGGAACTATTAAGAGATGTTTTAGAATGGGCGTTGAAAAACGTAGTTGATAAGTAACGATTTTCCCTTTCTCTCATAAGTTGATAAGAGAGAAAGGAGCGTGGAAGGAAGCATGATTCAATTAAGTCCTCTTGTCATTGAGGGACAGCAGTTTAATGCAATCACTGTAAAATTACCAAAGACAAACTTCATGGCGGTAACAAATGATAAAGGTTACATTATGTGTGGTGCATTAGATGTTGGCTTATTAAATGAAAAGTTGAAAGATCGAGGAATTATTGCAGGGCGTGCTGTTGGCGTACGGACAATCGAGCAGTTACTTGAAGCGCCGCTAGAATCGGTAACTTATAAAGCTGAAGAACTAGGCATAACAGTTGGAATGAAAGGAAAAGACGCTCTTTTAAAAATGGTGTAATTAAATAAAACAACATAGAAGGAGCCTGAGGAAATTCTCAGGCTTTTTTTGATAACTAGATCTTTGATTGATTTTGAATGACCGTTACAAAATTTTTAGGATTAGCCATAATCTCGTCTTATCCCTCATACATATAGCATGTAGAGGAGGGATAAGCTTGAGACGCTTTGGTAAGCCTCAGCGGGGACCGATCCCGTTTCGTTATGTATTTATTTTTACGTGTGTCGTTTTTATTTTATTAACTGCACAAGGAATATGGCTAATAGAAAAAGGTATAAAGCCAACATTAATCAGAGTAGCAGAATCTCGGATTAATCAGATTGCAACAGCAGCGATTAATGATGCTATCAGTAAGCAGGTTGCTGATGGTATTGATACAGCAGAGTTAACGGTAGTATCAACTGACAATGAAGGAATGATCACGTCGATAGACTGGAACACGACTGCTTTTCAACGGGTTTTATCAGAAGCAACCATTCGTGTGCAAAATAACTTAAAACGAGTTGAGAATGGAGAGTTAGACCAATTAGGAGTTGCAGATGATGTTGATATAGAAACTACTGGACCACGTCCAAAAGGAATTGTTTACGAAATACCTCTTGGTCAAGCTACAAATAACTCATTACTAGCAAACTTAGGTCCAAGAATTCCTGTTCAGTTCACTCCAATTGGAAGTGTGGATACAGATTTATATGCAAAGCTTACTGAATATGGTATTAATAATGTTTATGTCGAAATATTCGTTCATATTGAAGTGAAAGTTAAAATAGTCATTCCGTTTGCAACGAAAGAAACAAAAGTAACGACAGATATACCAGTCGGTATGCGTATTGTTTCAGGGCGTGTACCACAATTTTATAACAACGGCTCTAATAGTGGTTCACCAAGTTTGCCTGGAGTTATTATTGACACAGAAAAAGAAAAAGAAAAAGATGAGTAATAATTGTTAAACATTTCTATTGCTTTTTATTAATACTCTATGTAAACTTAAAACTAATTGAATAAAGGCCTTATCATCTTGATGAGGTAGAGGCGCAATGAAAATGAGTAAGTGATGTGAGAATGACAACGATGATCATCACGGAAAGGTTTCTTTGCCGAAGTGAGTTAGTGGTCCACACTACCTTTGCTGGGGTTGCATTGAACAAGTGCAACACTGTCATTACTAAGTTAAGTGTTAGTAATGATGCACTACTGATCAGATGGAGGATAACGACGTTACAAAAGGTAATGGATAGTTATTTTCTATCTTTACCTTTTTTATTTTTGCCAAAAAAGCGTAGTACCCTTCATACATCACGATCAGATACAAATTTTTTAGGGGGAAGAAACATGGAAGGAACAATTTTTTCATTAGTACCACCAGTTATTGCAATAGTGATGGCTGTCATTACGAGAAGAGTTTTACTATCACTAGGATCAGGGGTAGTTGCAGGTCTTTTATTAGTAAAAGATTTTAGTGTAATCGAAGGAGTTAAATATGTTTACGATTTAGCATATGCAATCTTAACAGACACTTGGTATTTATATATCTTATTATTCCTGTTATTATTAGGAATTATCTCGGCACTTATTACAATTTCTGGAGGAGCTCGAGCATTCGGAGATTGGGCAATGGAACGTGTGAAAACACGCCGAGGTGCAAAACTTTTAACAATATTCTTAGGGTTAATAATCTTTATCGATGATTATTTTAATTCATTAACAGTCGGGAATGTAGTTCGACCTTTAACTGACAAGCATAAAATTTCTAGAGCAAAATTAGCTTATTTCGTCGATTCTACGGCAGCACCAATCTGTATTGTAACACCTATTTCAAGCTGGGGTGCAGTTATTATCGGTACAATTGGTGGTGTATTAACAACGCAAGGCTTAACAGATATTAAAGCATTTTCAGCATTTATTGAAATGATTCCAATGAACTTTTATTTCATTTATGCAATTTTGTTTGTATTTGCAGTAGCAATTTTTAATTTAAATATCGGACCTATGAAAAAGCATGAAGAAAAAGCACTGAATGAAGGAATCATGTTTGACGCTTCAAAAGCTGACGCACCTAGGCCGCAAGAAGAGGTAAATCAAAACGGGCGTGTCTTTCATTTATTACTGCCATTTGGTTCTTTAATTGTTACTACACTATTAGCAATGATTTGGACAGGGATTAATGCTATAGAAGAAGGTCCAATTACTGCGTTAAACGTTGCAGAAAATATTGATGTTACTGGTTCATTACTGTTTGGAGGCTTAGTTAGTACAATTCTAACTGTTATTTTATTACTTGTTACTGATAATAAAGTCGATAAGGTTGGTAAAGGATTATATACTGGAATTTTATCAATGCTTCCTACTTCAATCATTCTAATTTTTGCGTGGATTTTAGTGACAATAATTAGTGACTTAAGTACTGGAGAATATTTATCAGGGCTTGTAAGTAAAACTTCATTAAATATTGCTTATTTACCAGTCATCGTGTTCCTTTTAGCAGGAGTAATGGCATTTTCAACAGGTACATCTTGGGGAACTTTTGCGATTATGTTACCAATTGCAGGAGAAATTGCTGGAGCGACAAATATAGAATTAATCCTCCCAATGCTTGCTGCTGTGTTGGCAGGTTCAGTATTTGGAGATCACGCTTCACCAATTTCAGATACAACAATTCTCTCATCAACAGGAGCAGGTAGTCCGCTTATTGACCATGTTGTTACGCAACTTCCATATGCATTAATGGTTGCGGCAATTTCGATGGTCGGATACATCGTTTTAGGATTCACAGCATCAGTAATGCTAGCACTTGCAATTTCATTCGCGGTATTTATCTTTACTGTTCTTATCCTACGAAAACTCAGTTAATAACAAAAGGTATCCAGAGCATTGTGTGTGCTCTGAATACCTTTTTTATTATCTTCTTGATCTACGTTCCATTCGCTCCCATGATCGTAAATATGGATAAGGATCAAAAGACCATTCACTTATCCCATTGTCACGATACGTACCATAGTGGAGGTGTGGAGGGAATTTCCCTTGTGTTCCTGGCTTTCCATATCCGGAACTACCAACATAACCAATGACATCACCTGGTTTCACTATTTTTCCAACTTCAAGTCCTTTTTCAAAGCCACTTAAGTGAGCAAAGTAATGATACACATTGTTCATATCACGAATACCAACTCGCCAACCACCAAATTTGTTCCAACCTTTCATTTCAATAAAACCGTGTGTTGTAGCGCGAACTGGAACACCGTAGCCAGCAAAAATATCTGTACCCTCGTGTATTCTTAAGCCACCAAACCCGCGACGATCGCCCCAAGTACTGCGGTAGCTATAATTCGCATGAAGTGGGAGAGGAAAGCGGCGTTCATCAAATGAGATTTTTCCAGTTTGATTAATAATATTTGCAAAGCCAACAATCATACTTACAGTCTTATCTCGCTGATAAAAATCCCATAAGCCAATTTTTATATCCTCTTCATTTGCACCATAAGCTTGTAAAAAATAGGCAAATGTGTAAAGAACGTCTTCATTGTTTGTACGATCGGCTTTTCCATCTCCATTTCCATCCATTCCAACTCCACCAAATAATTGAATTGAAAATGGATCTGTATCCTCTTGGTTAGGATTTAGTGCACCAGCCCATTCGTCTGGTGAGTAATAAATACTAATGCCTTCTTTTATATCTGGTATATCTCTTCGAGAGTTTCGAACATTTCGCTCATACCGATCGACTGCGGCTAAATAATACCACGGAACCGCAGTGAATGCTCCTACTGTTTTATAAAGTTGAAGGCGTAGCTTATCATCCTCTTCCTCTGCAAAGGACGGAGAAGGTATGCAAGGAATAGCAACTAGCAAAAAAGCAAGCAATAATATCCATGTTCTATATAGCAAGGCGAATTCTCCCTTCAATGTCTCATACGTATTTATAGTTTGTGGTAGAAATAAAAAATCATTATGGTTAAAAATTGGAAAAACGCAATCTATTTGTTGTAATTAGCTGTTTATGTTACAGTTATGAGTGGAAATCATTATTCGCTTATACGTAATGGAGTGATTTATTATGGCTAAAAAAGAAGAACATTTGCGTAAACCTGATTGGCTTAAAATCAAATTAAATACGAATAAAAATTACACTGACTTAAAGAAAATGATGCGTGAAAAGAATTTACATACAGTTTGTGAAGAAGCAAGATGTCCGAACATTCATGAATGCTGGGCAGTTAGAAAAACTGCTACATTTATGATTTTAGGAGATGTTTGTACTCGCGCATGTCGCTTTTGTGCTGTTAAAACCGGTCTTCCGACAGAGCTAGATTTACAAGAACCGGAACGTGTTGCCGACTCAGTTAAATTAATGGATTTAAAACATGCCGTAATTACTGCAGTTGCACGTGATGATTTAAAAGATGGCGGTGCACAAGTATTTGCTGAAACTGTCCGAGCAATCCGTAGAAAGTTACCTACATGTTCGATTGAAGTATTACCTTCAGACATGCATGGTAAAATTGAAAATTTACAAATGCTAATGGATGCAAAACCAGATATTATGAACCATAATATTGAAACAGTGAAGCGATTAACACCTAGAGTGCGTGCACGTGCAACATATGAGAGATCATTAGAGTTTTTACGTCGTGCAAAAGAAATGGACCCAACAATTCCTACAAAATCAAGCCTTATGATTGGTCTTGGTGAAACAAAAGAAGAAATTATTGAAACAATGGATGATTTACGTGCAAATGATGTCGACATCATGACTATTGGTCAATACTTACAGCCGACTAAAAAGCATATTAAAGTTCAAAAATATTATCATCCTGATGAATTCCAAGAATTAAAAGAAATTGCTCTTTCTAAAGGGTTTAAACATTGTGAATCAGGTCCACTCGTTCGTTCTTCGTATCATGCTGATGAACAAGTCGGCGCTGCCCAACAAAATATGTAAGAAAAACCAGACTCCTAAAGAGTCTGGTTTTTGTTAACAAAATTAGTTATTAGTGTTTTGAGGTATATCGTTATACCCTTTATTTTTATCTGTCATACCAGGATAATATCTATCCATATCCATATAGCCATTATCGGTATTTCCTTGGTCTTCATCCATTTCATACATGCTTCTGTTATTTGCATCACGGTTATCATCCATATCTCGACCTTGTGGGGCTTTTAACATGGATTTTATGACAGTTTGAAGATAGCCGTCGATATTTTTAGTTGATGCATCAAGCTGAGAATAACTTTCAATTTCTTTAATCATCCCAGGCTCGTCGGAAACGTATACGTGGTACCATCCTGGTAGGTACGATAGACCAGTTAACTTTACTTGGTCAGCAACTAAGAAACGGTCTACTTCACCTTCTGTTTCATATGCAACTAATACTTCCTCATCGGTAACAAGTGTTGCAGCATCAGTTACATTTGGGAGTAAAGTGGCCATTTTACTTATCGCATAAGCGGCTTTTTCTCGGTCAATGATAAATGGAATAACATTTTCTGCGTTATTTTCATTGGCGATAGGGCTTTTTTGCACCCTTACATAACCAAAACGCGCATTATCCTTGTCTTCCATGCTGGTAATATTAATTGGATTGTAATCCTCATTACGGTCATCTACAGAAACTAATCCATCACCAGTGTCATGGTAAGCACTCTCGTTGGCATCTAAAAAGTTTGCATTACAGCCAGCGATTAAAAGGACGGAAGATAAACCAAATAGTTTTAATGCACCATATTTCAATATAATCCCTCCTCCTCTTTAGGTTTTCCACAAAAATAATCCTTTAACGTGCAAAATATTGGCAGGAGATATGATAAAATAGAAATGAACGATGAGGTGATAAGAGATGATTCAAATAAACGGTACTACATATGAAATAATTAACGATTACCGTGATGGTTGGAAAGAAGAAGATTTTCAAAAAAGATACTCCGATATTTTAAATAAGTATGATTATATAGTTGGTGACTGGGGTTATAATCAGCTTCGCTTACGTGGTTTTTATGAAAATGAAAACAAAAATTCTACTTATGAGAATAAGAAAAATGCAATCGGTGAGTACATTTATGAGTACTGTAATTTTGGTTGTCCTTATTTTGTTTTGAAGAAAATTGGCAAAGCAGATACTAAAGAAACGACAATTGAAGAGACAGAAGAAAAAGCCCAACCGTAAAAAATATAGACGGTAGGGCTTTCTGTTTAAGCAAAGGTTATACGTTGCTGAGCGGCCTCGCTTTTCTTAGCTGATCCAGCTTCAGCTCCCAACGCCTACAATTCTTCACACTTTTTATTTACGATAAGTCAACATCAATCAGTGAAGTGATGTCTAGAAAAGGCTCCTATCAACTTGTGAACTTCATGCTACTCACTTACGATAAGTCAACATCAACTCGAACTTCTCTTTGTGTTTCCTTTATCTCATTCGTAGCATTCCAGTTCCATCGTTGATGATCAGTCGCCTTTCCTTTTCGATGTTTCCTTTATCTCAAACAAAGTGCTCCAGAATTTATGGCGCTAAGCGGGAGCTTCAGCTTTTCTTATTTCGAAGTATATGGTGGTTCTTCATTTTTTTCAGGGTCATCGTGCGTCGGGTGCGCACCAGGAAATTTTCTTGGGATGTCTTGATGGAGTGATTTAAATTCATAGTTAAAGGCACTGTAATAACGTTGCCCTTCTTCCCAAGGCGTACTTTTTCCTAGCTTTTCATTTCTCGGTGATCCATAAGGACCTTCAGGTAAATCCTCTGGTAATATATAGTTTCGCATATCCTCAACATTAGAAAAGTCTGTATATTCTTTTGTTTCTTTTGGCATAAAAAAACACCTCCATCGATACCATTAGTTTCTCGACAGAGGCATTTACCTATGCAATTATGCTATTAACAAATTTCTTCCAAGAATGAACGCAATTCTTCCGCATCTTCTTCACTCAATTGATAAGCATGTTCTAAATAACCAGGCTCTTCTAAATCATCACGGCCAATAATTGCAAAGCGACCACCTTGGATATCAAGTACTAAACGTTTACCATAATGACGTGTTGATTCAACAATTGCTAAGTCAAATCGATGATTGTCCCCCATAAAACTTACATACCTTACTTTGTTTTGTTCCTCTTCATCATATAGAAAAAATAGTTCCGACATTTTATATTCATTCCTCTCGAATTTACCTAATAAATAATTGTTACTTTATCCATGATAGCAAAAAAACATGAAAGCATAAAACTAAATTAACTATGTAATGCCGATTTATTTATAGGATGTGGTAAAATGAAATACGATTAAGTAATTATATCCTTTTTGGAGTGAATATTTTGCAACAACTGAAGCACTACTTAAATATATTTAAAAGTAAAAATTCTTTACGCTTTTTTCCGCCTAATTTCCAATTCCGCAATATAAGTGAAGAAGTAGTCAAATCTACATTCAAACAGAAGCAAAACGTTGTAGCCGTTGTATTTAATGTCCACAGTAATAATGATTTAACTGTTGATGAAATAATTGAAGAACAATTGCTAGCAATGAATAAAGAATTCATAGATGTTTTTAGTGGAATCATTAAGCGACACTTTACAGAAGATGAAATTTTATATGTAAATAGTGCTTGTGGCAGTGACTTCCTTTTATTATTAAGAGTAAATGCCCCGCAAACATTTCTAATTGAAGTAGATGAACGCTTAAATAAATTAAGTGAAATAATAAAAAATATAACTGGTTATGATTTACAACCAGGATTTATGTTTGTCGAACAAAGTAATGATATTAATGCTTCAATACAAAAAGCATATAGTCAAGCAAGATTAATTGCTTTAAAAAGAGTAAGTTCAGAGTACTCGGAAATGAATTTTGAAATAAATGATCTTATTTCCAAGAAAAATATAGAACTTCTCGCTCAACCAATAATAAACATTCAAACTGACACGATCCATGCATGGGAAATTTTAACGAGAGGTCCAGAACGCGGAGAGTTAACTAACCCGCTTAAGCTTTTCACAATAGCTAAACAAATGAACCTTTTATATGAGCTAGAGTTGATTGTATTAGAAAAATCTTTCCAACAAGTTATTGATAAAAATTGTAGAGAATCGGTATTTATAAACCTTATTCCAATTACTTTAGGAGACGATAGGTTTTATAAGGACGTCATGAATTTATTTAAGAAGTATTCAAATATTAAACCAGAACAATTCGTGTTTGAAATTACAGAGCGTGAGTCAATCGATGTAGTCCCTAATTTACTTACTAATGTGAAGCAATTAAGAAAAGAAGGCTTTCGCTTCGCTGTTGATGATACTGGTGCTGGGTATGCCAGTTTGCACACGATTTCTGAAATAATGCCAGATATTATTAAAATCGATCGGTCAGTCATTGAAAATATTGACTCGAATAAAATTAAAGAAACAATGTTAAAGGGACTTCTAGGGATAGCAAAAGAACTTCAAGCAATTGTCGTTGCTGAAGGTATTGAAACAAAAGCCGAGGCAGCTGTCTTAAAAAGAAATAATGTGCCTTTAGCCCAAGGTTTTTATTATGCAAGACCAAATAAAATGCCTAATATGTCAACGTAGGAGGAAAAGCTTTGTACTTTGTTGATCGAAAGAAAATTGAAGAAAGTTTACTTTACATTGAAGAGATTAATCAAGTGATTGATGGCAAAAAAGAGTGGAATGCAAACATTGAAAAATTAGCAATTGAACGAGCGGTTCATATGATAATTGAGGCAATCATTGATGTAGGTAACGCGATGATTGATGGTTTTATTATGCGTGACCCAGGTAGTTATGAAGATATTGTAGAAATTCTCCGTGACGAGTCAGTTGTATCAAGTGATGCATCTGATCATTTAAAAGAACTTATTTCATTACGGAAAGAGCTCATTTATGGTTATCATGGCATTAACCACGAGAAGCTTATAACTACTTTAAGCAAGGTTAAACAGGCGTTGACAGATTTTCCTGTCGATGTAAGAAGATATTTAACGGATGAACTCGGTCCAGTTTCTGCTTTTATTCCTGATGCAAATGGAGGCAAAGAATAATGCCATATAAAGCATATCTCATAGATTTAGATGGAACGATGTATTTAGGGGAACAACAAATAGAAGCAGCATCAGACTTTGTAAAGCTAATCAAAGAACGTAATTTACCATTGTTATTTGTGACAAACAATTCTTCGGCTAAACCTGAAAATGTCGCTAAAAAGCTTAATGATTTTGATATTCCAGCATTAGAGCAAGAAGTGCTTACGTCTAGTATGGCAGCTGCTAGCTACATTGCCGATCAAAAACAGGGCGCTTCTGTCTATATGATAGGTGAAGAAGGGCTTGAGCATGCATTAACTGCGAAGGGACTTGTATTCGATGATGAAAACCCTGATTTCGTAGTTATGGGAATTGATCGCGAAGTGACGTATGAGAAATTTGCGAAAGCATGTTTAGCGGTTAGAAAAGGAGCAACTTTCCTTTCAACAAATCCTGATGCAGCTTTACCAACAGAGCGAGGATTTTTACCGGGTAATGGCTCACTTACATCAGTAGTTCATTATTCAACAGGAGTAACTCCTACTTACATTGGAAAACCGGAAGCTATAATGATTGAGCAGGCATTAAAACAACTAAACGTACGAAAAGAAGAAGCGATCATGGTTGGCGATAATTATGCGACAGATATTATGGCTGGTATAAATGCAGGAGTAGATACACTGTTAGTTTATACAGGTGTAACGACAAAAGAACATTTAAGTAGTGTAGAAAAAATGCCAACGTTTGAAATTCAATCGTTAAATGAATGGAAGTTTGATGAATAGACAGAACAAAAAGCCCCTTCCATGAAGGGGCTTTATTTTTTTGAATGTTTTAGTTTTAATAGCGCTAAGCGGGAGCTTCAGCTTTTCTTCAATGATCCAGCTTCGACTCCTAGCGACTAGTTAACTTCATACTTCTCATTTACGATAAGTCAACATCGGTTCGCTTAGCTCACCGTGTTTCCTTTATCTCAATCGAAGTATTCCAGTTCATACGTCGCTGAACAGTCGTCTCAGCTTTTCTTAGCTGATCCAGCTTCAGCTCCCAGCGCATACAATTCTTCACACTTTTTATTTACGATAAGTCAACATCAACTCGAACTTCTCGTTGTGTTTCCTTTATCTCAAACAAAGTGTTCCAAAATTTATGGCGCTAAGCGGGAGCTTCAGCTTTTCTTATAACATTTCATCTCGCTCTGTTCCGAGGCGATGAGCTAGCCTACTTGAAGCAGCAGCAGCAATTGCTCCAACAATGTCATCTAAAAATGTATGACATTTACCAGAGTTTTTGTCATTCAGTTTTTCTAAGATGCCTGGCTTCAATTTATCGATATAACCGTAGTTTGTAAAACCAATAGATCCATACACATTGACAATCGATAAAGCAATTATTTCGTCGACACCATACAAACTTTCATCTCTTGCTAAAATACTTTGTAACGGCTCTTCTAATTTATTATTCTCGGCTAAAATATCAAGTTGAATACCGGTTAAGATAGCATTTTGCACTTCACGTTTTGAAATTACTCGTTCCACGTTTTCTTTACAAGTCTCAATATCTAACTCGGGATGATATTTCACTTGTAAAAAATATACTAAATCAGCAATATCATCTATGCTTACACCACGCTCTTCTAACCATTCCCTAGCTTTCGAATCAATTAACGTTACTTTCTTTTCTTCCATTTATTTTTCACCTATCTTTATTTGACTTGTATTTATCTTATGCAAACGAATATATGATGGAAACTATCCATATATTTTCATAAGGTAATTAGATTTATGTACCATAATTTTATTTTGTGTAGAGATTATGCTTCTATTCGTTAGGAGGAAATTTAATGCTTGAAAGAATCTTATATGAGCAATATAAATTGCATTGTGAAAAGCGTATCAAAGTAGGTAATTACGATGGATTTGTTGCCAATGGTAATTCGTATATAGTAGCACCAATTGCGCCATTAGGTGGAAAAGAAATGACGGAGCTAACACAGTATATGCATTTGCTTTATAATCGAGGTGATAGTAGCTTTGCACCTATAGAGCGGACAATAAGAGGTCAATTATTTTTTGCTGGTGAAGAGACTTACTATGCCGTATTACGTTTACCAGAGAAAAGAAATCGAATGGATGACCTGAGCATAGGGAGAGAATTGGGCATTTTTCACAAACGTACAATTGGCTATCCTTATGCTAAGACTTCATTAAATTACTACTTAAGTTGGAAAACGTTTTGGCTACGCCGTATGGAGCAATTGGAAAATTGGTACGAAGAGTGTAAGAAGGAATCATCTAAAGGTGATATGGATAATATTTTCATTGAAACATTTCCATATGTTTTAGGATTAACAGAAAATGCATTGCAATACATTGCTGAAATTGAGAGAGAGGAAGGGGTATCAAATTTCCCACCTCCTACAATATGTCATGAGCGTTTTTCAGCGGATACTTGGAATTGCGGAGGCAATTACGTAAAACTGCCTACAAAATGGATTGTAGACCAACCTACGAGAGATATTGCTGAATTTATCCGAAAAGATATGTATAAGGAGAATGGAATAAAAAATAATTGTTTACGTTTTATTAATGATTATGAAAAACAAATGCCATTATCAAAAGCTGCTTGGCGTTTTTTATATGCTCGATTATTGTTTCCGGTAGATTACTATCAATATATTGAAGGATATTATAGTGCAACAACGAATGAAACTAAACAGAAGTATGCTTCATTACTTCGAGAAAATTTATCTGAAATGGTAAACTATGAAAGAAATCTTATGTCTTTTTATGATGACGTTGGTTTGCCGTCGGAACAATTACAAATACCAATTATTGAATGGATGAAAAGCTAAAAGTTGAGGTGAACATTACGTTGGAAAAACCGTTTGTCTATATTACGAGAAAACTACCAGAAGAGTTATTAGAGCCATTAAAACAAGTTGCAACAATTGAAATGTGGCCGCATGACGATCAACCAATACCATATGACAAGCTGAAAGAGAAGGCAAAAAAAGCGAGTGGCTTGCTCACAATGCTTTCAGACCAAATTGATGCAAGTCTACTCGAAGCCTCACCTCATTTAAAAGTTGTCGCAAACATGGCCGTTGGGTATGACAACATTGACGTTGCAGCTGCGAAAAAAAATGATATTACAGTGTGCAATACACCGGATGTCCTTACAAATTCAACGGCAGAATTAACTTTTGCCTTAATGCTTGCTACTGCAAGGAGAATTTGTGAAGCTGAACAATATGTAAAAGAGGGCAAGTGGATAAATTGGAGTCCATTTTTACTAGCAGGACAAGATTTATTTAGAAAAAAACTTGGTATTGTTGGAATGGGAAGAATTGGACAAGCTGTAGCTAAACGGGCAAAAGGCTTTGACATGGATATTTATTATCATAATCGATCACGAAATGAACATGCAGAAGCGGAATATGGTGCAACTTATTTATCCTTTCATGATCTTATTTCTTCATGCGACTATATTATTTGCTTAACACCTTTAACTTCAGAAACGGTAAAGTTATTTAATGCAACTGTGTTTAAGGAAATGAAAGACACAGCAATTTTTATTAATGTTTCCCGCGGTGCTGTTGTTGATGAAGCAGCTCTTTATGAGGCATTAGTTAATAAAGAAATTGCAGGGGCAGGACTAGATGTCTTCGAAAAAGAGCCTATACAAACAACACATCCATTATTATCTTTAAAAAATGTAGTTGCACTACCGCATATTGGCTCTGCCTCAGTTGCAACTAGATGGAAAATGGGGGAGTTAGCTGTTGAAAATATCTTAGCAGTATTGCAAGGAAGTAAAGGAAAAACGATAGTGGAATAAAAAATCCCTTCCTAATTAAAGATTAGGAAGGGATTATTATTAGAATACTTGTTCTACTTCTTTAATTCCAGGAATTTCTTCAAGAAGTGCACGTTCAATACCAGCTTTTAAAGTGATTGTTGAACTTGGACAGCTTCCACAAGCACCTAATAAACGTAATTTTACAATGCCATCTTCAATATCTACTAGCTCTACGTCGCCCCCGTCACGTAGAAGGAAAGGACGGAGCTTATCTAACACTTCTGCTACTTGTTCTTTCATGGTTAAATCGACTCCTTTCATATTGTTATTATAAGCGTTAAGTGAAAAAAAATCTATTGTCATGCTTAATATTTATGTATGATGGAAGTATAAGTTCTAATGAATTGAATTGGGAGTGAGTTTGTTTGAAGAAAGAAGTCGAAGTCATCGTTTATGGTGCTAATCAACTGTGTCCTAGTTGTATTCATCTACCTTCATCTAAAGAAACTTATGAGTGGCTTGAGGCAGCATTAAAAAGGAAATATCCAGAGCAACCTTTTACCATTCGCTACGTTGATTTTACTAATCCAGAAATGGACAAGGATAAGGAGTTTTCGGAAAGGATTGTTGAAGAAGATTTATTTTATCCTGTCGTTACAGTTGAAGGAGAAATTGTTGGAGAAGGTAATCCGCGTTTAAAAACAATTTATAAAGAAATGGAGCAATATGGTTACGAGGCAAAGTAAAACCCGATTTCGTTAAACGAAATCGGGTTTCTTTTTTTACACCGTTAACCAATTGCTTCAGCTTTTCTAAGTTGATCCAGCTGCGGCTCACAGCGACTAGAAACCTATAGACTTTTCACTTTCGATAAGTCAACATCGATTCGCATAGCTTCTCGTGTTTCCTTTATCTTAGTTCAAAGTGTTATAAGGTTTTACGTCGCTGAACGTTCGCCTCGCTTTTCTTAGCTGATCCAGCATCAGCTCCCAACGCCTACAATTCTTCACACTTTTTATTTACGATAAGTCAACATCAACTCGTAATACTCGTTGTGTTTCCTTTATCTCAAACAAAGTGC